>NZ_JBFUKK010000002.1:0-400664 GCF_056400885.1 Arthrobacter sp. P4_H3
GTTCCTTGGTCCGGCCGTAGGGGTTGTTGGCGCCGATCTCCATCTTTTCCACATAGGGGATGGGGTTGTGCTCGCCGTACACGGTAGCCGAGGAGCTGAACACGAGGGAGCGGACGTCATGCTTGTCCATGACGCGGATCAGGTTCAGCGTGCCGACGAGGTTGTTGTAGTAGTACTTCAGCGGCTCCCGGACCGATTCACCCACAGCCTTCAGGCCTGCGAAGTGGATCACTGCGTCGATCCGGTCCTGCGCGAAAACGGCGTCGACGGCCGGCTCGTCCACGAGGTCAACGTTGTGGAACACCGCTTCCTTGCCGCTGAGCTCGGCCACGCGGCGCAACGACTCCTCGCTCGAGTTGACCAGGTTGTCGATGACTACCACGTCATGGCCGGCTTCCTGCAGGGACAGTACTGTGTGCGACCCGATATACCCGGTGCCGCCCGTGACCAGAATTCTCATGGGCCCAACGCTATCCCAATTGGCCAGCCTGCTGCCCGTGTTGCCCACGCCTTGGCGGCACAACTGTGCTAAATAATAGGGGTGCCTAAAATCGTTGATGCCGCAGTCCGGCGACAGGAAGTTGTTGAAGCAGTCTTCAGGATCATCGCCGCGGACGGGCTGGAACGGGCCTCCCTGCGTGAGGTCGCTGATGAGGCCGGACTTGCGGTGGGTTCCGTCCGCCACTATTTCGCCAGCAGCGACGAACTCCTTGCCCACTCCTTCGGTGTTGTGGTGGACCGGATCACCGCCCGGCTCGACGCAGCCCGGGAGGACCTCATGCACCTGGCCCCGGGGACGGCGGGCCACACTGAAGGAGTGTTAACACTGCTGGGCCAGTTCCTGCCGCTCGACGAGGAACGTGCCGTGGACGCGTGTGTCTGGATGGCGTTCAAAAACGCAGCCAGGATCAGGCCCTTCCTAGCCGCCGAGGCTGACCGCAGCCACCGGGCCGTAGCCGCCGTTGTGGGGTGGCTCATCATGGAACTTCGGGCGCCCGGGGAACTGGACGACGACGGTCACCAGTTCCTGGTCACGGAAGCGGAGCGGCTGCTCGCCACCCTGGACGGCCTGACGATGCACGCCCTGCTGCAGCCGGAATGGATGACCGCGGAAATGTGCCGGGACGTGCTGGCATCCCACTTGCAGAGCCTTGTCGAGTCTCCAGCCGCCCATTAACGTCGGTAGTCATCAGGAATACACTGAGACAGTAAACAAGCCAAGGGAGGCCATTCGGATGCACCACACAGGCGGTCCTGGCTGGCGAATCACTATGGACACCTCGGGTCCCATGCTCATTGCACTGTACGTTCGCGACGCCGCCGGACTGGACAGTGCCGGGCGCCCCGCGCTTTGCCACATGGCGCCAAAGATCCGTCCGGTGGACCACGCCAACCTCACGTCCGAAGTAGGCGGGATCAGCGCCCTGAAGACAGAGTGGGAGGCCTGGTGGGAGCAGCTACTCAAGGCGCATCCCCAAATGGCCCCCGAAGTGGCCCCTCCCGGGTTTGACGCCTTTGGCAACTCGCCGGCCCTGCGGCGTGTACTGCAGGCGCATTTCGGTTCTGCCCTGACCTGGGCAAGGGAGCGCCGCGCCGAATATGCGGCCATGGAAGCTGAACGCGAGGCCAGCGGCGCCGCGCAGCTTCTCGGCGACATGGTGGAGGACAGACTGCTTGAAGTGGGCCGGGCATCGCGGGATTTCACGCTCACGATTATCGAACTCCCGCTGACGGAACCGCGGGCATGGTACCTGGAGCCGGACAAGATCATCATGAGCAATGAACTCCTGACCCAGCCGGAGGTGTTCCGGAGCTACGTCCAGCCTGTGGTGGAACTGCTCGTCTGAGCACCGGCTGCAGCAGGGATACCCCCGTCAGCCAGCCCGTTCAGGGAGTCCCGGCTGCGACCGTCACCGTGACCTGGCCCGGCTGCCCGTCGGAAGCCTGCCAGCCGTTCCGTGACTTCCGGTCCCAGCTGAGTTCTCCTACGTCGACCTCCGTCACGGACAGGGATTTCGCGTTCGCCACCGCCCACTGCCCAACGGCCCAGGCCTGGCTGCCGCTCACGTCCAGCACGATCGTGCTGCCGTCCGCGGTCGCCGGGACATTCCCGAAAGCTGCTGTCAGTTCGCCAACGACAGACTGGGCGTCGCCGGGCCCTTCCGGTGACTTGAGCGTGCAATCCAACGCTTCCGTGGACTGCCCGGTCAGGGCGGAGGCAAACGCCCGGCCCATGTCCTCGTGCTGTGCATAGGCCTGCGGGTAGGCCGAGCGCTGGACCTGCTGCGCGGCGGCCGTGATTTCCAGGGACTCGTACCCGGGGATCTTCACCAGGGCGTCGTAGAACGCGCCGGTCGCAAAATAGGGGTCCATCACCTGTTCCTCGGTGCCCCAGCCCTGTGATGGCCGCTGCTGGAACAGTCCCCGGGAATCCGGCCCGGCGTGGTCGCCGTGTTCGATGTTGCGCAACTTCGACTCCTGCATGGCGGTGGCCAGGGCGATGCTCGCCGCGCGCGGCGGCAGTCCCCGGCGCACCGCGACGGCGGTGATCAGGGCGGCGTTTGCCGCCTGGTCGGTTGCCAGTTCGGCCTTAGCGGAACCTACAGCGGCAGTGCACATTTCGGCAACGAGCGTTTCCGATCGCTGGATAAAAGCCACTGCCGTGTAGATCCCGCCGGCAATCAGGGCCAGGGCCAACCCCAGCACTAGCAGGCGGCGCAGGCCACGTTTCCGTGACACGAGGCTACTCCCTCAGGCCCTCGACGGGCCGGTTGAACATCGACGGGCAGACGTAATCAGTTGGCGTGGAGTGCCTCATTGAGTTCAACGGTCTGGCCCTTGCGGGGGAGCACCTCGACGGCTCCGCTCGTGGAATTGCGGCGGAACAGGAGGTTGGGAACTCCGGAGAGCTCCACGGCCTTGACCACCTTGGTGGTGTCCTCGCCGTCGGCATCCTTCGGGCCGACCAAGCGGACACGGGTTCCGGCCGTGACGTACAGTCCGGCCTCCACCACCGAGTCATCACCGATGCTGATTCCGACGCCGGAGTTGGCGCCCAGCAGCACGCGCTCGCCCAGGGAGACCTTTTCCTTGCCGCCGCCGGACAGCGTGCCCATGATCGACGCGCCGCCGCCGACGTCCGTGCCGTCGCCGGCCACAACCCCGGCCGAGATGCGGCCTTCGACCATGGATGTACCCAGGGTTCCGGCGTTGAAGTTGACGAAGCCCTCGTGCATCACCGTGGTGCCTTCGGCCAGGTGCGCGCCGAGCCGGACGCGGTCGGCGTCGGCGATGCGGACGCCCGCGGGCACCACGTAGTCCACCATGCGCGGGAACTTGTCCACGCCGTAGACAGTCACGGCACCGCGCCGGCGCAGCTTGGCCCGGGTCAGTTCGAAGCCCTCAACGGCGGCCGGACCGAAGTTCGTCCAGACGACGTTGGGGAGCTTTCCGAAGATGCCGTCCAGGTTGATGGTGTTGGGCTGGACCAGGCGGTGCGAGAGCAGGTGCAGGCGGAGGTAGGCATCGGCGGTGTCGGCAGGAGCCTCGTCCAGGTGCACCTGGACGAAAACGACCTGCTGTTCGGTGCCGCGGTCCGCATCGGTGCCGGCTGCGGCGATCTCGGCCAGCACCGGATCAGCGTTCCCGACGTCCCGGAGGCTGTCCGCCGCGGTTCCAAGCGACGGCGCGGGGAACCAGACATCCAGCACCGTGGCCTCGCCATTGCGGGTGGATATGGTGGCCACACCGTAGCCATAGGCGGAGCGGGCGTCGGCGGATGCGGAATTGTCAGCGGGCACGGCGGAAGCAGCAGCGGTTTCAGTCATGGCTCCAGTCTATCGAGAGGCGGGAGCAGGACTCGAACTAGACTGTGATCGTGACTGCTCAAACCGCCTCCGCCCACCTGGACCTCCGCCAGGACGTTGCCCTCCTCACCGCTGCGCTCATCGACATCAACAGTGTCTCGGGCAATGAGAAGGAGCTGGCCGACGCCGTCGAACATGCGCTGCGGAGGATTCCGCAGCTTGACGTCGTCCGCGACGGCGATTCAATCATTGCCCGTACCGCCCTGGGCCGGCAGGAGCGGGTCATCCTGGCCGGACACCTGGACACGGTGCCCCTGCCGACCACCGGAGGGTCCCTCGGCACCGTCCCCTCCTTCTGGCCGTCCGGCGCACCGGGGGAAGGGCTGCTGTATGGCCGCGGCACAACGGACATGAAAGGCGGCGTCGCGGTGCAGCTGGCGCTGGCGGCGTCGATGTTCGACGGCGGCACGGAACCCAGCAAGGACGTCACCTTTGTGTTCTACGACCACGAGGAAGTGGAAGCGGTCAAGAGCGGGCTTGGACGGCTGGTGCGAAACCACGGCGGATTGCTCCACGGCGACTTCGCCATTCTGCTGGAGCCGACCCATGGCACCGTCGAGGGGGGCTGCAACGGCACCAGCCGTTTTGAGGCCACCACGGTGGGCGAGGCCGCGCATTCCGCGCGTGCGTGGATGGGCAGCAACGCCATCCACGCGGCGGCACCCATCCTGGCCCGGCTGGCATCCTACGAACCGCAGACCATCAACGTGGACGGCCTGGACTACCGCGAAAGCCTCAACGCTGTGAAGATCAACGGCGGCACGGCGGGTAACGTCATTCCGGACCGGTGCGTGGTGGAGATCAACTACCGCTTCGCCCCGGACAAGACGCCCGACCAGGCGGAAGCACACGTCCGCGCACTCCTGGAAGGCTTCGACGTCGTCCGCACGGACGCCGCCGCCGGCGCGCGGCCGGGACTTAATCACCCTGCCGCCGCGTCCTTCGTGGCCGCGGTCGGAGCTGAGCCCAAGCCCAAATACGGCTGGACCGACGTCGCGCGTTTCAGTGAACTGGGAATTCCCGCCGTGAACTTCGGCCCCGGTGACCCGCTGCTGGCGCACAAGGACAACGAACATGTGGACGCGGAAGCCGTCCGCGAATGCCTCCGGGCGCTGCGGACCTGGCTTTCGGCCTAGCCCCAAGCAAGAGGGTCCGCAGCCTGCAGGCTGCGGACCCTCTTGCTTGTCTGGCGGATGCTGCTACTTGGGTTCCCGTACTTCCGGGAGTTCCGGTGCCACGACGGCGGTTGGCGCCTTGGCCACGCCACCTGCGGTCTTGTTGGAGCCGCGCCGTTCGATCCAGATTGCGAGCCGGGAAACGCAGATGTTGATCACAATGTAGATGGCGGCCGCCACAAAGAAGATGGGGAACAGGAACGCGTTACCCAGGAAGTCCGCCATCACCTGGACCGCGCGCAGAAGCTCGCCGTACGCCACGATGTAGCCCAGCGAGGTGTCCTTCAGGAGCACCACCAGTTGGGCCACCAGCGACGGCATCATGCGGCGGACAGCCTGCGGCAGTTCCACGAGCATCCGGGACTGGAAACTGGTCAGGCCGATGGTCAGGCCGGCCTCCCGCTGTCCCTTCGGCAGTGATTGGATGCCGGCCCGGATGATCTCCGCGAAGATAGCGGTGTTGTAGAGGACAAGCCCCGCCACCACCGCGATGAAGGAACTCGTTCCGAATACCAGCAGAACGAAAAGCATCATCAGGACAACCGGCATGCCGCGGAGGAATTCCAGGACCACGCGGGCCGGAACCCGGATCCAGGCGATCAGCGAGATGCGCAGCAGGCAGAACATCAGACCAAGGGGGAACGCGATCACTGCGGCGAGGGCGGCGGCGGTTAGCGTGGCACCGAGGCCGTTTCCGAGCAGCATCCAGACGTCGCCCCGGGTGAAGATGGCCCAGCGGCGGCCTTCAAAAATGCCCTGTTGGGCGAGAGTCATAACGATCCATGCCAGGAGGCCCAGGATCAGCACGGTTCCAACCACGGAACCGATCAGTGAGACCCGGCGCGCTTTGGGGCCGGGAACGTCGTAGAGGACTGAAGTCATCGGGCAATCGCCACCTTTCGTTCCACCGTGCTGGCGAGGATGCCCAGCGGAATGGTGAGGAGCAGATAGAAGAACGCAACGCCCAGCAGTACTGCCATGACCTGGTCACCGTTGGCGTTGGCCATTTGGCGGCCGTAGCCGAACAGTTCCAGGACAAAGAACGCGCCGGCGACGGAGGAGTTCTTGACGAGCGCGATCAGGATGTTGATGAGTGGCGGGATAACGGTCCGCAGCGCCTGCGGAAGGATGATGAGGTTCAGGACCTGGCCGAAATTCATGCCGATACTGCGGGCGGCCTCCGCTTGGCCAAGAGGGACGCTGTTTACGCCTGAGCGGACTGCTTCGGCGATGAAGGCCGCTGTGTAGGCGCTGAGGGCGATGATCGCTGCTACCTCGAACTGCTGGAATGTCACGCCGAGACGGGGCAGGACGATAGCCGCAAAAAAGAAGGCAATGGTCAGTGGCGTGTTCCGGAGGATTTCCACGTAGACGGTGCTGAATCCCCGAAGGGCCGCAACGGGGGAGACACGGGCTGCTGCCAGCAGTGTTCCGAGGATGAGGGCGATGATCCCGGAGACGACGGACAGGAAAAGGGTGCGGAGAAGGCCTTCCCAATAAAGAGGGAGGTTTTCAATGATGACTTCCATGGGATCCTTCGGCTCTAGGCATAGGGGGTCAAAAAGCAGGGTGGCGGCTTCCGGGGGAATGCGTGCAACGAATTCCCCCGGAAGCCGCCGTTGCTACCTAGTAACGGTTGATGGCCGGAAGTTCCGGGGCAGTCTTGATGACGGAGCCGGCGGTTGCTTCCCAGGCCTTCTTGTAGGACCCGTCCTTGCCGAACTCTTCCAGCTGGTCGTTGATCCAGTTGCGGAACACGGTGTCGTCCTTCTTCAGTCCGATGCCGTAGGGCTCCTTGGTGAAGGTTTCGTCCGAGGCCAGCTTGAAGGCCTCAGGTTCCTTGTCCACGAAACCGGCGAGGATCACGTTGTCCGTGGTCACGGCTTCGACCTGCTTGTTGCGCAGCGGCTCGAGGCAGGCCGAGTACGTGGCGGCGGGAACGAGTTCTGCTCCGTACTTTTCCACGATGGTGGCTGCGGGAGTGGAGCCGGTCACGGAGCAGACCTTCTTGCCCTTGACGTCTTCGGGCTTCTTGATGGAGTCGTTGTCCTTGTTGACCATCAGCGCCTGGCCGGCCTCGTAGTACGGCCCGGCGAAGCTGACGACCTGCTTGCGCTTGTCGTTAATGGTGTACGTGGCGATGACCAGATCCACCTTGCCCTGTTCGATGAACGGCTCGCGGTTGGCCGAGACGGTCTCCGACCATTCGATCTTGTCCGCTGCGATGCCCAGCTTGGCGGCAATCAGCTTGCCCATTTCGACGTCAAAGCCGATGGGCTTGCCGTCCAGGCCAACCTGGCCAAACAGCGGCTGGTCGTACTTCGTGCCGATTTTGATGGATCCGGCGGAGGCGAGCTTTTCCATGGTGCTGCCCGCTGCGAAGGTGGGCTTCTCGGCGACGGTGGGGTTGCTGGTTGTGCCGCCGCCGCTGCCGCCGCAGGCGCTAAGTGTCAGGGCGAGGGCTGCTGAGGCTGCAACCACAAAGGACTTCCGTCGTGTCAAAAATGCCTTCATGACATTACCTTTCATTGGGCGGCCGCTGTAGTGGCCTGGGTGCGAACTGAGTACGTGCGATCCCGGGGAATCAGTGAGTGAGGAGCTTGGAGAGGAAGTCCTTGGCACGGTTGCTCTGCGGGTTCGTGAAGAATTCCTCAGGCGTCGCGTCCTCGACGATCTGGCCGTCGGCCATGAACACCACGCGGTCGGCGGCTTTGCGGGCGAAGCCCATCTCATGGGTGACCACGATCATGGTCATCCCTTCCTTGGCCAGCTGGATCATGACGTCAAGGACTTCGTTGATCATTTCCGGGTCAAGGGCCGAGGTGGGCTCGTCAAAGAGCATGACCTTCGGCTTCATGGCCAGCGCCCGGGCGATAGCCACACGCTGCTGCTGGCCGCCGGAGAGCTGCGCCGGAAGCTTGGGGGCCTGGTGTCCGACGCCGACGCGTTCCAGGAGAGCCATGGCATCCTTGTCGGCCTGCGCCTTGGGCACACCCTTGACCTTGATCGGGCCCAGGGTGACGTTCTCCAGGATGGTCTTGTGCGCGAAGAGGTTGAAGGACTGGAAGACCATTCCGACGTCGGCGCGCAGCTTGGCGAGTTCCTTGCCTTCTTCCGGGAGTTCCTTCCCATCGATGGCGATCTTGCCGTCATCGATGGTTTCCAGGCGGTTGATGGCCCGGCAGAGTGTGGACTTACCGGAACCTGACGGTCCGATGACCACAACAACTTCGCCCTTGCGGACGTTCAGGTTGATGTCCTTGAGTACGTGCAGCTGGCCGTAGTGCTTATTCACGGCTTTCAGGGAGACGAGAGCATCGCCGGGCACTTGAGTAGTCATAAGAGAGAATCTAGCGAACATTAGCGAGATATGACGGCAATCACTCCAAGTTCCTACAGATCGTAATTCAAGAGATACCTGCTGGTCAGCGGCTTGACGGCTGGCTGCCATGGGTTCGGACCTGCCGGACAGACGGGCTTGGAGAAGCGCGCTAGCCTTGGTGGATGAGTACCGATCCGCAGTCTTCTCCCACTCCAGTACCTCCCATTGCCACCCGTCACAAGGGTCCGCTGGAGCTTCGCCGTAAACAGGCGGCCGTGGAGATGTCGGACCAGCACCTGCTGGACACCAAGGGGCCCGGTCAGTTCGTCCACACTGATCCGTGGCGGGTGCTCAGGATCCAGAGCGAGTTCGTGGAAGGTTTTGGCGCCCTCGCCGACCTCGGACCGGCCGTCAGTGTTTTCGGCTCCGCCCGCACCAAGCCCGGCTCCGCCTACTACGAGCTGGGCGTCGAAGTGGGCCGCAAACTCGCCGAGGCCGGAGTTGCCGTTATTACCGGCGGCGGGCCGGGCTCCATGGAGGCCGCAAACAAGGGTGCCGTCCAAGGCAACGGAGTGTCTGTGGGGCTCGGCATCGAGCTGCCGTTCGAGCAGGGCCTCAACCAGTGGGTGGACCTTGGCATCAACTTCCGCTACTTCTTCGCGCGCAAGACCATGTTCGTGAAATACGCGCAGGGGTTCATTGTGCTGCCGGGCGGGCTGGGAACCCTGGACGAACTCTTCGAGGCCATGGTGCTGGTGCAGACCCGAAAGGTCACCTCTTTCCCCATCGTGCTGCTGGGTACCGCCTTCTGGGGACCGATGCTCGAGTGGATCAGGGGCACGCTGGTGGAAGACGGCATGATCTCCGAGAAGGACCTTGGGCTCATTCAGGTCGTTGACGAGCCTGGGCATGCGGTGGACCTCGTCATCCATGGCGCAATCCGTCCGGCACCGGGCACTAGCAGCAGTAACGGCGGGCCGAACGGCAACCAGCGCCCTGAATAGCGGCTGCGCCGACGTCTGGCACGATGGATCCTGTGAGTTTCTTCCTGATTTTCCTCGCCATCGCGCTGATCGGTGCCGCACTTTTCTTCGGAGCCGATTTCGCGTCGGGTCTTTTTCGGCGCCGGCGGCGCGGCAGCTCCGCGCTTTTGGACGGATTCGACGAACCTGTCGCCTCGCTGCCTCCGGTGCTTCTTCCCGCTGAAGCCCTGCCCGCCGACGTCGACCGGGTCCGTTTTGCCCTGGGGCTGCGGGGTTACCGCATGGACCAGGTTGACCAGGTGCTGGACGAACTCCGTGATCAGATTGCTGCCAAGGACCGCGAAATTGAACGGCTGCGCGCGGAACTCCATGCACCGGCGCAGCCCGGGGAGAGCGGGCCTTGAGCCGACCGGACACTTCCGCCGGGCAGGAGGCGCCGGGGGACTACCGGGGGCTGAACGGCCTTGTGCGGAGAATTGTGGCGTCCGTTGCCGCCCGTTCCGGTACGTGGCCCTGGTGGGCGCAAGCGGCCTGCGTCTACGCCGCTGCGCGAATTGTCAGCGCCTGCATATTCATGGCGGCTGCCCTTCACCAGGGCGTCAATCCCTGGTTTCCCGCCAAGCCGGACTACTGGAACTTCATCAACATCTGGGATGCCCGCTGGTACGGCGAAGTACTCCGGAACGGGTACCCCCGCCAACTGCCGGTGGACGAAAGCGGCAACGTCCAAGAGAACGCCTGGGCGTTCTACGCGCTGTTCCCGATGCTGGGGAGGGCGCTGTCGACCATGACGGGTTTGGATCCCGCACTGGCCCTCACCTTCATCGCGATGGCAGCCGGGCTGGGCGCTGCCCTGGTGGTGTACTGCCTCTTCCGGCAAAAGGCCGGCCACCGCACGGCAATGTGGGCGGCGGCCTTCTTTTCCGCCTTCCCCGTGGCCGCGGTGCTCCAGGTGCCTTATGCCGAATCCCTCAACCTCCTGCTGCTGGCGTCGGCCCTGCTGCTGGTGATGCAGCGGCGGTATCTGTGGGCAATGCCTGTCGTTGTGCTGATGTGTCTCTCCAGGCCAACGGGGGTGCCGTTCGCCGCCATGGCCGGAGGGCTGCTCGCCTACCGCGTGTGGCAGCGGACCCGATCCGGGCCGGACAACACGGGCCAGTTGCCCCACAACGGACGTGAGCTCCTCTCCCTGGGAGCATTGGCGGCCGTCAGCGCACTCAGCGCCCTGATGTGGCCTGCCATCGCATGGGCGGTGACCGGGGACCCCGCAGCCTACACCAAGACCGAAACCGTATGGCGCGGCCACGACCTGGTGCCCTTCAAGCCGTGGTTCGATACCGGGATCCAGCTTTTTGGCCCGGTGCTGGGAATCCTTGCGCCATTTGTGTTTGTGGCCCTCTTCGGGCTTCTGATGACGTCCCCGCCGGTGGTGGCGCTCGGGGCAGAACTGCGGCTCTGGTGCGTCTGCTACATGGGATACCTGCTGGTGTTCCTGCACCCCCAGACCAGCACGTTCCGGATGCTGTTGCCGCTGTTTCCGCTGGCGCTGAGTGCGGCCCTGCTATCGCGTTCGCGGGCCTACCGCGGGGCGGTGGTCACCATGTTCGTGCTGCTCCAGATCGTCTGGATCGTGTGGCTGTGGGCCTGGGCGCAGCTGCCCGGCGGGGGAGACTATCCGCCGTGAGCCGGAACGGCCGCTATGACGGCGGCCACGATTTTCCAAGCGATGAAGAAAATCCATCAATTAGCTACAGGCGGGTAATTACAGGATAATAGGGGTTAAGCATGAACAAATTGCAGAGCCCGTTGGACTCAAAAATTGCATTCAGAACTGTTCAGCCATGGTGGCCGCTGCTAGGCCGCCAAGGCGGCTTGTTTGACGACGCGGCCACAGCCCGCCCGGGCTGGTAGGTCCTGGGACTATTGGAGGGGATTTTCCTCATGGCGGCTATGAAACCACGCACCGGCGACGGCCCTATGGAAGTAACCAAAGAGGGCCGCAGCTTGATCATGCGTGTGCCGCTCGAAGGCGGGGGACGGCTTGTGGTCGAACTTAACGCAGCAGAGGCGGCAAACCTCAAGGAATGCCTCGTCGGCGTTACCGAATAGTTTTGGTGGGGAAGGGCCCGCGGCCGGAAGGCTGCGGGCCCTTCCTTATTTCTTGACCGCTACCAGGAGTCCGTCGCCGGTGGGGAGCATGGCCGAGGCCAGGCGATCGTCGTCGCGGATTGACTTGCCCACCTGGCGAAGAACCGCGGTGGTGGAATCCCGGGCGGCCGGGTTGGCCACCCGGTCCTTGTCCAGTGCGTCGTTGATGATCAGGAGGCCGCCGGACTTCAGCAGCCGGATAGCCTGCTCCACGTATCCGGGAATGTTCGGCTTGTCCGCGTCGATGAACACCAGGTCGTAGGCGCTGTCCGTCAGGCGCGGCAGGACGTCTCCGGCCCGGCCGGAAATGGTGCGGGTGCGGTTGGCGGGGCTTCCCGCTTCCTGGAAGGCCTCCCGTGCAGCCCGGAGATGTTCCACGTCGACGTCGATGGTGGTTAGCACCGCCTGGGGTCCGAGCCCGCGAAGCAGGCAGACGCCGGACACACCCGCCCCAGTGCCGATTTCCACGGCCGTCTGCGCCTTGGAGGCCGCCGCCAGTACCGTCAGGACCGCTCCAACCCCCGGCCCCACCGGTGCCACACCGAGCTCGAAGGAGCGTTCCCGAGCATGCAACAGGACTTCATCCTCGGCAGGCAGATCTTCTGCATAGGACCAGCTCGTGGACTTATCGGCGCTCATGAGGATTCGCTTTCTGGGCGGCAGGGGGATTGTTTCTAACAGCGTACTGTGTCCGGCGGTGCCCGCACCGGAGGTGACGGCGCGGCAGGCTGTGGCCAGTCGCGGATGTGATCGGGGCCACCGGTTCACATCCCTGGGCGCGTTTGTTTCCGCCCAAGGCTGAAGCCCGGCGAAAGTCAGGAAATTCCCAGCCAACTTTGAAATGATGGTTATCCGCTCATCCAGGAGGTGATCGGCGCCGAAGCACTGGTGTCAGTCCGACTGGTGCCAGAACCGCCCAGGCGTTTGTACCATCCACGAGGGGAGTGGACGATGTCAGCATCAGTTGTGGCACCTGTCCCGGCAATTGAAGATCCAGTCGCACAGCCGGAAGCCGAGTGGGTCAGGCCAACATGGGAAGAAGTGGTTACAAACCACTCCGCCAAGGTCTACCGGCTTGCCTACCGCCTGACCGGCAACAAGTACGACGCCGAGGACCTCACCCAGGAGGTGTTCGTCCGCGTCTTCCGGTCACTGGAGAACTTCAAGCCCGGCACGCTGGACGGCTGGCTCCACAGGATCACCACCAACCTGTTCCTGGACCAGGCCCGGCGCAAGAGCCGCATCCGTTTTGATGCCCTCGCTGACGACGCCGAATCCCGGTTGCCCGGCCGCGAACCCGGCCCGGAACAGAGCTTTGAATTCAACAACCTGGACCTTGATGTGCAGGCCGCCCTGGAGGAACTGCCGCCGGACTTCCGCGCCGCCGTCGTCCTCTGTGACCTGGAAGGCCTGTCCTACGACGAGGTCGCCGAGGCCCTGGGGGTCAAACTCGGAACCGTGAGGTCCCGCATCCACCGCGGCCGCACCATGCTCCGGGAGAAGCTGGCCCACCGTGATCCCCGGACCAGGCAGTCCCTCAAGCCGCGGCTCAAGATGCCGCGCATCGCCGGCATCCTCTGATCGGCTCCATGGGTCAGCTGAGAAACCTGCTGCGTGGCCTTGGAGGCAACTGTTCGCGCGGATTCCTGCCTCGGGGCAAGCGCGGACGCAGCGCGAAACACATGGAATCGTGCCCCGAATGCGCGTCCCTTCTGTGGCGGGAACGCCAATACCTTGAGCGCATGCGGCGTGCGGCAATCCCTGCCGCCAGCGACGACCTGACGGCCAGGCTGCTGGCCCGGACGCAGCACCTCGCCATGGCGCCTGCTTCCTCAGCTGCCCGGCCGCCCGTTCTTGCCTCGCCGGCCGTAAAGGTGCTGGGTCTGGCCGCCGGCGGAGCCGTGGCGGCGGCCGGCGTGGTCGCCGGGGCCGCCTACTTCCTGGCCGGTGACCCCAGGCCCGTGGCAGCGGGTGTTTCCGCAGAGTCGTTCCAGCAGCAGGCGGCCACTTTCGGGCTTCAGTCGTCGGATGGCGTCCTCCCGCCCGGCGGCGCCGCTTCTCCCGGCTCTGGTTCCCCGGACGAGGTTTCTCCCGACACCGGCTCAGGTAGCGCCAGCTCGGGAAGTGCCGGCGCCGCGCCGCTGGGGACAGCAGGCATGCTGACGTCCGCGGAACTCCAAAGCCTCCGAGCGCGGGGATGGTCCTGCCCGGAGCTCCAGGCAATGGGATTCCACGTGCTCTGGGCGCGGCGTGAAGCCGTCTCAGGGCAGGGCGTCCTGGAGCTGAGGCTAACCGACGGCAACCACTTCGCCACTGTCCTGGAACAGCACCCGCAGGTCCGCCCGGCGGGTGGTTTGCCGTCTGCAGCTGCGGCTTCCTCGCCGACGAATATCCTGACGGGCCGTCCTGCCGCCGAAGACGGGTTCGTGCCTGCGCCGGAAAGCGGCGTGCCTGCGGGCGGGCTGCTGTGGATCAACACATCCGCCCCGTGGAAGGCCATCTACCAGACCTCCGATGTGACGTTCACCTATATTTCGGACCTCCCCGCGGAGACGGCCGACGACGGCGTGGCGGAGCTGATCGGCTCGGTCTCCGCGACGGCGGCGCCGAGCGCGGACGGCGGACCGGCAGGTCCCGGAACGGACAAGGCTGCCGGGCCCGAGGCACTGCCTGCGCGGCTGCAGCGCGGACTGGGCCGCATCATGGAGCTTTTCTCGCCGTGAGCCGTCCGTCCTTTGCAGCGTGGGCCCTGCGGTCCGCGTCAGAATCGTCACCAGCGTGCCGGAGAGGGTAATCTTCCTAAAGTGTTTGGAATCAACGGCCCGGAGTTTCTCCTTCTGCTGATCATCGGCGTCCTGGTGATCGGCCCCAGCCGGCTGCCCGAATACACCCAGAAACTGGCGAACCTGGTGAAGGAAGTCCGCCGGATGGCGTCCGGCGCGCGGGAACAGATCAAGGACGAAGTCGGCATCGACATCGACGATGTTGACTGGAAGAAATACGACCCGCGCCAGTACGATCCCCGCCGGATCATCAAAGAAGCGCTGCTCGACGACGACACCAAGCCCGTCAGCGCCGGTGCCCCCGCAGCGGTTGCTGCAGTAGCCGCAGCCTCCGCCGCGTCCTACGCCGAAGAACGTCCGGCACGCGTCATCGAGCGACTGGCCGACGGCGAGCGGGCTCCCTTCGACTCCGAGGCCACCTAAGCCGGGATTTGGACTGCCCCAGTCACGCGCGCAACAATCACCGCGGCTGGAGGCCCAGTTTCATCCCCGTCAAACCGCGGGGCCTTGCCGCTAGCTTCCCCGCAATCCCGGTCAGCGCCATCGCCGCGGGAGTCTCCGGCCGGCCGAGCACGATCGGTTCGCCGGCGTCGCCGCCCTCGCGGAGCAGGATGTCCAGGGGAATCTGGCCCAGCAGCGGGACCTCCGCACCCACGGTCGCGCTCAGCCGCTCGGCGAGGACAGCGCCGCCGCCGCTGCCGAACAGTTCCATCCTGCCGCCGTCGGGCATTTCAAGGTAAGACATGTTCTCCACGATGCCGGCAACGGACTGACCCGTCTGGGTGGCAATGGCGCCGGCACGTTCGGCGACGTCAGCGGCCGCCGTCTGCGGGGTGGTCACCACCAGGATCTCGGCCTTGGGGAGCAGCTGCGCCACGGAGATGGCGATGTCCCCTGTTCCCGGAGGCAGGTCCAGGAACAGGGCGTCCAGGTCGCCGAAGTAGACGTCGGTGAGGAACTGCTCCAGCGCACGGTGCAGCATGGGTCCGCGCCAGGCCACCGGCTGATTGCCCTTGACGAACATTCCGATGGAAATGACCTTCACCCCGTAAGCGACCGGCGGCAGGATCATGTCGTCCACGCGGGTGGGGGACTGGTCGATGCCCATCAGTGCCGGCACCGAGAATCCGTACACGTCAGCGTCGATAATGCCGACGCGCAGGCCCTGGGCGGCCATGGCGCAGGCGAGGTTCACCGTGACCGAGGACTTGCCCACCCCGCCTTTGCCGCTGGCCACCGCGAACACCTTCGTGAGGGATCCGGGCTGGTTGAACGGGATGCCCCGCTGTCCTCCGGGTCCGCGAAGCTGCTCCTTCAGCGCATCGCGCTGCTCCTGCGTCATGACTTTCAGCTCGACGTCGACGCCCGTGACGCCCGGCACGGCCGACAGCGCCGCCTCGGAGTCCGCGGTGATGGTGCCGCGCAGCGGACAGCCGGCGATGGTAAGCAGCACCACGAGCCGGACCAGGCCGTCGTCGGCGATGTCCACGGACTCCACCATGCCCAGTTCGGTGATGGGGCGCCGCAGTTCGGGGTCGATGACAGTGGCCAGTGCAGCGTCCACTGCCTGGGCCAGGGGGGTGCTCATGCAGTCAGTGCTCAGCTTTCGGGGGAATTGAGGTGCGCGGGATAACCGGGCTTGTCCGGCTTGACCTTGGGGATCTGCTGGGTGCGCGGGTTGCGCTGCTTGTCGCGGCGTTCCTTCAGCTTCTCTTTGACTTTGTCCTTGGGCGACTCGTGGCTGCCAGCACCGGACGGATCATGGGTGCGGAGTTCCTCCTGTGCCTCCAGCATGTCCTCGAGGAGGCTGCGGAGCTCGGCGCGGACGTAGTCGCGGGTGGCGACCTCGCGGAGCGCGATGCGCAGGGAGGCCAGTTCCCTGGTGAGGTACTCGGTGTCGGAGAGGTTGCGTTCGGCGCGCTGCCGGTCCTGCTGCAGGGACACGCGGTCGCGGTCGTCCTGGCGGTTCTGGGCGAGCAGCAGCAGCGGGGCCGCATAGGAGGCCTGGAGCGACAGCATCAGGGTCAGCAGCGTGTAGCCCAGGGCCTGCGAGTCGAACTGCCATTCCTCGGGCGCGAAGGTATTCCAGACCAGCCAGAAGACGCAGAAGATCGTCATGTAGACCAGGAAGGTCGGCGTGCCCATAAAACGGGCAAAGCCTTCCGTGGCGTGGCCGAACGCATCGGGATTGGGCGAGAACTTGGGAAGAATGCGCTGGCGTCCGCTCAGGGGCGTATCGAGGCTGCCTTTGCCCGCGGCCTTGCTGCCCGGCCTGGTGTTGGAGCTTCGTGCGGAGGTGTTCTCAGCCAATGCGGCCTCCAAGCTTCCTTATCGGGGCGTCGTCCTCGTGGGCGCGCCAGTCATCGGGCAACAGGTGATCCAGCACGTCATCTACCGTCACCGCCCCCACAAGTCGTCCGTCGGCGTTGACCACGGGAAGTGAGTTCAGGTTGTACGTGGCCAAGGTCCGGGCCACCTCGCTGATGTGTGCCTGGTCGGAGACTGGTTCGAGGGTCTTATCCACGAGGTTGCCCAGTGGTTCGGGCGGGGGATAGCGCAGCAGCTGCTGGATGTGGACCACACCCAGGAACCGTCCGGTGGGCGTCTCCAGCGGGGGCCGGGCAATGAAGATGGACGACGCCAGGGCCGGCGAAAGTTCCTCGCGGCGGACGTGGGCCAGGGCTTCGGCCACGGTGGCCTCGGGCGGGAGGATGACCGGAACAGGCGTCATGAGGCCGCCGGCGGTGTCCTCGTCGTACTCGAGGAGGCGCCGGACGTCCTCGGCACCTTCGGGCTCCATCAGCTGCAGCAGTTCCTCCGCCTGGGCCGACGGAAGTTCGGCAAGGAGGTCGGCGGCGTCGTCGGGGTCCATTTCCTCCAGCACGTCCGCGGCGCGTTCGACGTCGAGTGCCGAGAGGATCTCCACCTGGTCGCCTTCGGGCATCTCCTGAAGAACGTCGGCGAGCCGTTCGTCCTGGAGCTCGCTGGCTACCTCGAAGCGGCGCTTGTCGCTCATCTCCTGGAGGGCTTCGGCGAAATCGGCCGGTTTCAGGCCCTCGTGCGTCGCGACGAACTGGGTGGCGGCCTGCGGTTCCGTCCTGGCACCCTGCTGCGCGTCAGCCCAGTCGATGATCATGGTCTCGTTGCGGCGGAGCCGGCTCAGCGGCGAGAGGGAGTGTCCGCGGCGCACGAACAGCTTGCTGACGAACCAGTCGCCGGAACGGTGCCGGTCCATGGCGATGTCCTCGATGGTGGCGTCGCCGCTGCCGTCCGCCAGGGTCACGCGGCGGTCGAACATCTCAGCCACCACGAGGGTTTCCGCGCCGCGCTGTTCGAAGCGGCGCAGATTGACCAGGCCCGTGCAGATGATCTGGGTCTGGTCGATCGAGGTGATCCGGGTCATCGGCACGAAGACGCGCTTCTTACCGGGTACTTCCACTACGATGCCCACCACGTGCGGGGCGCCACGGGTGCCGCGTGAGAGCACGACGACGTCGCGCAACCTGCCGAGACGGTCGCCCAGGGGGTCGAAGACATCCAGTCCGAGGAGGCGCGCAACAAACACCCGCGAAATATTTGTGCTCACCACTACAGGCTACCGAGTCTGCTCTCTTTTAGCTGAATTTCAGCCTGCACACAGCCGGATGGGCAAGAATGGGTGTATGTCAAACATTTTTGGTGCCCCCAAGGCCGGTGTCCCGAACGGACCGGACGAGTTCCGCACGGTTCCGGCCGGGGACACCGTCGGTTCGTATACCTCCTACCTGGACGCCCAAAAGGCGGTGGACTACCTCGCAGACCAGCAGTTCCCCGTCCAGCTGGTGTCCATCGTGGGCAACGACCTGAAGATGGTGGAGCGCGTCACCGGCCGGCTGAGCTACCCGCGGGTGGCGTTGTCGGGCGCACTGAGCGGTATGTGGTTTGGCTTGTTCGTGGGCGTCATGCTGTCCTTCTTCTCGCCCACCGGCGGCTACTTCTCGATTGTGACCTCCGTGCTCATGGGTGCGGCGTTCTTTATGCTCTTTGGCATCGTGACCTACGCAATGCAGCGCGGGAAGCGCGACTTCACCTCCACCAGCCAGGTGGTGGCCACCAACTACGACGTCGTGGTGGCCTTTGAGGCTTCCCATGAGGCACGGCGCATGCTGCAGCAGCTGCCCATGACCACGTCGGATGCGTCCGCCGGGGCCGCAGCGTACGGCCAGCGGGACTACCAGAACCAGCCGTTCCAGCAGCCCGGACAACAGCATGGGCCGCAGCAGGGAACAGGACCCCAGCGGCCCGCCGGCTGGAACGACCCTTACGGCCAGAGGACGCCGGAAGCCGGGAACCAGCCGTCCGCCGGTGCCCACGCGGCCGGAGCCCCGGGTGCCGGACCGCAGGCTGCTGCCGAGGAACACCCCCAGCACCGCGCGGCTCCCACGCCCCCCGTCCGCTACCCGGACCTGCCCGATGGCAGACCGCAGTACGGTGTCCGCGTCACCGATGTGCCCAAACAGGAGGAAAGCCCCAAGCAGGGGCCGTCCGAAGGCGACAAGCAGCCGTAGCCCGGGGACACATAAGGCCTCCGTCCGGACAAGATCCGGGCGGAGGCTTTTTGCGTAGCTTAGGGCTGCTGCTGCTCGATTTCCTGGTAAATGCCCGCCATCCAGGACTCGATGTCGTCGGCCTTGCGGGGGAGGGCCGCACTGAGGTTGACCGGACCGTCTGCAGTCATCAGGATGTCGTCCTCGATCCGGACGCCGATGCCGCGGTACTCCGCGGGAATCGCGAGGTCTTCGTTCTTGAAGTACAGACCGGGCTCGATCGTGAACACCATGCCGGGGGTGAGGACACCGTCCAGGTAGAGCTCGCGCTTGGCCTGGGCGCAGTCGTGCACGTCGAGGCCGAGGTGGTGGCTGGTGCCGTGGGGCATCCAGCGTCGGTGCTGCTGGCCCTCGGGGCTGATGGCCTCCTCGACGGACACCGGCAGCAGGCCCCACTCGGCCAGGCGCTCAGCCAGGACGGTGGTGGCAGCCGTGTGGATGTCCCGGAACTTGGTGCCCGGCAGGGCCGCGGCGAAGCCGGCGTCCGCAGCGTCCAGGACAGCTTCGTAGACCTTCCGCTGGACGTCGGTGAAGGTCCCGTTGGCCGGCAGCGTACGGGTGACGTCGGCGGTGTAGAGGGAATCAGCTTCAACGCCCGCGTCCAGCAGCAGCAGTTCACCGGCGTTGACCGTGCCCGTGTTCCGGGTCCAGTGCAGAACCGTGGCGTTGTTGCCCGAGGCCGCGATGGTGTCATACCCCAGCTCGTTGCCTTCTTCCCTGGCACGGGCGAAGAAGGCGCCTTCGACCACGCGTTCGCCGCGCTGGTGCGTCAGTGCGCGCGGAAGGGCCTTGACCACTTCGGTGAACCCTTCCACCGTGGCAGCCACGGCGATCTGCATCTGCTCGACCTCCCACTGGTCCTTGAGCAGGCGGAGCTCGGAGAGGGCTTCCGTGAGCTTCTCGTCGAGGGCGTCGAGTACGCCGAGGTCCAGGTTGTCCGGGTCCTTGGCCGTGTTGTACCGGGCAGTGTCCACGAGGGCGTCGATGTTCTCGTCCACCTTGCGCACCAGCCGGATGGAGATGCCGCCGATTTCGGGGGCGCCCACATTCTTGGTGATGGCGAGTTCAAGTTCGTCGATGTGCGCCGTGGCGAGGCCCAGCCTCCGTTCGAATTCCGCGAGCGTGGGCCGCGGACCGATCCAGAATTCGCCGGAACGGGAGTCGGCGTAGAACTGTTCCGTGTCGCGGCCGGCCAGGGGACGGAAGTAAAGCGTAGCGCGGTGGTTCCCGCCGTCGTCGCCCTTTCCTTCTTCAACCGGTTCCAGGATGAGTACAGCGTCCGGCTCGTGGTCCAGGCCCAGGCCGGTCAGGTGCGCGAAGCCGGAGTGGGGGCGGAAGCGGTAGTCGCAGTCGTTGGAGCGGACCTTCAGCGGCCCCGCGGGGACCACCAGGCGTTCGCCTTTGAACAGGTCTGAAATGGTGCGGCGTCGTTTGGCGGCGTGGTCGGCGACGGCGTCCCGATCGGGGAGCTCTTGTGCCGACGGCGCCCAATTGCTGGCCATAAAGGCCTTGAAGGCGTCGGAACTGGGCCGCTGCGAGCGGTTGTTGACGCGCTCTTCGAGGGGCTGGTTTGAGGTAGTTTCGCCGTTGTAGGCGTTATCTGCATCGTTCACCGTCCCATAGTCTCACCAGCGGAGCGGCTTAGGCCAACGGTGGGAACGGTCACTCCAGCCCGTGGGTACGGGCCTTAAAGGGTGGGCTCCCGCGTGGCCGCGTTTGGGTCTACGATGTGCACCCACGGGGAATGTCCGTCAACGGGACGGGCGTCCGTGAACAACCGGAAAGACAGCCATGGAAACGGACGACAACAAGGCTCTTATCAGACGGTTCTACGAAGAAATCGACGCCGGAAACATCGACGCGATGGATGAGTTGGTTGCGGAGGATTATCTTGACCACAACCCTCCGTTTCCAGGCATGCCGGGCGGACGGGAGGGCCTGAAGGCGGCCTTCCGGATTTTCTGGACGGCGACTCCCGGGCGGCACGAGATCGAGGACCAGATCGCCGAGGGCGACAAGGTGGTAACCCGGCTGACTGCGTCCGGAACCCACGTGGCCGAGCTTCCGGGTCCCCTCCCCGCGACAGGTGCGGAGTTGCGGGAGACCGCTGTGGCAGTGCACCGGATCGAGCGGGGGCGGATCGTCGAGCACTGGTCCAACAGGGATGACCTGGCCCTCATGCAGCAGCTCGGCGTAATCCATCTGCCCGGGGCATGACTGCGGCACCATCTACTAGGCTGGGCAAGTGAGGATTGATCTGCATGCCCACTCGAATGTTTCCGACGGCACGGAGGCGCCCGCAACGGTGATGGAAGCCGCGGCAGCGGCGGGCCTTGACGTGGTGGCACTGACCGACCATGACTCCACCGACGGCTGGGCCGAGGCCTCCCTGGCGGCCCGCGCGGAAGGCGTCGCCCTCGTGCCGGGCATGGAGATTTCCTGCCGGACCGATGAGGGCATCAGCGTCCACCTCCTCAGCTACCTCCATGACCCCGCACATCCGGGCCTGCTGGAGGAGATCACCAAGGCCAAGGACGCGCGGCTCACCCGGGCTGAACGCATGGTCACCCTCCTGGCCGAGGACTACCCGCTGAGCTGGGACGACGTCATCCACCACGTGGCACCGGGCGCAACGCTGGGCCGGCCGCATATTGCCGACGCCCTGGTGGCGGCAGGAGTGGTTGCGGACCGGACCGAGGCCTTCGCGTCCATCCTGACGTCCCACTCCCGGTACTTCGTTCAGCACTACGCTCCGGATCCGGCTGTGGCCGTGGCACTTGTCCGGGCGGCGGGCGGCGTGCCGGTGTTCGCCCACCCGGTGGCGTCCGCGCGCGGCCGTGTGGTGGGCAGACGGACCTACCTGGAAATGATCGACGCCGGCCTGGCCGGCCTGGAGGTCGAACACCGCGACAACCCTGAAGACGGACGGGCCTACCTGCGTGCGCTCGCCGCGGAGCACGGCCTGCTGGTGACGGGATCCTCGGACTACCACGGGACGGGCAAGCCGAACCTGCTGGGCGAGAACCTGACCTCCCCGGAGGTCCTGGCGAGGATCGAAGAGCAGGCGACCGGCACCGCCGTCGTGCGTCCGTGAACTCTGCCGTTTCCTACCCCAACTAGGTAGCAGCAGGTGTCGTTTTGGGCGGCCAAAACGACACCTGCTGCTACCTAGTTGGGCGGGAACGACGTGAATGTCGCGTGCGCTGCGAGGCGGCCCGCCATGACGTCGATGGCCGGCTGGTTCTGGTCCACGCAGACGAATTTCCGGCCAAGCTTGGCGGCCACGGCTCCGAGCGTGCCGGATCCGGCGAAGAAGTCCAGGCACCAGTCACCCGGACGGCTTGAGGCGGCCACCACGCGGCGGATCAGGCCCTCGGGCTTCTGCGTCGGGTAGCCGGTCTTCTCCTTGCCGGTGGGGGAGACGATGGTGTGCCACCAGACGTCCGTTGGCAGCTTGCCCAGTTCCCTCTTTTCGGGAGTCACCAGGCCGGGTGCCATATACGGTTCGCGGTCCACTTCGGCGCTGTCGAAGTGGTACTTGGCCGGGTTCTTGACGTACACGAGGATGTTGTCGTGCTTGGTGGGCCAGCGGAACTTGGCGCGGGCGCCGTAGTCGTAGGCCCAGATGATTTCGTTCAGGAAGCACTCGCGGCCAAAGATGGCATCCAGCATCACTTTGGCGTAGTGCACTTCCCGGTAGTCCAGGTGGAGGTACAGGGTGCCGTCGTCGGCAAGCAGCCGCCAGGCTTCCACGAGCCTTGGTTCCAGGAAGGACCAGTAGTCGCTGAACGCGTCGTCGTAGCTGTGCAGGGCGCCCTTGATCGTGTCGTAGGAGCGGCCCTTGAAGCCTACGCGGTCGCCGTCGCCGTCCGCGTTGCGCACCATGGTTGTCTGCTGGCGGCGCTGGGAGCGGCCCGTGTTAAAGGGCGGGTCGACGTAAATGAGTGTGAAGGCGCCGTCCGGCAGCGTTGGCAGGTACTCCGCGTTGTCCGCGTGTACCACCAGGTTGCTGCCGTCCGGCGCCCAGACGGTGTCAGTCATTGAGGGGGTTAGGCCTCGGTGTTGCCACGTTGCGCGCCGTCCTGCGCTGCGTTTCCGCCGGCCACCACTTCGCCGTTGCGGCGGCGCGTGCGCGTGCGGCGGCGGGCGCGGGTGGCGCGGTCCACCTCGGCCGGCGCGGAAGCCGACGCGACCACGGGTGCCGCCTCGGCTGCCGGAGCGGCTGCGGTGCTGCTGTCGGAAGTACGACGACGGCGGTCCCCGGAGCGTCCGGCGGCCTCGCTGCCGCTGCGGCGGGTATCGCGCCCGCCTGTGCGTCCGCTGTCCCGTCCGGCTCCGCGGGCACCGTCCTTTGCGTTGTCGCGGCCGCTGTCCCTTGCGCCGCCGCGCCCGGGCTTTTTGCCGGTCTCGCCCAGATCCTCCAGGACCTCGGCATCGACACCGGCCAGCACCCGCTTGTCGCGGGGCAGCCGGCCCTTGGTGCCTTCGGGGATGTCCAGCTCTTCGAACAGGTGCGGCGAGGAGGAGTAGGTTTCCACCGGCTCGGGCACGCTCAGGCCAAGGGCCTTGTTGATCAGGCCCCAGCGCGGCATGTCGTCCCAGTCAACGAACGTGACGGCTGTGCCCTTGTTGCCGGCGCGTCCGGTGCGCCCTACGCGGTGCAGGTAGATCTTCTCGTCTTCGACGCACTGGTAGTTGATCACGTGCGTCACGTCGTCCACGTCGATGCCGCGAGCAGCGACGTCCGTGGCCACCAGGACATCAACCTTGTTGTTGCGGAAGGCCCGGAGGGCCTGCTCGCGGGCACCCTGGCCGAGGTCGCCGTGGATGGCGGCCGCAGCGAAGCCGCGATCCACCAGTTCCTCGGACACCTTGGCGGCGGTGCGCTTGGTCTTGGTGAAGATGATGGTGCGTCCGCGGCCGCGGGCCTGCAGGATGCGCGATACGACCTCGATCTTGTCCATGCTGTGCGCGCGGTAGATGAGCTGGCGGATGTCCCGCTTCGTGAGGCCCTCGTCGTCCGGGTCGGCTGCACGGATGTGGGTGGGCTGGGTCATGTAGCGTCGGGCCATTGCGATGACCGGGCCGGGCATCGTTGCGGAGAACAGCAGGGTCTGACGGACGGCCGGGGTTCCGGCGATCAGCGTCTCGACATCGGGCAGGAAGCCGAGGTCCAGCATTTCGTCGGCCTCGTCGAGGATGACGATCTTGACGTTCTTCAGGCTCAGGTGCTTCTGCTTGTACAGGTCGATCAGGCGGCCGGGCGTACCGACAACAACCTCGACGCCCTTCTGCAGGGCATCCACCTGGGGCTCATAGGCGCGGCCGCCGTAAATCGTGGCGATGCGGGCGTTGCGCTTCTTGGCGGCGTTCTCCAGGTCCTTGGCCACCTGGACGGCCAGTTCACGGGTCGGCACAATCACGAGTGCCTGCGGGGCGCCCGGGACTGCCAGCTTGTCGAAGCCGGGGTCGTCGCGGCCCACGACGCGCTGCAGCGCGGGGATGCCGAAGCCCAGGGTCTTGCCGGTGCCGGTCTTGGCCTGGCCGATGATGTCGTGGCCGGCAAGTGCCACCGGCAGGGTCATCGCCTGGATCGGGAAGGGGTGGGTGATCCCGGCATCGGCCAGGGATTCCACGATGTCGGCGCGGACGTTGAAGTCGGCGAAGGACTTCTCCTCGATCTCATGAGGTTTTTCGTCCGAGATGATGGTCTCTTCCGGCTCGATCGATTCCGTTCCGGAGTCGTCGGTCAGAAGCTGGTGCGTGTGCAATTCACTCACAGGGGAGTTTCCTTATTCATTTGGGCATTGGCGCCGCCTGCTCAACGGGGCCGGCCGCAAGGCCGTTCCGGAGCACGCTCGAGCGCGCAAGCAAATCCAGTGGAAGCCGATCGCGGGCTATCTAAATGCTGGCACTGGGGACCAGCTGGTGTGTCTCAAGATCGCGTAGGGGCGGGCTTGTTGAATTCGTAAATCAAGGAAATCAACGACCGGGCATCCATTACTACTCACTCAGTCTAGCCGTTGAGCGCAACCATCCCCGACTGACGCCCCCGGGCACGCCGCGCAAGTCAGTCCACCAGTTCCAGCTTGATCTCCCGCGTGGCGATGTCCGAAGAGAGCAGCCTGACCCGCACGGTGGTGCCGGATTCGAGCTCGCCGGGGCACCTGGCCGTCACCGCGGGGTCGGCGATCTGGATGATGCCGGACGGTCCGTTGCCGTTCCCGTTGCCGCCGTTGCCGTTCGGCTTGCCCGGTTTCGACCCCGAGATGACCACCGCGTCGAACTCCTGCCCGACGTGGTTGATGAGCAGGGCCGCCTCCACCGTGTCGAGGGCAAGGCGTTCCATCCGCGCTGCCAGCTGGTCCGAGGCGGCCATGATCTCCGGCAGGGAGGGGAGTGCCTCCCGGGCCCAGCCGGGAACAGCCGTGCGGTTGCTCAGCGCTTCACAGATCACCAGGACAAAACGGTCGATCAGCCGGCGCAGCGGGGCAGTGGTGTGCGCATATGCCGCCCCGATGGCCGACTGGATGGCGTCATCCGGAACGGTGCCGTCAAAGGGCGTGTAGCCGGCGCCCCGGAACAGCATCCCGGCGGAGTGCATGATGGCCAGCTGCTGCGGGTCGGTGGGATCAAGGGACCGGAGGTACTCGCCGTAGCTGGCCTGGCCGTCCCAGGGCTTTCCCAGGGCGTGCGTCTGCCGCTTGAAATGCAGGAGGGAGCGTTCGTCCGGCGCCGGCATGGTGCGCAGGATGCCCACCTTGCCCTCGAGCATCAGGTCCGCGGCCGCCATGCCCGTCATCAGGGAGATCTGCGCGTTCCAGTCCTCCACCGGGAGGGAAGGCGCGGCGACGATGCGGTAGCCGCCGTCGGGCAGTTGCTCGATTTCCTGGTCCGGCATGTTCAGGCTGGCGCCCCCGCGCAGCCTCTCCAGTTCCACGCGTTTGAGCCCCACCTCCTTGAGGAGCTGCAGGACCGGGCCGGCCGCGCCCGAATCGAGGTCCTCCTGGACGCTCCTGTAGCTGAGTTTCGCCCGGCTCTGGATCCTGGCCCGGCGCACCAGCACGGACTGCACATGCGCCGCCTGATCCAGCTCGAACTCCCAGACGAACGCGGCGCACAGTTGGCCCGCCAGCAGGCTGCCGGCACTCTCGCTGATGATTTCCGGATGGAGCGGGATCCGCCCGTCGGGGGCGTAGAAGGTCTGCCCGCGGCGGCGGGTTTCGGCGTCGAGTGCCCCGCCTGGCTGCACGAAGGATGGCACATCGGCGATGGCATAGAGGACCTTGTAGCCACCGCCGGACCGTTCAATGAACAGGGCCTGGTCCAGGTCTGTCGAGGAAGGGGGATCGATGGTCAGGAATTCCACGTCCGTGAGGTCGAAGTCAGGCATCTTGTGCTCCGCAATGGCCGCCAGCGCATCCTGAAGGGCATCATCAGGGAAGGGGCCGGGAAGCTCTAATTCCGTCCGGAGCGCGTGCAGCGCCTCGGCCAGACGGTTGGTCTGCTCGTGGACACTTGGAGACAGGCGATGATGTGACACGAAAGTCAGATTAGCTCGAATTGCGCCATTAGTCTTGGCTGATGAGCTCATCCCCGGCTGACACCGCTCGTTACAACCGCTTCGTCGCAGACCTGTTCGGAATGATGGCCTACGGGGAGCTGTCGGCCTTCGAGAGGTTCTCCGCGGACGCGCGGTATTCGCCCACCCTCCACGACCGCGCCGTACTTGGCAGGATTGCCGTGGTTGAGTTCCGGCACTACGAGCTGGTGAGCTCCCGGCTGGCCAGTATGAACATCGATGCCGAGGACGCCATGCTGCCGTTCCAGGCTGCCGTGGACTACTTCCACTCGCGGACACGCCCGGCGGACTGGTTCGAATCCCTGATGAAGGCCTACGTCATCGACACGGTCTCAGCCGACTTTTACCGGGCCATCTCGCAGTATGTGGATTCCGCCACGCGCGAACTCATAGAACAGATCCAGGACTCCGAAGAGACCACCGAGGTCCTTCGCGAACGGCTCAAAAGCGCCCTGGCCGATGACCCCAGGCTCGCGTCGAGACTTGCGCTCTGGGGCAGGCGGCTGCTGGGCGAAGCATTGACCCAGGCACAGCGCGTCAGCTACGAGCACGCCTTCCTGGCAAGCCTGATCGGCGGCGAGGACAACGCCACAGCGAAAGAGCTGGTCAGCGGGCTGATCTCCGGCCTGGCGCGGAACCATTCACGGCGTATGACGCAGCTCGGCCTGACCGGCTAGACGTCCTGCTGGCCGGCGTCGAGCGCCTCCAACAGCGACTTGGCCGCTGCGGCCGGGTCGTCTGCCTCGGTAATGGCGCGGACCACCACGATGCGCTGCGCTCCGGCAGCCACGACTTGTTCAACGCTGCCCAGGTCGATGCCGCCGATGGCGAACCACGGCAGCGGCGAACCGCCAGCGGTCGCTCCATCCGCGCGGTCAGCTGTTTTGCCTGTTGTTTTGCCGATGGCACTGGCCGCGTAGCGGACCAGGTCGAGGCCGACGGCGGCCCGGCCCGGCTTGGTGGGAGTGGCCCACACCGGCCCCACGCAGAAGTAGTCCAGTCCGCCGGGACCGGCAGAGTCGGCGATGGCGGCGTCGATCTGCTCCGGGCTGTGGGTTGACAGGCCGATCACGGCGTCATCGCCGAGGAATTTCCGGGCCGAAGCCAGGGGAAGGTCCTTCTGCCCGATGTGGAGAACCGGGGCGCCGGCGAGCGAGGCGATGTCGGCGCGGTCGTTGACCGACCACAGCCGGCCGTGGCGGCGTGCCGCAGCCTCCAGCACTTCAAGCAGCTCGAGCTCTTCGGCGGCCTCCAGGTTCTTGTCCCGGAGCTGGATGATGTCAACGCCGCCGGCATAGGCGGCATCGACGAAGTCCCCGAAATCGCCCCGGTCGGTGCGGGCATCGGTGCAGAGGTACAGGCGGGCGCTGGTGAGGACGGCGTGCTCGGTCATGTCACCAGCCTAGTTCCTCTAAACTGGGGTGGTACCGCGGGAGCCCGCCGCAGCTGTCACAAAGCTGCAGGGCTGAGAGGGCGTCAGAGCCGACCGCTTGACCTGATCCGGTTAGTACCGGCGTAGGGAAGGATGACAATGAACCCGCAACCCGCAGCAGGCCTTCCCGCCGCACGCGCCCGGGAAATCAACGCCGACGTCGCCGTCATCGGCGGAGGGGTCATCGGCCACGGCATCGCCTGGGAAGCCCGGCAGTCCGGCAGGTCCGTGGTGCTCATCGACGACGCACCGGGTACTGGCGCCAGTTGGGCCGCCGCCGGCATGCTGGCGCCCGTGAGCGAACTCCATTACCAGGAGGAACAGCTCCTGGAACTCATGCTCCACTCCTCGGGGCTGTGGCCCGCCTTCGCCGCAGGCCTCGAGGCGCAGGATACCGGCGCCGGAGCCGCCGGCACCGGCTACCTCACGACGTCGACCCTCGCCGTCGGGGCCGACGCCGCCGACCGCCGGGCGCTTGCCGACCTGCGGGGAGTCCAGCAGGCAAGCGGCCTCACAGTGGAACCGCTGACCGTCAGGGAAGCACGGGCCCGCGAGCCGCTGCTGAGCCCCGGGATCTCCTGCGCCTTCGACATTCCGGCCGACCACCAGGTGGATCCCCGCCGGCTCCTCGCCCTGATCGCAGAGTCCCTGGCAGGTACCGCCGTGCATGAGCGGGCCGCCGGCCTGCTCTGGGAGGACGGGCGGGTCAGCGGGGTCGGCCTGGCCGGGGGAGGCACCGTGAACGCCGGGGAGACCATCGTTGCCAACGGGCTGGGGTCTGCGGCACTGGGCGGGCTGCCACCAGGCCTGAGGCTGCCGCTCCGCCCGGTGTACGGTGACATCCTGCGCCTGCGTGTTCCCGCTTACCTGCAGCCGCTGGTGACATCAACTGTCCGCGGCATGGTCCACGGAATCCCCGTCTACATCGTTCCCCGGCAGGACGGAACGGTGGTGATCGGGGCGACGCAGCGCGAAGACGCCCTCGCCGCTGCGGACGTTGAAGGCACCGGCACTGAACCGGCGGCACCTGCCGAAACCGCCGTTTCAGCCGGCGGCGTCTACCAGCTGCTCCGCGACGCGCAGGTGCTGGTGCCGGCCGTCGCTGAACTGGAGCTCCTGGAAGCCACCGCCAGGGCCCGTCCGGGAACGCCGGACAACGCGCCGCTGCTGGGGCGGGTCGCGGACGCCCGCACCGGCCGGGACATTGAAGGGCTGATCATTGCCACCGGATTCTTCCGTCACGGCGTCCTGCTGACGCCTGCGGCCGCTGCCATCTGCAGGCAGCTGATGGACGGCAACGCCGACCCGCGCTGGGCGCCGTTCCGGCCTGACCGGTTCTCCCGTTTTCCGGCACCGTCCGCAACCACAGTCACAATTGACCCGAACAAGGAAACAGCATGAACATCAAACTGAACGGCACGGTCCACGCGGTCGACGACGGCGCGTCCGTCACCACCCTCATCAGCCAGGTCACCGGCAGGAACCTCGCCCCCAACGGGCAGGCTGCCGACGGCCAAAAACTGGGAGTGGCGGTTGCGAGAAACTCCGAGGTAGTGCCGCGCAGCCAGTGGTACGTCACGGCGCTCGCCGAGGGCGACGACGTCGAACTCGTTACAGCGGTACAGGGAGGTTGAGCATCATGGCAGGAAGTACTGTTGCCGGCACGGCACAGGCACAGCAGGCGGCGGACCCCTTCATTGTGGACGGTGTTCCGCTGGGGTCCCGGCTGATCATGGGCACCGGCGGTGCGCCCAGCCTGGACGGGCTGGGCGCGGCACTAATCGCTTCCGGCACGGAGCTGACCACCGTGGCCATGCGCCGCTACTCGCCGGCCGAAACAGGCTCGCTGTTCCAGCTCCTGGTGGACCACAACATTCGGGTCCTGCCCAACACCGCCGGGTGTTTCACGGCCAGGGACGCAGTCATGACGGCGGAACTGGCGCGGGAGGCGCTGGAAACGGACTGGGTCAAACTTGAAGTGATTGCCGACGAACACACGCTCCTGCCGGACGCCGTGGAGCTGGTGGACGCCACCGAGCAACTCGTCAACCGCGGGTTCAAGGTGTTCGCCTACACCAACGACGACCCCGTGCTGGCGCTGCGGCTGGAGAACCTCGGAGCCACCGCCGTGATGCCGCTCGGCTCACCCATCGGTACCGGCCTGGGCATCCTGAACCCGCACAACATCGAACTCATTGTTTCCCGCGCATCCGTTCCCGTGGTGCTGGACGCCGGCATCGGCACCGCGTCCGATGCGGCGCTCGCCATGGAACTGGGCTGCGACGCCGTCCTGCTGGCCACAGCGGTCACCCGGGCGCAGAACCCGGCGATGATGGGGGAGGCCTTCAAACACGCGGTCATCGCCGGTAGGCTGGCGAAAGCGGCCGGCCGGATTCCGCGTCGCGAGCATGCTCTGGCGTCGTCGGCCATGGAAGGCCGGGCGGAGTTCCTCTAGGCAGTCCGAGACCATCCAAGGGAGCCAACGGTGACCGGCAAGGAAGACGTTCTTACCCGACCACGGATTGACGCCGCGCTGGCGGACCTTCCCGACTGGAGGTACCGGCTGGGCGGCCTCGTGACCGTCTACAAGACGCCCACGGCGGCCGGTGCGCTGGAGCTGATTGCCGCCGTCGGGCGCCTGGCCGAGGAACAGAACCACCACCCGGACCTGGACTGGCGCTACAACAGGGTCTTCATCCGCTTCACGTCCCATGACGCCGGCACCGAGGTAACGCAGCGTGACGTGGCCGCCGCGGCGGCGGTCAGCCAGGCGGCCGCTGCTGCCGGGGCCGCCGCGGAACCGGGGCTATACCGGACAGTGGAGATCGTCATCGACACTGCCAATCCGGGCGAGATTTCGGAAGTCTGGCGGACGGCCCTTGGTTACCGGAAAGGCAGGTACGGGGACCTCGCTGACCCGTACGGCCGCGGGCCAGGGCTCTGGTTCCAGGAAACCGCCGCGCCAAACGAGAACCGCTTCCATCTGGACATCCACCGGAGCAAGGCGGAATCCGGCCCGGCATTGGAGAAAACCGCGGCAACCGGAGCATTAATGAACCGTGACCACGCACCCAACTGGGTGGTGGTCACGGATGCGCAGGGAAACCGGCTGTGCCTGTGCACCGAGGAAGGCCACGAACCGGACCTGTAGCCTGCGCCGCGTCCGGACCGGGACCCCGGCCCTAGAGCCTCAGCGCTGCCGTCAGCTGCTTCGTGTCGTGCAGGGCGCGCTTCCGGCCCAGGTACACCGCGGCGGCGAGTGCCGCCCCGGTGCCCAGGACCATGGGCAGCACCCACGGAATCCACGTCAGGCCGGGCTGGTAGCCAAGCCCTGCGGCAATGAAGATGATCCAGCTCAGCATCCCCACGGCGGTAGCCACTCCCGCCGGCAGGGCGATGCCGTACTTCGCGTGCCGCCGGTCGTTGGCCCAGACAACAAAGCCTGCGGCCACGGTGACCAGGGCCACGATTACCAGGGAAAGCATTCGGTGAACTCCTTGCTGCAGAGCGGGTGGGACAAGTGAAGCGGCAGCCTAGAGCTGGCCGAAACCGACGCGGCGGGCTTCCTCTGCCCCGATTTCAACGTAGCCCAGGACGTTGGCGGGAATGATGACCACACGGCCCTTGTCGTCAGTCAGGCGAAGTTCGGCGCCCTTGGCGATGGATGCCTCGACGAGCTTTGCCACAGCGTCAGCATCCTGAGCCGATTCCAGCACAATTTCGCGGCCGATGTTCTGAATGCCGATCTTTACTTCCACAGCGAGGCCTCCCAGCCAATCAAAGTTCTAAAGGTGTTCTCTATTTGTAGTCTAGGTTTCCTTGGGGAAGCGCGAGATTCCGCGCCAAGCTAAACGATAGATCAGGTCACTGGCTACATCGAGGTCCAGGTCTCCGTCCGTTTCGAGCCAGTACCGTGCACTGACCTGCGCCATGCCGGCGAGTCCGCGCCCCAGCAGCTGGGCCTCCAGAGGAGGCAGTTTGGTGTCTTCGGCGATTACGCGGGCCACGGCGTCGGCAAATGTCTTGTTGAACGTTTCCAGGCGCGAACTCACGTCGGGATCGTTGATGAGGTCCGACTCGAACACCAGACGGTGGGCCTGGTCGTCGCTGGCAATAAAGCGGTAGTAGGCCCGCATGACGGCCTGGACGCGCTCGTCATTGTCCGTGGTCGAGCTCAGGGCACCCAGCATCAGGTCAGTCAGTGAGCTCAGGTGGCTGTCCAGGAGGGCGAGGTAGAGCTCGCGCTTGGAAGGGAAATGCTGGTACAGCACCGGCTTGCTGACGTGGGCGGTCTCCGCGATCTCGTCCATGGCGGCTCCGTGGTAGCCGTTGGCGACGAACACTTCCTGGGCAGCCGCCAGCAGCTGGGCGCGACGTTCGTCACGCGGGAGCCTCGCCGAACGCGCACCGCCGGCCCGCGTCAGTCCCGCGGCTGCCTTCCCGGCCGGTGTCCGATCAACCGGTGCCTGATGAACCACTGTTGGCCTTCTTTCCATTGCAGTTACCTACACTTTACGCGCGGGTAATATGACCTGGCGGCATCTTCGGGCATACATTGAAGTATGGCTTCCATGTTCACCGCAACTGCTGTCCCTGCAACCCTGGATCCGCTCGTGGAACCGGCCGACGCACTGACTGCGGAAGAGGTCGAGCGGTATTCCCGCCACCTCATCATTCCCGAAATCGGCACGCTGGGCCAACGCCGGCTCAAGAACGCCAAGGTCCTGGTTATCGGGGCCGGCGGCCTGGGCTCGCCCGCCCTCCTCTACCTTGCCGCCGCGGGGGTGGGAACCTTGGGAATCATCGATGACGACGCCGTCGACCTGAGCAATCTGCAGCGCCAGGTGATCCACGGGGTTGCGGACGTGGGCCGGTCCAAGATCGAGTCAGCCCGGGACTCCATTGCTGCGCTGAACCCCCTGGTGGACGTGCAGCTCCACAACGTCCGGCTCGACGCCTCCAACGCACTGGAGCTGTTCGCCGGCTACGACATCATCCTCGACGGCGCGGACAACTTTGCCACCCGTTACCTGGTGAACGACGCCGCGGCCATCCTCGGAAAGCCCTACGTGTGGGGCTCCATTTTCCGGTTCGACGGCCAGGTCAGCGTTTTCTGGGAAAAGCACGGCCCTACCTACCGCGACCTCTACCCGGAGGCTCCGCCGGCCGGGTCGGTGCCGTCCTGCGGCGAAGGCGGCGTGTTCGGGATGCTGTGCGCCGCCGTGGGCTCGCTCATGGTGACCGAGGCAGTCAAGCTGATCACCGGCGTCGGGCGTTCCCTGTTGGGCCGTGTGGCGCTCTTTGACGCCCTCGGGGGCAGCTGGCGTGAGATCAAGGTGGCGCGGGACCCGGAGGCTGAGCGCGTCACTGAACTCACCGACTACGAGGCATTTTGCGGGATCGTTCCGGAGGCTGCCACAGCCAAGGAAAACACCGTCACGGCGACGCAACTGGCCACTATGCTGGCGTCGCGCAAAGCCGGCCTGAAGGACTTCGACCTCGTGGACGTCCGGGAGCCCGGCGAGCACGACATCGTCAGCATCGACGGCTCGGTCCTCATTCCGCAGGGCAGGATCCTCGCGGGGGAGGCCTGGGCCGAGCTGCCGCAGGACAGGGACATCGTGTTCCACTGCAAGGCCGGTACGCGTTCTGCAGCCGTCCTGGCCGCAGCGCGCAAGGCGGGATACCAGCGGGTCAGCCATCTCGACGGCGGCATCCTGGCCTGGGTACGGGAAGTGGAACCAGCGAAGCCGGTGTACTAGACGGTTGCCCTGTCACGACGCTCTCTCACTTTTCGCCCGCAATTCAACGACGCTCTCTCACTCTCTTGAAAGAAGTGAGAGAGCGTCGTGTAGAAACCTGCAAGAAGTGAGAGAGCGTCGCTCCGAGGGTCAGGCGGTTTCCCGCCGGGCATCGGCGGACGCCGGACCTGCCTGGCCGTGGTCCACCGGGCATTCTGCCGCCGGTGCGGCGGCGGGCTGCTCAACGGTAATGCCGTACAGCGCTTCCAGCGCGGCAATGTAGTGTTCCTGCTGGCCGTTGGAGGCGAGTTCACGGGCCCGGACCGTCGGGACATGCAGGAGCTGCTTGACCATCCTGCGCAGTGCGAACTCGACTTCCTCGGCGGCCGCCGTGCAGCCGTGGCGCGCCCGGACCTTCTCCATCTCCGCGTCCAGGACGTTCATGGTGTGGCGGCGCAGCGCAACGATGGCCGAGTCCACGGACCGCGCTTCGCGCTCCTGCTCGAAGGCTGTGGCGGCGCCGGAGACGATGCCGCTGGCCTGGGCCAGTGATTCCGCCTGCTCCTGGGGAGCGGCGAGCCGCACGGATTCGAGGGTGAGGAGCTCAACGCCGTCGAGCTCGCCGACAGCCGGATCGAAATCGTGGGTGAGCGCCAGGTCGATGGCGATCAGCGTCTGCGGTGAGTCCGCCCGCACCCGGGCGAGTTCGTCCGCTTCGACGCGGGTATCGGAGCCGCTGCACCCGATCATGACATCCGCTGCGGCCACGGCGGCGGGCAGCGAATCGGCGTCGAGCGCATTGCCGCCACGGGTGGCCACAAAGCCTTCGGCGCGTCCGGAGGAGGAAAAGACGGAGATGTCCTTGCAGCCGCGTTCGCGGAGCAGCGACATTGTGGCGCCGGCGTAGGCACCGGTGCCAAACACCACGGCCTTCTTGGTTGACCAGTCAGCGTTTTCGGACAGGTCCGTGGCGAGGTCCAGGGCCACCGAGACAATCGACAGTCCGCGTGAGCCGAGGGCTGTCTGAGCCCCGACGTCCTTCGCGGTCTTGGATGCGGCCTGGAACAGCCGGATGAGGCCGGAGCTGGCAGTACCTTCGTGCTGGGCGGTGATAAGGGCGCGTCGCACCTGGCCGGCGATTTCGCGTTCGCCCACCACGGCCGAATCCAGGCCCGAGCTCACGGCGAAGAGGTGCTGGCTGACTTCACCACCGGTGCGGGTGTTGAAGGACCGGGAGACGAGCTGTTCGTTGAGCCCGCTGCGTTCGCTGATCTGGGCGACGAGGGCGGCCCGTGCCGCTTCCACGTCGTCCGCATGGGACGCTTCGCCGTAAATTTCGAAGCGGTTGCAGGTGGCAAGCACCACCGCACCCGTCACTGCCGGCGACCCGGAGAGTGCGGATGTAGCCAGCTCGGAAGCGCCGGTGCTCAGTTGAGCAACGGTCTCGAGGTCGATGTCGGCGTGTGTAGCCACCAATGAGAAAAGAACCACAGCATCACAATCATAGCTTTTTCGTTGAGGTGTAGAACAACTATGCGCCGTGGGAAAGACCACGGCGCCCTGTGATTCCCGCCACGGGCGGCCGTAACGGTCTCCGGGTGACAGGCTGTCGTTATCTTTTGCAGGCGAATTTAGGGACAATCGGAGTCATGACTTCAAGCGCTGCAACCTCTGACGGCACGGTGTCCGCCGTTCCGTTCTCCGCCGGCACCCTGGATGCAGGGCACCCGCTGATGGACGGCCGTACTGCTGATTCGCCGCTCATCACGGCCTACCGCGGCGGCAAGCCGTCCCGCCGCCCCGTCTGGTTCATGCGCCAGGCCGGCCGTTCCCTGCCGGAGTACCTGAAGGTGCGCGAAGGCGTTGCCATGCTGGACTCGTGCCTGCGCCCGGAGCTTGCCTCGGAGATCACGCTGCAGCCCGTCCGCCGGCATGACGTTGACGCCGCCATCTTCTTCTCGGACATCGTCATTCCGCTGAAGCTCGCCGGTGTGGGCGTTGACATCGTTCCGGGCGTGGGTCCGGTCCTGGACAAGCCCGTCCGCACCGCCGAGGATGTCGCCGCGCTGCCGGAGCTGACCTGGGAAGCGCTGGAGCCCATCCGCGAAGCCGTCCGGCTCACCGTGGCCCAGCTTGGCAAGACGCCCCTGATCGGGTTCGCCGGAGCGCCGTTCACCCTGGCTGCGTACATGGTGGAAGGCAAGCCCTCCCGCGACCATCTCGGCCCGCGGACCCTGATGCACGCCGATCCCGAAACCTGGAACGCCCTGGCCAACTGGGCCGCAGACGCCTCGGGCATGTTCCTGCGCGCCCAGCTGGAAGCCGGTGCCTCCGCCGGCCAGCTGTTCGATTCCTGGGCAGGCTCACTGGGGCTGGCCGACTACGAACGCTTCGTGGCCCCCGCCTCCGCCCGCGCCCTGGACCACGTCCGGCACCTGGGTGCGCCGCTGATCCACTTTGGTACCGGCACGTCAGAGCTCCTGGTGGCAATGCGCGACGTCGGCGTCGACGTGGTTGGTGTTGACTACCGGCTTCCCCTCGACGAAGCCAACCGCCGGCTGGGCGGCACCGTCCCGCTGCAGGGCAACATCGATCCCGCGCTGCTGTCCGCCCCCTGGGCGGTCCTCGAAGCCCACGTCCGGGAGGTCATCAGGGCAGGGTCCGCTGCGCCCGGCCACGTCCTGAACCTGGGCCACGGCGTGCCGCCGGAAACCGACCCCGCCGTGCTGACGCGCGTCGTCGAGCTTATTCACTCGATTTCCCCGGAGTAATACGGTGAGCGCAGCCACGCCGGAACCGTCCGTACAAGCGGCCGTAGTGGTGGGCGGCGGCATCTCCGGCCTGCTCGCGGCGCTGGAGCTTGCCAAGGCCGGCCGGGACGTCACGGTCCTGGAGGCCGGCGACGCCTGGGGCGGCTGCGTGGGCAGCCATGTGGTGGGCGGCCTGACACTGGACAGCGGGGCGGAATCCTTCGCGACGCGCTCCAGTGCCGTCGCAGACCTCGCGGCCGAACTCGGCATCGCCGGCAACATCGTGGCGCCCCACCCGGGCGGCGCATGGGTCCAACTCCCCGAAGGCGCCCGGGAACTCCCTAAGACCGGTGTCCTGGGCATACCCGCCAACCCGTGGGACCCCGAAGTGCGCCGGACCCTCGGGCTGGCAGGATCGCTCCGTGCTTCCCTGGACAGGTTCCTGCCCGCCGCCACGGGAACCCGTGCAGCGGTCACCAGCGTCTCGGACCTGGTCCGCGCCCGGATGGGCCGCCGCGTCCTGGAACGCCTCGTCGCGCCGGTGGTGGGAGGCGTGCATTCGGCCGATCCCGCGTTGCTCGACGTGGACATGGTGGCGCCCGGGCTCCGCGCCGGAATCCGGACCCACGGCTCCCTCGCAGCGGCTGTCGCCGCCCAGCGGCGGGGCGGCACGGCTCGGCAGGATCCCGCGGTCGGTGGCAGCAGGCCCGCAGCGCAACCCGCCAAAGCAGGATCCGCCGTCGCAGGTCTTCAGGGCGGCATGCACACCCTGGTCACCGCCCTCGTGGCCGAATTGCGTCAGCGTGGCGTGAGGCTGCTGGACAGTACCCGCGCCGACGCAGTGGCTAGGACGGCCGGAGGCTGGCGGGTCTCCGCGGGGGAGCGGACGTATGAAGCCGCCCTGCTGGTGGTGGCTCTTGACGGCCCGTCCGCCGTCGGGCTGATGCAGGAGTCAGTACCGGCCTTGGCCGCGTACCGGCCGGGCGCCGGTCCGGATGTAAAGCTTGTGACACTTGTTGTTGACCTTCCCGAACTGGACCGCAGGCCCCGGGGAACGGGCATCCTGGTGGCTCCGCAGACTCCCGGCGTGCAGGCCAAGGCGCTGACCCATGCCACCGCCAAATGGGACTGGCTGGCGGCTACGGCCGGGCCCGGCACGCATGTTGTCCGGTTGTCGTACGGCCGGGGTGAGGTCATACGGGCCGGTAAACCCCACGCCCGCCGGGCGGATGCCGGACTGTCACTTGACGCCGGAGCAGGTGCCGGTGACCAGCAGCTCCTTGACGCCGCCTTACGGGATGCGTCGGCGCTCCTGACCGTACCTGTCACGGCCGATGACCTGCTCGACTGGGACGTCGTCAGCTGGGGCGGGGCGCTTCCCTTCGCCGCCGTGGGGCACCGCCAGCGGGTGGCCGATGTCCGCCGCGTCTGCGCCGGCGAAGGAACCCTGGTGATGGTGGGCGGCTGGCTGGCGGGCAACGGCCTGGCCGCCGTCGTGGCCGACACGAAAAGGCAGCTGGCGGACCTCCTTCATTACCCCGCGAGTACCGCGTGAAAGGCGTCTTCGCAAGTTTCTAATGCCGCGTAATTCTGGCTAGTGTCGATGACTATGGTCAATCAGAAGTCCGAAGAAACTCGAACGCTGACTGGTTTCCATGGGGGTCTTCGGCGCGGCACGGCAGCAGCGGCGCTCGGAGCGGTACTAGTCCTTTCCGCAGGTGTTCCTGCATCCAATGCTGTGTCCCTCGTTCCGGCTCCGGACACCACAACCGACGGCGCAGCCGCCACCACCTCCGTGGGGGCGGGTGTTCCCTTGTTGGACGCCGTAGCGTCCGTGGTCCTGCGGCCAAAGCCTGAGCCCTCCGACTCGCCCGACCCCGGCACCGGCAGGCCGACGCGGCCCGGATACCGGACCCAGCCCGCCCCGTCACCGACTCCGACGACCGAGCCGGCCTCGCCCTCACCGACCACCCCGACATCGCCTGCCCCGTCGCCGTCCGAGGGGACCGTGTCGCCGTCGGGAACTCCTTCACCGTCCCCCACGGGCGGCGCGGCAGCTCCGTCCACCGATCCCACCCAAACGCCCGGTTCGCCCGCGCCCGCCTCCGGAGCGGTTCCCGCCGCACCGTCTTCAGCGCTTCCCGGCACGGCGGCCCCGGCCGCCCCCGGAACAGGAGCAACTGCTCCCGGCACGGCCGCTGGCGCCCAGGGACCGGCCGGCGCATCGCAGTTGCCGGCCGGCGGCAAGGCCACCGGCCCCGCTTCGGCGGCTCCGGCGTCCGCCTGGAGCACCACCAACAGGTTCGGTCCGACCAACATGGCCACCCTGACGTCGGCGGGCGTCATACCGCTGTCCGGCCCCGGCTACGGGGTGTCCAGCGCGCCTGTCATGCGCTCTGCCGTGAGCGTTTCGCCCATGGGCGACGTCTCGCCGCAGGTGTGGTGGGGCGCCGGGCTCGTGGCACTGGCATGCGCCGCGGGGGTTGCCTACGTCCGGATGCGCCGGGTCTGAGGTTGCTGCCTGCCGATCACCGGGCGGGCGCAGCGCAGTTTCGGTCGTAATGTGAAATTAAGCACTTCTACACGTTGTAGAAGTACTCGGTTTCGACTTAGCTGCATGGAAGGGGCAGACTGGTAGCTATGAGCCACACTTCTGCCGAATCTGTCACTAAAACCGAAGAATCAGCCGAGCAGTTCTTCACCCTCTGGACCGTGTTCAAGCGCTCCGCCGACGTCCTGCGCAGCGCCGACGCTGCCGAGGACTTTGACGCGCTGATCGCCCGCCTGGCAGAGGCCGGTGTGGTCCTCCGGGGAAGCTACGACGTCTCGGCCATGCGTGCGGATGCGGACATCATGGTGTGGCTCCACGGTCCCAAGCCCGAGGCCCTGCAGCAGGCGGTCCGCGACATCCGCCGCAGCAAGCTCTTTGCCGGCACGGAAATCGTCTGGTCCGCCATGGGCGTGCACCGTGAAGCGGAATTCGCGAAAAACCACACCCCGGCTTTCTCCCGAGGCGTGGAACCCGCCGAATGGCTCTGCGTTTACCCGTTCGTGCGCTCGTACGAGTGGTACCTGCTGCCGGACGCCGAGCGCGGCGCCATGCTTCGCGACCACGGCATGCTGGGCCGCGAATTCCCGCAGGTCATCTCGAACACGGTGTCCTCATTCGCCCTGGGCGACTGGGAGTGGATCCTCGGCCTGGAGGCCCCCGAACTGGTGGACCTCGTAGACCTGATGCGCCACCTGCGCGCCACCGAGGCCCGCCACCACGTCCGTGAAGAAATCCCGTTCTACACCGGCCGGCGGGTCACCGCCGCCGAGATCGCCGAGGTCCTTGCATGAGTGCGCTTGAGTCCCCGGCTTCGGTGACTGCCGTCAACCCCGTCACCGAAGCCGGCCGGATGGCTCCGAAAGAGTACGACGCCGTCCTCCTTGCCTCCTTCGGCGGCCCCGAAGGCCAGGACGACGTCATCCCGTTCCTCCGCAACGTCACCCGCGGACGCGGAATTCCGGACGAACGGCTCGAAGAGGTCTCGCACCACTACCGCGCCAACGGCGGCATCAGCCCCATCAACCAGCAGAACCGCGACCTCAAGGCGGGAATCGAAGCGGAGCTCTCAGCCCGCGGCATCGAGTTGCCCGTGTTTTGGGGCAACCGCAACTGGGATCCGTATATCCCGCAGACCCTGCAGGACGTGTACGACGCCGGCCACCGCAAGGTGCTGATGGTCACCACGAGCGCATACTCCTGCTACTCCAGCTGCCGCCAGTACCGCGAAGACATCGGCATGGCACTGACCGAGACCGGCCTGGACGGGAAACTGGAAGTGGACAAGGTCCGCCAGTACTTCGACCACCCGGGCTTCGTGGAGCCCTTCGTAGACGGCACCGCAGCCGGGCTTGCCGACGTCCGCGCCCAGCTGGGCGCAGCCGGCACGCCTGACGCGCCGGTCCACATCCTGTTCGCGACACACTCCATTCCGACGCGCGACGCCGAAGCCGCCGGACGTTCCGAGGGTGAGCCACGCCAGTTCGCTGAAGATTCGGCCTACGTTGCCCAGCATCTGGCAACCGGCGCCGAGGTCATCCGACGGGTCGAGGAAGAATCCGGGCTGACCGCACCGTGGTCGCTTGTGTACCAGTCGCGCTCCGGGGCGCCGCACGTTCCGTGGCTCGAACCGGACATCAACGACGCCATCGAGGAACTCGCTGACCAGGGCGTCAAGGGAATCGTTATCGTCCCCCTGGGCTTCGTGAGCGACCACATGGAAGTTGTCTGGGACCTGGACACCGAAGCGATGGAGACCTGCCGGAACTTCGGCATCGCCGCCACCCGGGTCCCCACACCCGGCACGCACCGCAAATTCGTGGGCGGCATTGTGGACCTGATCTGTGAGCGCACTGCCGCGAACAACATCGCGGACCGGCCGCACGTGACCGCGCTGGGCCCCTGGTACGACGTTTGCCGTCCGGGCTGCTGCTCCAACTTCCGGGGCGAGAAGCCCACCATCGCGGGGGCCGACACCACCGTGGGCACCGGCCATGACGATTACGCCTCGGACTCGCCGGCCGGCCCGGCTGCACCGGCGGCGGGACAGGAAGCCCTGTGACCGTCCGTATCGGGACGCGCGCCAGCAAGCTGGCGCTCACCCAGACCCAGCAGACAGCGGACCAACTGGCCGCAATCGGCGGTTTCCCGGTGGAACTGGTCCACATCAGGACCGACGGCGACGTCCTGACAGGCTCGCTGTCGCAGATGGGCGGCACAGGCGTGTTCGTAGCGGCGCTGCGCGATGCCCTCCTGCGTGACCAGTGCGACGTCGCCGTGCACTCGCTGAAGGACCTGCCCACCGGAGCCGCGCCGGGACTGACCCTGGCTGCGACGCCGAAGCGCGTTGACGTCCGGGACGTGCTCTGCGCGCGCGACGGCTTCAAGCTGGCCGACCTCCCGCAAGGCGCCCGGGTGGGAACCGGCTCCCCGCGCCGTGCAGCGCAGCTTCGGGCTGCCCGCCCGGACCTGGACATCGTGGACATCCGCGGCAACGTGGACACCCGCCTCGGCCGCGTTCCCGGCCTGCCGGGCAATGCCACCGATGCAGTGGTGGCAGGAAAATCCTGCGACCTCGACGCCGTCGTTCTGGCGGCCGCCGGCCTGGAACGCATCAGCCGGCTGGACGCTGTCAGCGAATACCTCGAAACGGACGTGATGCTTCCGGCCGCCGGCCAGGGGTCGCTCGCCATCGAGTGCCGCACCGCTGACGCACCGCGGAAGCCCGGATCCACCGAGGGCTCCCAAGGGCCGCTGGCCCAGGCCCTCGCGGCCCTGGACGACACGGACACCCGGCTTGCGGTCACAGCCGAGCGCGCGCTGTTGGCACGGCTCGAGGCCGGCTGCGCCGCCCCCGTGGGAGCCTACGCCTTCCGCAAGGGAAGCATGCTCTACCTGGAGGCCGTGGTCTGCGCCGTTGACGGCAAGGCCTCGGTCCGCGACAAACGGGCCACGGACGGCCTCACTGAGGTGGGCGCCACGCTGCTGGGCATCGAGCTGGCCGAGGTGCTGCTGGCGGCCGGAGCCGCCGACATCGCGGACCTTGCCGCGTCCTGACCCGGCGGACCCCGGCACATGATGGGACGGCGCAGCGCCCGCCGCACGGAGGGCCAACCCGGCCTCCGGGTGCTTGAGGGCGCCCGCGTCCTGGTCACGCGGAGCCCGGACCGGGCCGTGTCCCTGGTCGCCGCGCTGCGCGAAACCGGGGCCGAACCGCTGCTGCTTCCGCTCATCGACTTCGAACGGGCCCGCGACCAGCATTCCCTGGAGGTCGCCTTTGACGCCCTGGGCGCGGGCGCCTACAGCTGGCTGGTCATCAGCAGCGTAACGACCGTCCAGGCGCTCGAAGAACTTGCCCGGGATCGGGGCGTCACGCTGAGCCAGTGGCTGCCCGGCACGGTCCGGGTCGCTACGATCGGCCCGGCCACGCGCCGTGAACTGGAAGGACGGGGAATCCCCGTCGACCTGGCCCCGGCCAGGCTCCAATCCGGAGCAGGCCTCCTCGACATCTGGCCGCCGGGCCACGGCAGCGTGTTCCTGCCGCAGGCGGACATCGCGGACGGCAGGCTGGCCGAAGGGCTGCAGTCGCTGGGTGCCAGTGTTCAGGCCGTCACCGCGTACCACACCGTGGACTATCCGGCGGATCCGGCCCGCAGCTTCAGCCCCGACGGCAGCGCTGCCGCTGTGCCGCCGCGGGCTGCGGTGCTTACCCCGGCCGAAGCGAAAGCCGAGCTTGCCGCCGGACGGCTCCACGCCGTCGTCGCCGCTTCACCCAGTGCCGCACAGCGCATCCACGCCGGCTTCCCGCCGCTGGGCGACTGCCGGTTCGTGGCGATCGGGCGTTCAACGGCCGCGGAGGCGGAACGGCTGGGACTGCCGGTTGCCGCCGTCGCCGAACAACCCACAACGTCGGGCCTGGTCTCCGCCGTCATCGAGGCGCTGGCTCCAGGACATTCCACATCACCATCGCCCGCCCCCGAGAACTACGTGAAGGACAGACCATGAGCTTCCCGACCCACCGCCCCCGCCGGCTCCGCACCACCCCGGCCATGCGCCGGATGACTGCTGAACACCGGCTGGCTGCTCCGGAGCTGATCCTTCCCGCCTTCATCCGCGAGGGGCTCACGGAACCCAATCCGATCGCCTCCATGCCCGGCGTGGTGCAGCACACCACAGATTCCCTCAAGCGGGCGGCGGCCGAGGCCGTGGAGCTGGGCGTCGGCGGCATCATGCTCTTCGGCATTCCGGCCGCACGCGATGCACGCGGCACCGCGTCCCTGGACCCCGACGGCGTGCTCAACAAGGCCATCCGGGACGTCCGCGCCGAAGTGGGCGACGAACTCGTGGTCATGAGCGACGTCTGCCTGGACGAATTCACCGACCACGGGCACTGCGGCGTGCTCGACGCCGACGGCTACGTGGACAACGACGCAACGCTGGAAATCTACGCCGCGATGGCCGTGGCACAGGCGGACGCGGGCGCGCACATGCTTGGACCGTCCGGCATGATGGACGGCCAGATCGGCGTGATCCGGCAGGCGCTGGAAGACGCGGGGCACACCAACACGGCCGTGGTGGCCTACGCCGCCAAATACGCGTCAGCCTTCTATGGCCCGTTCCGGGAAGCGGTCGATTCGCAGCTCAAGGGAGACCGCCGCACCTACCAGATGGACGCCGCCAACCGGCGCGAAGCCATCCTCGAGGTGGAGCTGGACCTGGCCGAAGGCGCGGACCTGGTGATGGTCAAACCCGCCATGAGCTACCTCGACATCCTCGCCGACGTCGCGGCCATGAGCACCGTTCCGGTCGCCGCCTACCAGATCTCGGGGGAGTACTCCATGATCGAGGCGGCTGCCGCCAATGGCTGGATCGACCGCCGGGCGGCCATCACCGAGTCCGTGCTGGGCATCAAGCGCGCCGGCGCCAACATGGTGCTGACCTACTGGGCGTCCGAGCTTGCCGGCTGGTTAAAGGAGTCATGATGAGCGAGGCGTCCCTCCCGGGAACCGGGAGTTCCGCAGCCCCCGCGGCTGCAGCCGACACCGCCGCCGTGGCCACCCCCGGCGCCGGCCCCACAGCGCCCGTCGGGCCGGGGAAGGTCCTGCTCGGCCTGAACACCTTCGGCGACGTCGGCGTGTACCCGGACGGGCACCCGGTGCCGCATGCGCAGGTGCTACGGCAGCTGCTGGAGCAGGCGGAGCTGGCGGACGACGTCGGACTCCACGCCTTTGGCGTGGGGGAGCACCACCGCAGGGACTTCGCCGTCTCGGCCCCCGAGGTGTTTCTGGCCGCCGCCGCGGCCAGAACCAAGCACATCAGGCTCGGATCCGCCGTGACCGTGCTCAGCTCCGATGACCCTGTCCGCGTCTTCCAGCGCTTTTCCACCGTTGATGCCATTTCTGAAGGCCGCGCCGAAGTCATGCTGGGGCGCGGCTCCTTCATTGAATCCTTCCCGCTGTTCGGCCTGGACCTGGCGGACTACGAGGTCCTGTTCGAGGAAAAACTGGAACTCTTCGACAAGGTCCGCACCCAGAAGCCGGTCCATTGGGAAGGACGGACCCGCCCGCCCCTCAGCGGGCTGAGCGTCTATCCACCGCTGGAGCACCACCTGCTGCCGGCCTGGATCGGAGTTGGCGGCACCCCCGAATCCGTGCTCCGGTGCGCCGAGTACGGCTACCCGATCATCTTCGCCATCATCGGCGGCCAGCCCCGATCCTTCACCCCGCTCGTCAACCTGTACCGCGAGGCGATGGCGAAATACGGCCATCCGATGCAGCAGATCGCCACCCATTCGCCGGGCCACATCGCCGACACGGACGAGGCCGCCCGCGAGGAGCTCTTCCCGCACTGGCTGGCGCAGCGCAACCGGATCGGAGCCGAGCGCGGCTGGGGTCCGGCCAGCAGGGCGGAGTTCGATGCCATGTGCGGACCGGAAGGTGCCCTCTATGTGGGGTCGCCCGAGACAGTGGCGCAGAAGATCGTCCTGCTGAAACGCAACCTGGGGGTTGACCGCTTCGACCTCAAATACGGCAATGGCACGCTTCCGCATACCGCCATGATGCGCTGCATCGAACTGTTTGGCACCGTGGTGGCACCCCGGGTGGCGGAGCTCCTGTCCGGGCACCATCCCGCAAACTGAAAGAATAGGAACCATGACTTCCAGCTCTCCTCGCAATGAGGAACTCTTCGACCGTGCACGCCAGCTCATGCCGGGCGGCGTCAACTCACCCGTCCGGGCCTTCGGCTCCGTGGGCGGGACCCCGCGGTTCATGGTGTCTGCCAAGGGCCCGTACCTGACGGATGCAGACGGCGCCGAGTATGTGGACCTCGTGTGCTCGTGGGGTCCCGCGCTGCTGGGCCACGCCCACCCGGCTGTCCTCCAGGCAGTCCACGCCGCCGTGGACCGCGGACTCTCCTTCGGCGCATCGACGCCGGATGAAGCCAACCTGGCCGCGATCGTCAAGGAACGCGTGCCTGCCGCTGAACGCGTCCGGATGGTGTCCACGGGCACCGAAGCCACCATGACCGCCATCCGCCTGGCCCGCGGCTTCACCGGACGCGACCTGGTCATCAAGTTTGCCGGCTGCTACCACGGCCACCTCGACGGACTCCTGGCCGCGGCCGGGTCAGGCGTGGCCACGCTGGCCCTGCCCGGTTCGGCCGGAGTCACCGCGGCCACTGCCGCCGAGACCCTGGTGCTGCCCTACAACGACCTCGCCGCGGTCGAAGCCGCGTTCGCCGCGCACGGCAGCAACATCGCCGCCGTCATTACGGAGGCGGCTCCGGCCAACATGGGTGTGGTCACGCCCGGCGAAGGCTTCAATGCCGGCCTTTCGCGGATCACCCGCGAACACGGCGCCCTGCTCATCGTGGACGAAGTCCTTACGGGCTTCCGCACCGGCTACTCGGGCTACTGGGGCCTCACCGGCGGCGCGGCAGACGCTGCCGAGCCGTGGACGCCGGACCTGCTGACGTTCGGCAAAGTGATCGGCGGCGGCATGCCGACGGCGGCCCTCGGCGGCCGGACCGACATCATGGAATACCTGGCGCCGCTGGGCCCTGTTTACCAGGCGGGGACGCTGTCCGGAAACCCGGTGGCCATGGCTGCCGGCGTCGCCACCCTGACCCATGCCACCCCCGAGGTGTACTCGTTCATCGACGCCCGCTCGCTGGAGCTGTCCGCTGCACTGTCCTCGGCTCTGGACGCAGCCGGTGTTGACCACTCCATCCAGCGGGCTGGCAACCTGTTCTCGGTGGCCTTCGGCACCTCGGCCCGCGGCGTCCACAACTATGAGGATGCCCAGGGCCAGGAAGTGTTCCGTTACGCGCCGTTCTTCCACTCCATGCTGGACTCCGGCGTCTACCTGCCGCCGTCGGTCTTTGAAGCCTGGTTCCTCTCGGCAGCACACGACGACGCCGCCATGAACCGGATCTTCGACGCGCTCCCGGCTGCCGCCAAGGCCGCCGCTGCGGCAGCCGTACCCGCCGGGCTGTAACGGCTCAAAACAGAAATCCCCGCCTCCCGGACGAATCCCCGCTAAAAGCGAGGGGGAAACGTCCGGGAGGCGGGGATTTTTTGCTACAGCTGTGTAGCGGAAGGCTTAGAAGGCCACCGTCACGTCACCGTTCGGCCATTCCTTTTCGATGAAGGCCTTGACCTCGGGGGAGTGCAGGAGTTCGTCGAGCTTCTTGATCCGGACGTCATCCTTGGAATCCTCGCGCCAGGCCAGGAAGTTCGCGTACGGGTTGTTTTCCACGGACTCCACAGCGAGGGCGTCCTTGGTGCTCAGGCCCGCCTTGAGGATGAAGTTGCCGTTGATCAGCGCAAGGTCCACCGAGGGGTCCTTGAGGTCGTTGATCAGCAGTTCGGGCTGGTTTTCGGAGAACTTGAGCTTCTTGGGGTTCTGCTCGTCGGTGAGGGTCAGCACGGACGTATCGTCCTTGATGTCCTTCACGAGCCCGGCCACCTGGAGGACCTTGAGCGCCCGGACCTGGTTGGACGGGTCGTTCGTGATGGCAACCTTGGCGCCGTCCTGAACGTCCTTGATGTCCTTGACCTTCTCGGAGAACGCGGCGTACGGCTCGATGTGGACGCCTTCGCCGTGGCCGAACTTGTAGCCCTTGGTCTTCACCTGGTCTTCGTACCAGGGAAGGTGCTGGTAGTAGTTCGTGTCCAGCGAGCCGTCGCTCAGTGCGGTGTTCGGCGTCTGGTAGTCCTCGATCTCCTTGATGTCCAGCTTCAGGCCGGCCTTCGGGGCGAGGTCCTGGTTGATGAACTCCAGGATCTTTGCCTGCGGCACCGGGCTGGCACCGACGGACAGGGTCACGGGATTGGCGGGGTCAAGCGTCTTGACGTCGGCGCTGGGGCTGGACGAACCGCCGCAGGCCGTCAGCGCCAGTGCGGCGGCAATACCGGTGGCCAGAAGGGAGAGTGATTTACGCATCTGATGCGTTCCTTTCGAATTGCTGGGAGTTCGACGGCGGGCTTGCGCCCGGCGCCGTCTCCGGCATAGATGCAGCCGGCGGCTACCTGCTGCGGTGAAGATTGCCGTGGGCCGTTGAATAACGGCTTAGCGGTGGCGGTTGGCTTAGCGGTGGTCCAGGCTGCGGGAGATCCATTCGCCGACCAGTTGGATGACCTGTACCAGGACGATGATCAAAACAATGGTGACGATCATGACCGTGACATCGAATCGCTGGAAGCCGTAGTTGTACGCCAGCTTCCCGAGTCCTCCGCCGCCCACCAGGCCTGCCATGGCCGAGTATCCGACCAGCGTGACCACGGTCGTGGTGGTGGCCGCCACGAGGGCGGGAAGCGATTCGCGGAGCATCACTTTGTTGATGACCTGCATTTTGGTGGAACCCATGACCTGGGCGGCGTCGATCTTCCCGTGATGGACGTCCCGGAGACATGTTTCCACCAGGCGGGCGAAGAATGGGATGGTGCCGATGGACAGCGAGACCGACGCCGCGATAGGGCCGAGGCTGGTGCCGGTGAGCAGGCGGGCCAGCGGAATCAGCGCCACCATCAGGATTGCGAACGGGATGGACCGGGTGATGTTGACGATGACGTCGCTCATGATCCGGTTGGTGACGGGCATTGGACGGAGACCGCCCGGAGCCGTTACGTGCAGGAAGACGCCGAGGGGCAGGCCCACCAGCACCGTAAAGAAGGCCGAGATTCCGACCATCTGCAGGGTTTCAATGATTGCTTCGGGGAGGGCTTTGGCCAGGACGGGGTTGCTGAAGATGTCGTTCATGAGGTCCTTCCCGTCACGTCGTTCAGTTCAGCAGCATCGCCGGGCGCTGTTTTGGTCTCGGCCAGCTTCGCGCCTATTCCTCGCTGGTGGAGGTAGGCGAGGACGGCGTCGTAGTCTGCATTTTCGGCGAGCTGTACACGCAGGTGCCCGAACTGCTGGCCGCCCAGTGTCTCGACGCTGCCTGCCAGGACGTTGAGGTCGATGTCGAAGTGCCGCGCAAGGCCGGTAAGGACAGGTTCCTTGGCGTTGTCTCCGGCGAACAGGATTTCCAGGACGGGACCGCCCTGGAGTGCGCCATGCAGGGGCTCTGATGCCGGCAGCGGCAGGAGCGCCTTGGCCAGTTTGCTCTCGAGGTCGCCCGCCACGTCCTGCAGCGCCCCGTGCTCGATGATGCGGCCCTTGGACAGCAGGGACACCGAGTCGCAGACGCGCTTAACGACGTTCATCTCGTGCGTGATGATGAGCACGGTGAGCTGCAGGCGCCTGGTGAGGTCCTGGATGAGGTCGAGGATTTCGTCCGTGGTCGCCGGGTCCAGGGCAGAAGTGGGTTCGTCGCACAGCAGGACGTCGGGGTCGGCGGCCAGGGCGCGGGCAATGCCCACGCGCTGGCGCTGGCCACCGGAAAGCTGGGAAGGGTAGGCGTTTTCGAACCCTTCGAGGCCCACGAGGGACAGCAGTTCCGCAACCTTGGACCGGATCTTGTCCTTCGGCGTCTTGACGAGCTCCAGGGGGTGCGCCACATTGCCCGCGGCAGTGCGGGAGTCCATGAGGTTGGCATGCTGGAAAACCATACCGATGCGGCGTCGTGCCGCACGTATTTCGGAGTCCCTGACAGAGCTGAGCTCGGTGCCGTCAATGCTGACTGACCCGGCTGTCGGACGATCGAGCAGCGTGAGGCACCGTACCAGGGTCGATTTTCCGGCGCCGGAATGGCCAATGATTCCGTGAATGGAACCTTTGGGAACGGAAAGGGTGACGCCGTCGAGGGCCACCACTTCCTTTTTCCCCTGGCGGTAGACCTTTCGAAGGTCAGTAACTGTGATCATTTATCCTCAGGAGGTTGGCCTCGGGCAGGGCATAGCACAAGCACGCTTTTGAACTTAATTATGTCAGCGAAGCCACTGGCGAGTCACTTCCGCATAATGTTCGGCGTCAGGCCTGAATGGCTGCACTATATTGCCGCCGGGCTCATCCGGGTTGTTGCTAGTGCGGTCTCACAGCGACATGGGAAATTGCGCTGGCCAGCCTTGGTATCCTGCGAGCCCCCTGAAGCGTGTGATCCTCATCCCAGAGTGCCGAGCACTGGGAGCCTTTCCCGCTGGGGTCCTGCCGCGGGTTGGGGGCTAGAAGTCGCCCCTGCTGGCGTCTTCAGGCGGGAGCACCGGCCAGTCACCTTCGATCACGGCGGCGGGCTTGGTCTTGCGGAGGTAGGTCTGGAAGTCCGCCGCCTGCGTCGCTGCCCAGCCGACCTGCAGCTGGTGCAGCTGGCCCGCAGGCATCCGGAGCTTGGGAAACTTTCCGGCCATAGCGTCCAGCATCCGGAGCGTGGCGAGGGCGTCCGCAGCGGACGTGTGGGCGTTATCGAGGTTGATCTTGTACTCCTCGCAAAGGGCGGTCAGCGTTCTTTTGCCCTTGCGGTACCGGTCCACCTGCTTGTTCATGATGTAGGGATCCAGAACCGGGAAGCGGTTCAGCTGCGGAATGCCGTACCGGGCCGACTCGGCGGCCAGCACCGTGAAGTCATAGCTGGCATTGAAAGCGATCACGGGAACACCGTCGTCGAACAGGCCCTGCAGCACCGCGGCCAGCTCGCGCGTGACCTCCGCGGCCGGACGGCCGTCCTGCCTTGCCTTTTCGGTGGTCACGCCATGGACTTCAATGGCTTCCGCGGGGATCTCGACTCCGGGATCCGCGAGCCATTCGTGCTCCTTGACGACACTGCCCTCGGCATCCACCACAGTGACAGATGCGGTGACGATCCGGGCGGCACGCGAGTTGCGGCCGGTGGTTTCCAGATCGAAGGCTGCCCGGGGCCGTTGGTCCCAGGTGGCCGTGATGTTAGAGATGCTGGTGTTCGAGATGGTGCTGGTGATCGAGGAGCTCATGTTTCAAAGCTACCTGCTGCCACAGACAGTTTTGTGCCAGGCCGCTGGCGTGCCGCCCGCCTCCCACAGGGGCTGCGGTCCAGCGTGGGATCGGGTCCCTGTTCCGGAGGCGGGCCCCTGGGGGAAACCGTTAAGCTGGATTCATGCGCACGGAGTATGTCGAGGCGGTGCTCGCCCTGGTTGAGCTCGTCCCTCCGGGAGCCGCGGTTGCCTACGGGGATGTCGCCGAGCTCCTCGGCTCCGGCGGTGCACGGCAGGTCGGTTCCGTGATGAGCCACCATGGCAGCGGCGTTCCGTGGTGGCGCGTATTGAGGGCGAACGGCGAGGCGCCCCAGGGGCTCGAAGCCGAGGCCCTGCAGTTCTACGTCCGCGAAGGGACCCCGCTCCTTGGCCGCTACCAGGACTTCCTCCGGACCGGCGAAGGACGCTGGCGCGTGGACCTTATGGCAGCCCGCTGGGCCCCAGAAGACGGTGACTTTGACCTCATCGACGCAATCGCCGAGAGGCTGGAGCTGCGGCTCCATAAAATGTCGGCCCCGGATGATGAAATGACTGTGTGACAGTTACCTTCGACTCTTCCGGAATCCGTGCAGGCCAGCAGCCAGCCAAACATCCCCTCCAGCAAACAGCTCAGCTGACGGCGGCACGGCACGGGGGATCAGCCGCCGGCCTCAGGCTCCTGCCTCCCCGGCAGGTGCACAGCGTGGTCCCGGTACTGTCACTGGACCAGCAAGCGGCCGTCGATGTGCCGCACGGATCCGGCCCTGTCCTGGTTCCCGGAGCCCCGGGGACAGGGAAGTCCACCGTGCTCATTGAAGCAGCCGTACGCAGGGCCGAGCGCGACGGCGTGGATCCGGAACGGATGCTGGTCCTGGCGCCAAGCCGGCTTGCCGCCGATTCCCTCCGGGACCGCTTCACCGCCCGGCTCAACAGGAGCCTCAGCACCACCCCTGCCCGCACCTGGGCCTCCTACGCCTTCGATCTGATCCGGCGAGCCAAAGCCGAAGGCATCCTGCCGCTGCCACGGCCGCCGCGGCTTCTCTCGGGACCCGAGCAGGATCTCATTATCAAGGAACTTCTCGAAGGCCACGCCCTGCCTGGCCTGGAGCTGCCGTGGCCAGATGATCTGGGGGCCGCGCTGGAAACACGCGGTTTTCGCCAAGAGGTACGCCAGCTCTTTGACCGGATCATCGAATCCGGCCGGACACCCGATGACCTTGTGGCTTTGGCACAGCAGTGCAGCCGCCCGGACTGGATTGCGGCCGCCGCGCTGTACGCCGAGTACCGGGACGTGCTGGACCTGCGGATGCCGGAGGCTTTCGACCCCGCCGGGATCATCACGGCGGCCCGCCAGATTTTCCAGGACGCCCCGGAATTCCTGGCCGCCGAGCGGGACCGCCTGCAGCTGATCCTCGTTGACGACATTCAGGAAGCCAATCCGGCTGTGTTCGAGCTGCTGGCGGACATCGCGGCGGGCAAGGACGTGTACGTGACGTCGTCGCCTGACACAGTGGTCCAGGGGTTCCGCGGAGCCAGGCCCGATCTCACGGCTGAGTTGCCGCACCTCCTTGCTCCTGCTGGCATCGCCGACGCCGGCCCGGGGGACGGGGACGGCAAGGACGCCGTCCTGGAGCGGCCGCTCTGGGTGACCCACCGCCATCGTCCCGCCGTTGCCGAAGCCTGGCTGTCCGTTGCAGGACGAATCTCGCAGCGGGCAGGCGGCCAGTCAGCCCGCCGGCTGGAAAGTGCAGGCTCAGCGGAAGGGCTGCCGGCCCGGTCCCATGCCGCCGAAGACGGCATTGTTGAGGGCCACATCCTTCCATCCCCGGTCCACGAACTGCGGTATGTGGCGCAGCGCATTCTGGATGCGCACCTGAACCATGGCCGGGAGCTTGGCGACATCGCCGTGATCGTTCGGAACGGCGGGCAGCTGAATCAGCTGCAGCGGCACCTGGCCGGCCACGGCATCCCCGTGCGCGTTCCGGTGGCCGAATCGGCCGTCCGCGACGAAGTGGCGGTCCGGCCCTTGCTGGACGCCTATGCCGTGGCATTGGACCCTGCGGTCCTGACGCCGGAATCCGCAGTCTCGCTGCTGACCTCCCGAATCGGCGGAGCGACGTCCATCGAGTTGCGCAGGCTGCGGCAGTCGCTGCGCCGCGAGGAGATCCTCGGCGGCGGAGGCCGCACCAGCGATGCCCTGCTCGTCGAATCGCTGCTCGAGCCGGGCGCCCTGGCCACCATGGGGATCGAGGGCCACTCCGCCCGCCGTGTCGCCCGGATGATCCAGGCCGGGCAGGCGGCTGCGCGCGAACCGGGCGGAAATGCGGAAACCGTGCTGTGGGCGCTCTGGAACTCCACCGGGCTTGCCGGGCGGTGGACTGAAGCGGCATTCGCAGGTGGAGCGTCGGGGGCCAGGGCAGACCGCGACCTGGACGCTATGATGGCCCTGTTCCACACGGCCGAACGCTATGTGGACCAGTTGCCGGGTTCAGGGCCGGACCAGTTCCTTGAGTATTTGCTCAGCCAGGAGCTGCCCATGGACACCCTGGCGGCCCGGGCACAGCTGGAGGACGCCGTGGAACTCATGACGCCCGCCAGTGCAGCAGGACGCGAATGGCCCGTTGTCATTGTTGCGGGGCTGCAGGAAGGAGTCTGGCCCAACACCAGGCTCCGGGGGGAGCTCCTCGGCAGCACGCTGTTCGCCGACGCCGTGGAGCACGGTGTGGACCACGCCCTGCAGCTCGGACCCATCAGCAGGTTGCGGGAGATCCGCTATGACGAACTCCGCAGCTTTTCCACGGCCGTCTCCCGTGCCCGTGAAGTGCTGATCTGCACCGCCGTCTCATCAGAGGACGAGCAGCCCTCCTCTTTCCTCGACTACGTTGCACCGCTGCATCCAGGGCAGGACCGTCGGAGTTTCACCCCCGTGGAACGGCCGCTGACCCTCCGTGCCCTCGTGGCCGAACTCCGCCAGTACGCCCAGCTGGACGGCAGGTACGCTGCCGAATCGATCGAAGCCGCCAGGGTACTTGCCGGCCTTGCCGCAGTTGAACCGTCCGTACCCGGTGCCCATCCCGATTCGTGGTGGGGGCTTGCGCCGCTCTCTTCCGCGGAGCGGATTGTGCCGCCCGGAGGGACCGTGTTCGTCTCACCGTCCAAGGTGGAAACCGTCCAAAAGTCGCCCCTTGACTGGTTCATCCAGGCTGCCGGCGGGGAAGCCGCCACCGACTTCGCGAGGAGCCTGGGGACCCTGGTCCACGCCATTGCCCAGGACCTGCCGGATGCTTCCGGGGCGGAATACGTGGCAGAACTCGTCAGGCGGTGGCCGACGCTCGGCATGAAGGACAACTGGGAAGGCAAGCTGGATTTCCAGCGGGCCGAAGCCATGGTCCGGAAGCTGGCCCAGTACATCCTCGTCATGCGCAGTGAGGGCAGGGCCCTTGTCGGCGTCGAACGGGACTTCGAAGTGAAGCTGCCGGACATCGTCGATGACCCGCAGCCCGGCACGGAAGCGCCGGCAGGAGCAGACGCTGAACCCGCGGTGAGGTTTTCGGTGCTCCGCGGACAGGTGGACCGGCTGGAGATCGATTCCGAAGGACGCCTGGTGATCGTGGACCTCAAAACGGGCAAGCGCCAGCCGTCCAAGGCCGAGCTGTCCCGTCATCCCCAGCTGGGCGCATATCAGGCCGCAGTGCTGGCCGGCGGGTTCACTGAGCCGGGCACACCGGCCGGCGGTATTCAGCCGGGAGGGGCTGTATTGGCCCAGCTTGGCACCAGCAACAAGAGCCCCGGCATCCAGGTCCAGGAGCCGTTGGACGGCCCCGGCAACTGGGCGCTCGATATGGTGGACGAGGCCGCGCAGCTTATGTCCGGCAGCCATTTCGAGGCGCGCCATGATCCGGCAAAGTCAGGCCACGGCGGCCATGGCTGCCGGCTGCCCGAAGTCTGTCCCCTTTGTCCGCGCGGAAAGCAGGTAACCGAATGACGACGCCCCACGACGTCCCGGCCCCCCGTTTTTCCCCGGAAGAGCTGACTGCCATGCTGGGCGAACGCAACAGTCCCACCGCTGAGCAGTCCGCCATTATTTCCTCGCCGCTTACTCCGCGGCTGGTGATTGCCGGGGCAGGATCCGGCAAGACCGCCACGATGGCAGACCGCGTTGTATGGCTCGTTGCCAACGGTTGGGTCCGGCCGGAAGAAGTCCTCGGTGTCACCTTCACGCGAAAGGCTGCCGGTGAGCTGGCCAGCCGGATCCGGGCCAAACTGGCGGCCCTCCAACGCATTGCCGCGGAGGACACGCACCACACGATTTTTCCGCCAGGCCTGCTCAGCGAGGATGCCTTGGAACCCAAGGTTTCCACGTATCACTCCTACGCCAGCGGCATCGTGTCCGACTACGGGCTCCGCCTCGGCGTCGAACGTGATGTTGTGCTCCTGGGCGGAGCGCAGGCGTGGCAGCTGGCCAGCGAAGTCGTGGAGGCTTTCGACGGCGAATACGAGCACTTCCGCGCTGCCAAATCCACCCTCGTGAAAGCAGTCATCCAGCTCGCCGGAGAGTGCGCTGAACACCTGCGGGATCCCCGCGAGGTGCAGGCCTGGCTGATGGACCGCGTCGCCGAATTTGAATCCCTGCCCTACATGGCCGGAGCCAAAAAGAACCCGACGCAGGCCGCCGGGGAACTTGCCGCGCTGCTGCGCACGCGGGCCAGCGTCGCCGAAATGGTGGGCCGGTACTCGGAAGCCAAACGGGTCCGCGGCGCGCTGGACTTCGGCGACCTCGTGGCCCTCGCCGCGCGGGTCGCCAGCGAGATCCCGTTGGCCGCCGAAGTGGAACGCCAGCGGTTTAAGGTGGTGCTTCTGGACGAATTCCAGGACACCTCGCATGCCCAGCTCGTCCTGTTCTCCAGGCTCTTCGGCGGCGGCCACGCCGTGACGGCAGTGGGCGATCCCAACCAGTCGATCTACGGGTTCCGGGGTGCCTCTGCCGGCCAGCTCTTCCACTTTGTCCGGGAATTCCCGGTCCTGGTGGGCGAGACAGGGAACGGGGCCGACGCCGCGGACGCCGGTCCGGCGGAAACCGGGCACGGCGAAGGGCCGTCCCGCGGTCCTTTCACGGTGGCGCCAACGTCATACCTGACAACCGCCTGGCGCAACGGGCGGAACATCCTGTCCGCGGCCAACGTCATCTCAGCGCCGCTGAGCGCCGCTGCCGCCCGGACCGGTCCGGCGGGGGAACGCGAGTCAGGGGATTCTGTGGAGGTCCCGCCGCTGCAGCCAAGCCCCGCAGCGGCCCAGGGGAAGGTCGTCATCGGGCGCTTCGCGACGGACGAGGACGAAGCCAAAGCCATCGCGTCGGACGTTTTGCGCTACCGTGTCACGGACTTCGAGGACACCGCCGGCGAGGACCGGATTCCTCCGGCCATGGCAGTCCTCTGCCGCCGGCGTGCACAGATGGAATGCATCCGGCGTGAGTTCGAGGTACGCGGTATCCCCTACGAGATTGTGGGCCTGGGCGGGCTCCTGGACACCCCCGAGATCGTGGATCTCGTCGCGACCCTGCGGGTCCTGGCGGATCCGGGCCGTTCGGACTCCCTCATGCGGCTGCTGGCCGGGGCGCGCTGGCGAATAGGTCCCTCCGACCTCATGGCCTTCCGGGACTGGTCTTCATTCCTCGCGCGGCGCCGCGGCCGTCCGGAGGCGGACGGGGATGAAGCCGACGACGCCGACACTGCCGTTATCGAGAGCGACATCACCGATTCGCCGAGCCTCGTGGAAGCCCTGGACTGGCTGCCGCGGGAAGGCTGGACGTCGGCCCACGGCCGCGCGCTGAGCACGGAGGCGCTGAACCGGCTGCACGCCCTTTCGTCAGAACTCCGGCAGCTCCGGGGTTTTATGGGTGATGACCTCACCACCCTGCTGGGCGAAGTGGAGCGGGCCATGCTCCTTGACATCGAAGTGGCGGCCCGTCCCGGCATCAGCATCCATCAGGCCCGGAGGAACCTGGATGCATTCCAGGATGCCGCGGCAGGGTTCCTCCACACCTCGCACCGTGTTGACGTCCTGGCTTTCCTGGCCTGGCTGGAGGCTGCGGCTGCGGAGGAGGGCGGCCTGGACGTCGCCGCCCCGGACGTCAACCATGAAGCCGTCCAGCTGCTGACCGTGCACGCGTCCAAGGGCCTGGAGTGGGACGTTGTGTTCGTTCCGGGGCTCAACGCCGGTGCGTTTCCGAGCAGCCGGGATTCGCGCTGGAGCAGCGGCAGCGCCGCCCTGCCGTGGCCGCTGCGCGGGGACCATGCCGATCTGCCGCAGTGGGACCTGGACCAGCCGGATCAAAAGGGCTGGCTGGACGCGGAGAAGGACTTCAAAGCGGATGTCCAGGCTCACGGCGAGGCAGAGGAACGCCGGCTCGCCTATGTTGCCTACACCCGGGCGAAATTCGTGCTGTCGGTCTCCAGCGCGGCCTGGGTCGGGTCCCGGGCCGGAATGGCGGACATGTCGCCGTTCCTGTCCGAGCTGGCGCCCCTCGCCGGGGTCGGTCGCCCGGGTGCCGACACAAACGGGCCCGGGGATTCCCTGCCCGCCGAAGGGCTGGTTGAAGAACCGCAGGAGCTCGCCGCCGTCGTGCATGCCGCCTCTGTGGAGGAGGCGTCGCTGCCGGCCGAAAGTCCTTTGACCCAGGACCTCGAACTGGCGCTGTGGCCGTATGATCCGCTGGAGGGGCCCGCCGATCCGCGCACCGGGACCAGGCTTAGGCTGGTCCCGGGACGGCGGGCCGCCATGGAACTGGCTGCCGCGCGGGTCCGCGGAACCTTGGCCGCCGGTGCCATGGAAGCCGCCGGTGCCGCGGATGCCGCGGGTGACGCCGAAGGAACGGGTGACGCCAAAGCGGCGGCCGCCGGGCACGAAACCCGGCAGCTTCGCAGCGTCGCCGCCAATTGGGCCCACGAAGCGGCCCTATTGCTGGAACGCCGCTTCCGGCGGGCCACCGTGCAGGATGTCCACCTGCCCGGCCACATCTCCGCGTCAACCTTTGTGGATCTGGGCGACGATCCCGGATCCGTGCTGGCGCGGCTGCGCCGGCCGGTTCCCAGGGAGCCGGGGATGTCGGCACGCAAAGGCACGGCATTCCACGCCTGGGTGGAGGAATACTTCGGCACCGCAGGCATGCTGGACCTGGACGAGGCCCCCGGTTCGGACAACCACATTGATGAGGCCTACGGGCTGGACTCGATGGTGGAAAGATTCCGGAACTCGGAGTGGGCCCACCGCGCACCGGCCCATGTCGAGGTTCCGGTCGAGACACGCATCGGTGACGTCGTGGTGCGCGGCCGGATCGATGCCGTGTTCCGGGACGCCGACGGCGGCTGGGACCTGGTGGACTGGAAAACCGGCCGCCGCCCCGCTGCGGGACAGCTGAAGGTGAAGGCAGTCCAGCTGGCGGTCTATCGTCTTGCCTGGGCCAGGCTTAAGGGAGTCCCGCTCGACAACGTCCGGGCAGCGTTCTACTACGTCGGTGAAAACCAGGTGGTCCGCCCCCACGACCTTGGCACGGCCCAGCAGCTGGAGGACATCGTGACAGCGGCCCTTGCGGGAACCACCGCCATGGCCAAGGCAGCCGCGTCGGCTAGTGGGACTTTGCGTCCACTATCTTGAGGGCCGCCGTGGACGTGTCATCCGCTGAAAGCGCGGCCGGGGGAGTGATCCGGTTTCCTCCGTCGGCCGCGCGGGCGGTTCCGCTGTCCCCGCCTGCTTCGTGGGCCGCATCGACTTCGCCGGACCTTTCGGCCGGGGCGCCGCGTTCAGCGTTCCCCGGAGCCACTGACTCCCGGCTCGGCGGGGCCGGGACCGCATCGACCGGGATCGGTGCCACGTGCACTGACGGCATGGCATCCGCCGACGGGGCGCCGGACAATCCCGAAATCTGCTCTGCGGCGAGCGCTGCGGGGGGCACACCGGTGGGACTCGAGTTTTCACCCTGCGGCACCGGTTCCACATGCACTGCCGGGACAGTTTGCGGCAAAGGTTCCACGCTGATGGGCTGTCCGCCGTGCTCCGTGATGTCTTCAGCCAGCGAGGCGAGCATGTCTTCAGCTTCGGCGATCATTGCCTGGTCCCCGGCAGCCAGTCCCTTCACCAGGTACTGGGCCAGCGCAAATTCGGCGGAGAGGGCTGCACGGCGCAGCAGATGCGCGTCCGGTGCGTCCCTGCGGCTCGACGTGTAGTGGCGGAGCACCGAGTCGACGAAGCTTTGCTCGTTGGAGGCAACCAGCCAGGCCATGTCGTCGGCGGGATCCCCGATGCGCAAGTCGGTCCACCCGGTCACGGCAGTCACCCGTTCGCCCTCCACCAGGAGGTTGTCCTCGTGCAGGTCGCCATGGACCACGCAGGGATTGAAGCGCCACAGCGAGACGTCCTCCAGGGCATGTTCCCACCGGCGCAGCAGCACAGGGGGGATCTTGCCGGTGGTTGCGGCCTGGTCGAGTTCGTTGAGCCTCCGCTGCCGGAACTCATTGGGGGTGTAGCTGGGGAGATCGGCATTGCTGACGAGGGCCTGGGGCAGGTCGTGAATGGCAGCCAGAGCGGCGCCGATCTCCTTCGCCAGTCCTTCCGAACCGGCTGTCAGCTCTTCGACGCTGCGCGTGGTGCCCGCCAGGTGTGAGTAAACGAACGTGCTGAGTGCACCCTGCCGCACCGTGCCCGCCACTGTGGGCATGAGGAAGGGCAGCTCGGCCCTGACTCCCGGGGCAAAGGCACGAAGGACCATGAACTCCGTTTCCAGGCGGGCGCTTGCCTCGGCGTGGCGGGGCGAACGGACCCGCCACTGCTTGCCCTCGGAGTCCAGGAGAAGTGCCGAGTCGAAGTCCGCCGGATCGTCGGGAGCCGAGCTCACGGCGGTGGGCGTCAGTCCGGGGACTGCCGCAGTTGCTACAGCTGCCAGTTCGATCGGTTTTCTTCTCACGCATCCACGGTAGATTGACTGGCGCCCAAGACGGCGATGTACTACGGCGAGTCTCCAGATCGGGACGATTTACCTTGCAATTTCCGGTGCCGGCGATGCCGGAGAACGGCTTCCCGGGGCATCAGCGGCGGCCGGAGCAAATGTCAATTGTCTTCCCGAGTCAGTACGGTGGGTACATGAGTCTTGCGGAGTCCCCGGCAGCCCAAAATAAGGCAGAACAAAATAAGGCGGCAGAAAGTGCGGCCCCGGGCAGTGCGGCCCCGTTGAAGCGGCTACCGGCAAACCACCTGATGGACACGGTCCTTCCCGTTCGTCCCGCGCTGATTGACCGCGGGTCCGGCGCCCGGATGAAGCCGGGCATGGTTGAATCCGTTGTCAGCTCCGGAAGGGCGCTGGCCATGGTCCTCTCGCACCGGCAGGCCCTCGTGCGCGGCGACAGCCTGCTGCTGACGGAAGCCGCGGGTCTCGCGGAGAACCTTGGCGAGGCCGGACTGCCGCCGGCAATGATCATTTACCTCGGTTCCGCGCTGGGCAGCTCGGACGTGGAGGAAGGTACGGACATCGTCCTCTTTGTCCTCGAAGAACCTTTTGAGGTCCGGGCGGAGCAGTTTGAACGCGGCATCGCCGGAATCCCCGCAGACGCCGTGTGGACGGGGTTCCGCGACGTTGCTGCCCGCCTGAATGCCACCGATACGGCCCTCTTTGTCGAGGCCAGCGCGATCGCCAACTGGCATGCCACCCACGTGCACTGTCCTCGGTGCGGAGCGGCGACGCTTGTTGAGGCCGGCGGGTGGGTCCGCAGGTGTCCGGCAGACAACTCCGAACATTATCCCCGGACCGACCCCGCCATCATAGTGACGGTCGTCGGACCCGATGACCGCCTGCTGCTGGGCGGCGGCGGGCCACTCGATGCGAAGAACTACTCCACGCTGGCCGGTTTCGTGGAACCGGGTGAGTCGCTCGAGCAGGCGGTCGTTCGCGAGATCCAGGAGGAAGTGGGTGTCCGGATTACGGCAACCCAGTACCTTGGTTCGCAGTCATGGCCGTTTCCGGCCTCCCTGATGCTCGGGTTCACGGCGAGGACACCCGATACCGAGGCAACGCCCGACGGCGTGGAGGTCACCAGGGCGCGATGGTTCAGCCGGGCGGAACTCCAGGACGCCGTGCTGAGCGGGGAAATCGTCATCTCCAGCAGGCTCTCCATTGCCCGGTCACTGATTGAGCACTGGTACGGCGGCGTCATCCAGGACCGGCCCGCCAACGAATGACCCCTCCGCGCGCAGCGGACCCCCACCACCTGACCCACCGATCGACTGAGCAGCAAGTGACAACTGACAATTTTGAACGCACCGCCCCCGGTGACAGCGCCCCCGCCGATTCCGCTTCGCCGGACAACCGGTCCCTGGAAGACCGCATTCTTGGCGGGCTGGACGATGAACAGCGGGAAGTAGCGAGCACGCTGAACGGGCCCCTGTGCGTGCTTGCCGGTGCAGGCACGGGCAAGACGCGCGCCATCACCCACCGGATTGCCTACGGCGTTCACTCCGGCGTTTACAGTCCGCAGCGGCTGCTGGCCGTGACTTTCACCTCCCGCGCCGCGGCCGAGATGCGGAGCCGGCTCCGTGACCTCGGCGTCGGCAATGTCCAGGCGCGGACCTTCCACGCAGCAGCCCTGCGGCAGCTTCAGTTCTTCTGGCCACAGGCCGTCGGGGGCGCGCTGCCGAACCTCCTCGACCACAAGGCGCAGATGATCGCCGAAGCTGCCCGGCGCCTGAGGCTCAGCACGGACCGCGCGTCCATCAGGGACCTTGCCTCGGAGATCGAGTGGGCCAAGGTGTCCATGCTGACACCCGCGAACTACCTCGAGAACGCGCAGGACCGCGGCAACCCCGGCGGATTCGACCTCACGGCCGTGGCCCGGGTGTTCCAGTCCTATGAGGACGTGAAGACCGACCGCAACGTCATTGACTTCGAGGACGTCCTGCTGATCACCGTGGGGATCCTGCAGGAGGATCCGAAAGTGGCGGCCACTGTCCGCGAACAGTACCGGCACTTTGTGGTGGACGAGTACCAGGACGTTTCGCCGCTGCAGCAGCGGCTCCTGGAACTCTGGCTGGGCGGGCGTGATGAACTCTGCGTCGTGGGTGACGCCAGCCAGACGATTTACTCGTTTACCGGAGCATCGCCGAAGCACCTGCTGGGTTTCAAGGCCATGTACCCCGGCGCCAACGTGGTCAAGCTGATCAGGGACTACCGCTCCACGCCGCAGGTGGTCAAGCTCGCGAATGACCTCCTCGCCGGACGGCGCAGCGGAGGGCCGGTCGCGGACGCGGCATGGGCGGCGCCGCTCAAACTGGTGGCACAACGGCAGCCCGGACCGCAGCCGCAGTTCACCGAATGCGCCGACGATGAGGCCGAGGCAGCCACCGTAGCGATCAAGATCCGGGAACTGCTCGACTCCGGAACACCGGCCAGCGAGATCGCCGTGCTCTTCCGCACCAACGGACAGTCCGAGGCATATGAGCAGGCACTGGCCTCGGCCGGGATCGGCTATCAGCTGCGCGGAGGAGAGCGGTTCTTCGCCCGCAAGGAAGTCCGTGACGCAATCCTCCAGCTCCGGGCAGCCACCCGGGCCGCCGCCGAAACGTCGGCCCCCGATCCCCTCGGGCAGCTGGTCCGGGACATTGTGGCATCCCTCGGCTATACCGAATCCGCCCCGCACAGCGGCGGGGCACTGCGCGAGCGCTGGGAATCGCTGGCCGCGCTGGTTGCTCTGGCTGATGAGCTGGTGCTGAGCCGCGGGCCGCAGTTCACCCTCTCGGACTTTGTCAACGAACTGCAGGAACGTTCCCTGGCCCAGCACGCCCCCACCGTGCAGGGCGTTACCCTGGCGTCGCTGCATGCTGCCAAGGGCCTTGAGTGGGATGCCGTCTTCCTGGTGGGGCTCTGCGAGGGCCTCATGCCGATCTCGTTCGCCGACTCCCCGGAAGACGTGGACGAGGAACGCCGGCTGCTCTACGTGGGCATCACCAGGGCGCGCGAGCACCTCTCACTGTCCTGGTCCCTGGCCCGGACCCCCGGCGGGAGAGCCAACCGGAAGCCGTCGCGCTTCCTGGACGGCCTGCGGCCGGACTCCGTGGCCAGCTCGACGGCGCGCGGCAAGGGCCCGGCCCCGCGGCGGAAGGCTGCCGCCCCCGCCATGTGCCGGGTCTGCGGAAGCATGCTGTCCACCGGTGCCGAACGGAAGGTAGGCCGCTGCAGCCAATGCCCGCCGAGCTACGAGGAGCAGACGTTCGAGGCGCTGCGCCAGTGGCGGAAGGACGTGGCCCTGGCCGCCGAAGTGCCGGCGTTCGTGGTGTTTACCGATGCGACCCTGACGGCGATTGCGGAGGCGCGGCCCGCAACCCTCGAAGAACTGGCCCAGCTGGCCGGAATTGGCCCGTCCAAGCTGGAAAAGTATGGCGAAGCCGTGCTGGAAGTACTCACTGAAAGCACCAGCGCCTGATGGCCGGGGGAGCGAAACCCCAGGCGATTCCGCTGACCACTCCCGACGGAGCACCCGTCGTGGTGCGGCGTTCCGCGCGCCGCCGCCGGACCGTGGCAGCGTTCTGGGAGAACGGCACAGCCGTGGTGGCCATCCCGGCGCACTTCAGCAAGGCCCAGGAAAGTGAATGGGTGCACCGGATGCTGGAGAAACTCCGGCTGCAGGGGGTCCGGCGCTCGCGCGGGGCGGGACGTCGCCGCCCGGCTTCGGATGCAGCCCTCGCGTCGCATGCAGCCGGGCTTTCGGCGAAGTATCTTGGTGGGCGGTCCGCGCCGTCGTCCGTGCGCTGGGTCAGCAACCAGAATTCCCGCTGGGGTTCGGCTACTCCGGCAGACGGAACCATCAGGCTCTCGGACAAGCTGCGGACCATGCCGCAGTGGGTCATCGACTATGTGCTGCTCCACGAGCTGGCGCACTTGCTGGTCGCCGGGCACAACGCCGCGTTCTGGCGTCTCCTGGAGGCCTACCCCGAGACGCAACGGGCAAAGGCGTTCCTCGAAGGCGTTGCGTTCGCCACCTCGCGGGGCATGGCACCGGACTCCGACTCGCCAGGCGGCGATGCGGACATGACGTGCGGACCGGACGCGGCGCCCGATACAGAAGAGCCAGGCACCGACGAAACCGTGGTTTCGTCAATGCCTGGCTAGTTCGCAGGTTGGCCGGCGCGTCAGGCCTTCGGCGTCCCGCCGTCGTCGTCCTTATCTGACGTTTCTTCGTCTTTGCCCGCTGCGTCGTCGTCCTTGGCCGGTTCGTCGAATCCGCCGTTCAGCAGCTTCTGCAGGGCGTCGTCCACCTCGGTGTCACTCGCTTCGGCGAGCTGGCGGCGTGCACTGAACCCCTGCGGATCGTCCAGGTCCTCGCCGGTGGGCAGCAGGTCCGGGTGGTGCCAGATGGCGTCCCGGCCTTCGGTGCCACGTTCCTCCTTGAGGGAGGCCCACAAGGTGGCAGCTTCGCGGAGGCGCCGGGGACGCAGCTCCAGTCCCACCAGGGACGAGAAGGCATGTTCGGCCGGGCCGCCGGTGGCGCGGCGCCGCCGGACCGTCTCGCGCAGCGCAGACGCGGACGGCAGGAACTTCTCGGTGGCGGCCGCGGTCAGTTCGTCCACCCAGCCTTCCACGAGGGCCAGCGCGGTTTCGAGTTTTTCCAGTGCCTGTTCCTGCGCCGGGGTCCGCTGGGGCATGAACACGCCTTGGGACAGCGCCTCCTGGATGCCTTCGGGGTTGCTGGGATCGATCTCCCTGGCGAGTTCCTCGATCTTGGAGGTGTCAATGTGGATGCCCCGGGCATAGGCCTCGATGGCACCCAGGAGGTGCCCGCGGAGCCAGGGCACCTGGACGAAGAGCCGTGCGTGGGCGGCTTCCCGGACAGCCAGGAACAGCCGGATGTCGTTCTCGGGCAGGCTCAGGCCTTCACCGAATTTGGCCACGTTGGCCGGCAGGAGGGCCATCTCCAGGTCCGCCAGCGGCACTCCGATGTCTGTCGAGCTGACCACTTCGGCGGAGAGGGCGCCAATGGCCTGGCCCAGCTGCATGCCGAAGATCGCCCCGCCCATGTTCTGCAGCATGGAGGACGCCCCGCCCATCATGGACTTCATTTCCTCGGGCATCTGCTCGGTCATGGCGGTGGACAGCGCGTTGGCAATGCTGTTGGCTACCGGCTCGGTGAGCCGCTTCCATGTCCCGAGCGTTTCCTCGACCCATTCCGCGCGGGACCAGGCCCGGCCGATCAGGCCGGTGGCGGGAAGCTCAGTCACCTGGTCCAGCCACAACTCGGCGAGGCGCAATGCTTCATCGATTTCCCGTGACTGCTGTGACGTGACCGATGGGTCGGAGCCGCTGGCAGCCACCCGGCGGGCGTTCTCGTGGGCAAGCTGCCAGTTGACGGGCCCCTCGGAAGATGCGCTCATCATGGCCTGGACCTGCGAGAACATCTGGGCCAGGAGGTTCGGATCATCGGGAAGACCGGCTGCCTTGGCCAGTTCGGCGGGGTCGATGTTGCCCATGCCCTTGCCACCCATGAGGTTTTGCAGCATTTCCGCTAGCGGATCCTTCGGCGTGTCGTCGTCGCCATTGGACGGATTGAGTGGGTTGGAGGTCATTATCCCGCCGATCGTCGGTGTGACTGTTGATCACCTTCACGGTACCCCGGGGCATCGGCGGCTGTCTGCCGAATCCGGCCCCGTTCGCTGTGGGCAAAGAGCATACGGGCCGGCTCAAACGCGTAGTGTTAGTAATCGGAATATTTGCAGGCTGCCGGCATTCTGATCGGGTGCAGCCACAGTGCCGCGTCCCACGGGCGCAGGTGCGGAGAGGTCCTTCATTGACAATTACTCAGGGTGGCCAGGTTCCCGGGGATCCCGCGGATTCGGAACACGACGGCGGGACCACTCACGGCACGCTTCCGCGCCGGCCGAAGTCCCGTCGTGCCAAAGCACGCGACAATCGCTACCCGGCGATGGTGGCCTCCGGGTTGTTGGCACTCGCGCTGGGTATCACCGCCGCCAGCCTCCCCGTGCCGTATGTCGTGGAATCGCCAGGGCCCACTTTTAATACCCTGGCCAATGACAACGGCAAGCCGGTCATCAGCGTGACGGGCCGCGAGACGTTTCCGGCCAAGGGGAACCTTGACCTCACCACCGTCTATGTCGACGGCGGACCCAACGGCCCGGTCAGCGTGTTCGAGGCCTTTTCAGCATGGCTGGACAAGTCAAAGGCCGTCTACCCGGAGGAGCTCATCTTTCCCACAGGGGTCACGAAGGAGGAGTCCCAGCAGGAGAGCGCAGTGGCAATGACCACATCCCAGGAGAACGCCACGGCCTCCGCCCTGAAGGAACTCGGCATTCCGTTTGAACAAAAGCTGTTGGTGGCGGACCTCGCGGACCAGTCGGCCTCGGCCGGCAAGCTGCAGGCCGGGGATGTGTTTTCCACCGTGAACGGCAAGCCCGTGACGTCGCTTCGCGTTGTCCAGGAGGAACTGGCCGCCGGAAACGGAAAGCCCGCCACCGTCGTCGTCACCCGCGACGGCGCTCCTGTCACGGAGACCATCACCCCCAGTGAGAACGCCGCCGGCAAGTTCATCCTCGGGGTGCTGCTGCAGTACGACTTCAAATTCCCCTTTGAGGTGAAGATTTCCCTCGACAAGGTGGGCGGCCCCAGCGCGGGCATGATGTTCGCCCTCGGCATCGTCGACACCGTGACGCCGGGGGACCTGACCGGCGGCAAACACATTGCCGGGACCGGTACCATCACGCCCGATGGCGTCGTGGGATCCATCGGCGGGATCGGACAGAAGATGTACGGGGCAAGGGAGGACGGCGCGACGGTGTTCCTGGCCCCGGCTGCCAACTGCGCGGAAGTGGTGGGACACATCCCGGACGGGCTCCAGGTGGTGAAAGTCGAGAACCTGGCTGAGGCCCGGGAAGCCGTCAACGTGATCGGTTCGGGCCGCGACACATCCGGTCTTCCCACGTGCACCAGCAACTAGACTAATTGCAGGAACTAAGCACCACCGCCACTCGTGGCATTAATGACTGATGCTGACCCTCCCCTCGGAGGTGCAGCGGCGGTCCGAGCAACACCATCACTCGCGCTCTGATTTTGACAAGACCAGTCACTGACAACCAGCTATGAGGTACCGAGTTTGTCCCGTCCTGCCAGCCCCACACCGCCCGGAAGACCCCAGCCAAGGCGAGGTGCCTTGACGCCGACATTGATCGTCGTAGCACTTGTTGTGGTCGGATTCATCTTCTTCGCCAATGTTTGGACCGATGTCCTCTGGTACCAGCAGCTTGGTTTCTTTGAAGTTTTCCTCACGGAAAACCTGGCCCGGATTGTCATCTTCCTTGCCGGCTTCGCCCTCATGTTCCTGGCCATGTTCTATGCCATCCGCATCGCCTATCACGCCCGCCCCGTTTACGCCCCGGATTCGGAGATCAGGGACAACCTGAACCGCTACCAGGCGCAGCTGGAACCTGTCCGCCGGGTGGTCATGGTGGGCCTGCCGGTGCTGTTTGGTCTCTTCGCCGGAAGCGCCGCGGCCAGCCAGTGGCAGAAAGTGCTGCTGTTCCTGAACCAGGAGTCCTTCGGCCAGAACGATCCGCAGTTCAACCTGGATATCAGCTTCTACCTGATGACCTTGCCGTTCCTCGGATTCGTGACGGGCTTCCTCATCAGCGTTGTTGTGGTCGCAGGCATCGCGGGAATTCTCACGCATTACCTGTACGGCAGCATCAGGATCATGGAGCGCGGCATCTTCACCAGCCGGGCCGCACAGATCCACCTCGCCGTGACGGGCGCGGCCTTCCTGCTGCTGCTCGGCGTGAACTTCTGGCTGGACCGCTACTCCGCCGTGCAGAACAGCGGCGGACGCTGGGCCGGTGCGCTATACACGGACGTCAACGCGGTGATCCCCACGAAGTCCATCCTGGCCGTGGCTGCCGCACTGGTCGCCATCCTGTTCATCGTCGCCGCCGTGATCGGCAAATGGCGCCTGCCCGTCATCGGCACGGCAATGCTGGTCATTACCTCCATCCTTGCCGGCGGTGTCTACCCATGGGTCATACAGCAGTTCCAGGTGCGCCCGTCCGAACAGACGCTTGAGAAGCCGTTCATCGAGCGGAACATCAGCATGACCCGTGCCGCCTACGGCCTCGATAAGATCCAGGAGAAGCGGTATAACGCCACCACTACGGCCACCACTGGCGCACTGGCTCCGGATGCCCAAACCACCGCCAATATCCGGCTCCTAGACCCGAACCTGATTTCGGACGCGTTCTCCCAGCTGGAGCAGTACCGGCCGTACTATCAGTTCCCGAAAGCGCTCAACGTTGACCGGTACGAAGTGGACGGCAAAGTCCAGGACACCGTGATCGCCGTCCGTGAGCTGAACCCGGACGGCCTAAGCGCCAACCAGCAGTCCTGGCTGAACCGGCACGTGGTCTACACCCACGGCTACGGCGTGGTGGCCGCCAAGGGCAACAAGTTCACCGCCGACGGCAAGCCGGAATTCCTTCAGGCCGGCATTCCGTCAACCGGAGTCCTCGGCAACGATACGACCTATCAGCCCCGGATCTACTTCGGCGAGAACTCCCCTGAATACTCGATCGTCGGAGCCCCGGACGGTTCACCGCACCGCGAGCAGGACCGTCCCGCCGGCAAGGAAGGTGACGGCGAAACCCAGTACACCTTTACCGGCAACGGCGGCCCGAATGTCGGCAGCTTCTTCAACAAGGTCCTCTACGCGATCAAGTTCCAGTCCTCCGACCTCCTGCTGTCAGACGGTGTGAACGCCGATTCGCAGATCCTCTATGACCGCAACCCGCGGGACCGCGTCGAAAAGGTCGCCCCGTACCTCACGGTCGACGGCAACGCCTACCCGGCAGTCGTGGACGGCCGCGTGAAATGGATTGTGGACGGCTACACCACCAGCCAGTATTACCCCTATTCGCAGCAGGAACAGTTGTCCTCTGCCACCGCGGATTCACAGACGACGGCGGGGCGCAGCGTTGCCCTGCCCAACAGCTCGGTGAACTACATCCGTAACTCCGTCAAGGCAACTGTTGACGCCTACGACGGCTCCGTCACGCTGTATGCGTGGGACGACCAGGACCCGGTGCTGAAGGCCTGGCAGAAGGTCTTCCCGACCTCCCTGAAGCCGTACTCGGAGATGTCCGGCGAGCTCATGAGCCACGTCCGCTACCCCGAGGACCTGTTCAAGGTCCAGCGCGAACTGCTGGGCCGCTACCACGTCACCCAGGCGGACAACTTCTATACAAACAATGACGCCTGGTCCGTGCCGAACGATCCCACGGTCACTGAGCCGGTCAAGCAGCCGCCGTTCTACATGTCGCTGAAGATGCCGGACCAGGACAAGCCTGCGTTCCAGCTCACGTCTTCGTTTATTCCGCAGGTGGTCAACGGAACCGCCCGAAACGTGCTTTACGGGTTCCTCGCTGCGGATTCCGACGCCGGTAACCAGAAGGGTGTCAAGGCCGAAAGCTATGGCCAGCTCAGGCTCCTGCAGATTCCACCGGAAGCGCAGGTTCCCGGCCCGGGCCAGGCCCAGAACAAGTTCAACTCGGATCCCACAGTGTCCCAGGCTTTGAACCTGCTCCGGCAGGGCGCGTCCGACGTGCTCAACGGCAACCTCCTGACCCTCCCGGCGGGTGGCGGCCTGCTGTACGTGCAACCTGTCTACCTGCGCTCCACAGGCGAAACGTCGTACCCCACGCTGCAGCGCGTCCTGGTGGCCTTCGGAGACAAGATCGGCTTCGCGCCGACCTTGGACCAGGCATTGAACCAGCTGTTCGGCGGGGACTCGGGCGCATCAGCCGGGGACTCGGACAACAACGGCCAGACGCCTCCCCCCGCGACCGGCGGCACCCCTCCGGCCACCGGCGGCACGGATGCCAAGGCTGAGCTGAAGGCCGCGCTGGAAGAGGCGAACGCAGCCATTCGGGCCGGCCAGGAAGCCCTCGCCAAGGGTGACTTTGCAGCCTACGGAGAGCAGCAAAAGAAACTGAATGCCGCTCTGCAAAAGGCGATTGACGCCGAAGCCAAGCTCGGTGCCGACAGCGCAACACCGACGCAGGGAGCCACCCCGGCCCCCACGGCTGACCCGTCAGCTGCCGCGACGCCGTCGCCCACTCCGAACAACTGATCACGCAGCGAGGCTGGCGCTAGCCCGCCCAGCCCCGTATAGGCCGGCTTCCCCTTCCGCAAGGACAGGGGAAGCCGGCCTTTGCCGTTGCCGCAGCGACCGGGACGCCCGCACCTGCCTGCGCCCGCCGGTCCATAGGTGTTTTTGGCGGTCCCGACGCTGCAGAGACACAGATCACGTCCCCTCGATTTGGCCTGAAGTTCACTGGCGGGTAATGTTGTTCTTGCGACGCGGGGTGGAGCAGTTCGGTAGCTCGCTGGGCTCATAACCCAGAGGTCACAGGTTCAAATCCTGTCCCCGCAACTGAAGGAAAGGCCCGGAATTCTCGAAAGAGAGTTCCGGGCCTTTTGCTTTGTCGTTTTTGGGGTCGGACGGTCGGTCTGATGGCGGTCCGCGGTCCGGCGGTGCGTCCGGTCGGTTTCCGTCCGGCAGCAGGGCCCGTCAATGGCCGTCAACGACCCCTCCAGTGGGCCCTCCAGCAGCCCGGAAGGGGCCGTGGTCAGGACGGCCGCGAAAGTACGGTAGTGTTGATCTTGCGACGCGGGGTGGAGCAGTTCGGTAGCTCGCTGGGCTCATAACCCAGAGGTCACAGGTTCAAATCCTGTCCCCGCAACCAATGAGAGGCCCTGACCGGGAAAACCCGGTCAGGGCCTCTTTCTTTGTCTGCAGGCCCCAACTACTAGCATTTCCTAGTATTCTCATTCGCGGAGGCAACGTCCTACCGTGCCACGTGGCTGTTCAATGACGATCACCGCATTGGACGATCACCGCATTGGCAGGCCGTCGCCTCCAAAGCAACGGTCTTTATGTTGCGGGGCATGACCGCCGCCGCACACGGGTTCGCTCTTCCGCTGTTCATGATTCAAGCTATTAAGGCGCACTTCACCCAGCCACCGCTCCTGCCGGTGCAGCCCGGCCGGGGTGGGCCCGCCTACGTCACTGGTCGATCATTCTCGAGAGGAATGCTGTTCGATGTCACTACCAACCAAGAAGAAGTCCGGATCTGCGAAGAGCAAGTGGGCCAAACTGTATTGGGCAGTACCGGCTGTGCTCGTCGCCCTGCTTCTCGTAGTGCTGCTCGCTAAGTGGGCCACAGGGCTTGCCGGCGTGAAAGACTTCGTGGCGGACTACCCGGGTCACTCAGAGCTTCCCGAGGGTGCTCCCGTCGGCTTCCCCGCGTGGCTGGGCTGGCAGCATTTCCTCAACGGCTTCTTCTTGTTGCTGATCATCCGTTCCGGCTGGCAGGTGCGCACGCAGACCCGTCCTGCTGCCTACTGGACGCGGAACAACAAAGGCCCGATCCGGACCAGGAATGCGCCGACGAAAATCAGCCTGGCACTGTGGTTCCACCTCGTCCTGGACGCATTGTGGATCCTCAACGGCATTGTGTTCGCCGTCCTGCTGTTCGCCACCGGCCAGTGGGTGCGGATCGTGCCCACCAGTTGGGATGTCTTCCCCAACGCGCTCTCGGCTGCGCTGCAGTACGCGTCGCTGAACTGGCCCACGGAGAACGGCTGGGTCAACTACAACGCCCTCCAGCTGCTGACCTATTTCGTCACTGTCTTCATCGCCGCGCCCCTGGCATTCATCACTGGCCTGCGGATGTCGTCGGCCTGGCCCAAGAACGCCAAGGCGCTGAACAAGGCTTACCCGATCGAGGCCGCCCGCGCCGTGCACTTCCCGGTGATGATCTACTTTGTTGCGTTCGTCGTCGTCCACGTGTTCCTGGTCCTGGCCACCGGTGCGCTGCGGAACCTCAACCACATGTACGGCGGTAGCGACGACGTCAGCTGGGTGGGCTTCGGCATCTTCGCAGCATCGGTCGCGGCGATGGTCGCGGCGTGGTTCCTGGCCCGGCCGCTCTTCCTGGGCCCCGTTGCTTCCCTGATGGGCAAGGTCAGCAGCCGCTGACCTGCCCGCTGACGCACGCGGCAGTCCGGGACGAGGTTCGGGCCGCCGGTCAGCTGTCCTTGAGCCTCTGGTAGGTCTCCAGGGCCCGCTCACGCGACTCGGGCAGGCCCACCACCGGCTCCGGATAGCCGGCGGAGAGCTCCGGCGTCTTCCACGGTTCGTGGATCTCTTTGTCACTCAGGTCCGCGAGTTCCGGGATGAACTCCCGCAGGTACCGGCCCGCTGCATCGAACTTTTTGCTTTGCGTGACGGGGTTAAAGATCCGGAAGTAGGGGGAGGCGTCCGCTCCGGATCCGGCCACCCATTGCCAGTTGGCCGGATTGCTGGCTGCGTCGGCGTCCACCAGCGTGTCCCAGAACCAGGCTTCCCCCAGCCTCCAGTCAGCCAGCAGGTTCTTCACCAGGAACGATGCGGCCGCCATCCGGACACGGTTGTGCATCCAGCCCGTCTGCCACAGCTGACGCATGCCGGCGTCCACCAGCGGATAGCCTGTCCGGCCCCGCTGCCAGGCCGCCAGCTCAGCGTCCGACGGCGTTTGCCACTCGAAGCGGTCGAAGTCGGGACGGTAGTTGCGGGTGGCCAGCGCCGGGTTCTCGTACAGCAGCTGCCAGCAGAACTCCCGCCAGCCCAGTTCGGACCGGAAGATCCCGACGTCGGCAGGCGCCTGGCGTGGGAACCGCTCCCGGAGCGCCTGCCAGACGCGGAAGGGACTGATCTCACCGAAGCGAAGGTGGGGTGAGAGGCGGCTGGTGCCCTCGAGTCCTGGTCTGTCGCGGCCGGTCCCATAGTCCTCGACGGGGCCGTCCACGAACTCCTGCAGGCGAGCGTGCGCGCCTAATTCCCCGGGGGTCCACACCGCCGCGAGGCCTGCGCTCCAGTCGGGGGTGCGGGGGAGCAGCCCCCAAGCCTCCAGGTCATCGCTGCCCGGCAGCGCACCGCGGGTGTCGCGGCCCGGAACCGGAAGCCTGTCCGGGGAGTCGGCGGGCATGCGCGGCTCGCCGCTCTCCATGCAGGCGCGCCAGAAAGGCGTGAATACCTTGTACGGTCCGCCCGCTCCGGTGCGCACGGTCCACGGCTCGAACATGAGGCTGGCCTGGAAGCTCGCGGCATCCAGGCCATGATCTGCGGCCCAGCCCTTCACCCCTGCATCGATGGTGCGTTCGGGGCCGCCGTATCTGCGGTTCCACCGGAGATGCGTGGCCCCGGTTTCGGCTGCCAGCTCCCGGATGATCCCGGCGGCGCTCCCTCGTCGCAGCACCAGCCGGGAGCCCAAGGCTTCCAGGCCACTGGCCAGAGACGCCAAGGAATGGTGGAGCCACCACTTGGCGGCGCCACCCAAGGGGCGCACGCCGACCGACTCCTCATCCAGGACATAGACGACGGTCATGGCGTGGCCCAAGGCTGCCGCATCGGCCAGGGCCGGATTGTCATCCAGGCGGAGGTCGTCACGAAGCCAGACGATGGTGGAAGGCATGCTTCCACGGTACACGCCGGGCAGCTCTATTTACTGGCTGGTAACTTCGCCGTAGACTCGCTCCACGCCGTCCGCTGCGCAGTTTCTCCGCACGGACGGTCCCGTTCGGATCAGGCTCTTTTCCTGTTGATGACGGCATCCGGCTGGAGGCGTCCGGACGCCGGCAACCTGTTCGCCGCAATGTTGCCGCGGACAGGAAAAGGATGACCAATGAAGCTATTCCTTGCACCGGCCGGACAGCCCCGGATGTCGGTCCACAGGCACCCGGCCAGGCGGGTGCTCTTCGCCGCCCTGGCTGTCGCAATCACCGTTTCCGCCCTGACCGCCCCAGCCGTGCACGCGGCTCCTCCTCCCGGTGACGGGTGGGTGGTCAGCGTAGGGGATTCCTATATTTCGGGGGAGGCGGGGCGCTGGGCGGGCAATTCGAGTGACCCCTCGCAAACTGATGCCTTGGGCGACGCCGCGTATCTTGACGCCGGTCAGTCGGAGAGCACTGTCGGCTGCCACCGTTCATCCTCTGCTGAGATTGGGATCGGGCAGGCCTGGGCGCTCAATCTGTCCTGTTCCGGTGCCAAGACGGCCACGTCCTGGAACTCATCCGGGCACTTCAAACCGGGGCTGGACTTCTACAGCGATGCTGCCGGCAACATGGGCCAGGCGCTGGCGCTGCAGAACTTTGCGTCGGCCAACCGCGTGAGGATGATTGTGGTGTCGGTCGGCGGCAACGATCTCGGGTTTGCAGGCATCATCGCCACCTGTGTTTCCAAGTTCATGACCAGCCCGTGGTGGGCCCCGAGCTACTGCAAGGACTCGGCAACGGTGGCCACGAATTTTTCGGCCACGAACCGCGCAGCCGTGGCATCACGGATCGGCGCTTCGCTCGCGAATGTGGCCAAGGCCATGACTGCCGCCGGATACGCGCCCGGTGAATACAGCATGGTGGTACAAAACTACGTCTCACCCCTGCCGCGGAGCGCCGACGTTTCCTATCCCGAGAGCGGATTCAGCCGGCAAAGCACCTACGGCTGCGGTTTCTGGAACGCAGACCTGGACTGGGCTTCGGGAACCGCCCTCCCCGCCATCAACGCCACCATTTCGGCCGGAATCGCCGCTTCCGGCGTGGACGGCATCCACACCCTGGATGTGGCCTCGCTGTTCAGCGGCCATGAACTGTGCGCAGCCACGACGCAGAAGCTCGACAATACCGCCCTGGCAGACTGGCGCAGCACGGGCGCCGCGGACATCAGCGAGTGGATCAACGAGGTCCGGACTGCCAGCACCGCCTTCAGCGACTACTACATCCAGGAATCCCTGCATCCCAACTATTGGGGCCAGCTGGCCCTCCGTAACTGCCTGCGTCAGGTCTACAACGACGGCGCCGTCCGTTCCGGGAGCTGCACCGCAGGGACCGGGCTGACAGCAGCCGGCGAGCCGGCTGTCAGCGTGCGATAGCCCTCCTCCGGCGGCCCCGCATCAAAAAGGCCGGGGTCCCACGCGGGACCCCGGCCTTTTTACGTCCGGATCATGGGCCGGAGCGGCAGCCTACAGCTTGTCGAAATCAGCTTCTTCAACGGTGGAGGCGGCAGCCGAGGAGTTGGCCGACGATCCGATCGCAGGCTTCGCACCGCCGGACTTCAGGGCAGCGAGCCGCGCTTCGATCTCGGTCTGTTCGCCAAGGTCTTCAAGCTGGTTGAACTGGGCGTCCAGGCTGGAAGCAGCAAGCTCCTGCTGGCCGCGGACCTTGGCCTCTTCGCGGCGGATCTTCTCTTCGAACCGGCCAACCTCACTGGTGGGGTCCATGAAGTCAATGCTCTTGAGCGCGTCGTGCACCTGCGACTGGGCAGCGGCGGTCTTGGAGCGCGCCACGAGTTCGTTGCGCTTGCTGGTCAGCTCGTTGAGCTTGCCCTTCATCTGGTCCAGGCCGGTCTTGAGCTTGTCCACAACCTCGCTCTGCGAAGCGATGCTCGGCTCGGCAGCCTTGGCCTCGCTCTCGGCAGCCATCTGGCGCTGGATAGCGACCTTGGCCAGGTTGTCGAACTTCTGGGCGTCGACTGCATCGCCGCTGCTCCGGTACTCGTCGGCCTTGCGGGACGCTGCCAGGGCCTTGTTGCCCCAGTCGTGGGCATTCTTGATGTCCTCGTTGTAGTCGTCCTGGAGCATCCGCAGGTTACCGATGGTCTGCGCCACTGCGGACTCTGCTTCGGCAATGTTGTTGGTGTAGTCCCGGACCATCTGGTCCAGCATCTTCTGCGGGTCTTCGGCCTGGTCCAGCAGGGAATTGATGTTCGCCTTCGCGAGCTGCGCCATGCGGCCGAAAATGGACTGCTTCATGGTGTTACCTTTCGTCCTGCTCAGTGGTCGCCACTGAATTCAGTGAACATTTGATGTACCGCTTCTACCCGGCGGCCGGTGGGAACCGGCCGCCGCGAGTCTTTGGATCAGCTAGAAGCTACCGGAGTCGCCGCCGCCGAAGTCGCCGCCGCCAAAGTCGCCGCCGCCGAAGTCGCCACCTCCGCCGCCGCCGCCCCAGCCGCCGCCGTCGCTGTGGCCGCCGCCCCAGCCGCCGCCGCTGCCGCCGTTCAGGATGGAGTTGATGAGGATGCCGCCCAGGATGGCGCCGCCGAGGCCGCCACCCCCGCCGCCGCCGAACATGCCGCCGCCGCGGCCATAGCCCTGGTTGGCGTAGCCGAAGCTGTCCACGTCCCCTTGGGCAAGCTGCGCTGCCTGTGCCGCGAGGGCGTGGGCCTGCTGGGCGTACGTGAGAGCCGTGACCGGATCATTGCGGGATATGGACAAGGCATAGTCCAGGTTCCGCTGGGCTTCGGCCAGCCGGGTCCGCGCCTCGGTCCCGACCCCGCCGCGGCGTGCGGTGATGTAGTCGGACGTGGCACTGATCTGCGCCTGGGCCGACATAATGGTCTGCTGCAGCGACGCCTGTGCGCGGCGGGCCTGTTCCTGCTGGTCGCGGATTCCGGACAGTGACTGATCCAGCGCCTGATGGGCTGTCTCAACCCGCTCCAGGGTGGCGATCGGATCGATCTTTCCGCCCTGGATCTCCGCCTTCACCTGCGCCAGGGCAGCTTCCACGCCGGCCACTGGTCCTGCCAGCTCCGGATGGGCGCCGGACTGGATGATTGCCTTGGCCTGTGCAAGGTCCTGGGCGGTGTCAACCACTGCCGCTTCGAGGCTGTTGCGGGCCTCATCCAGGCTTCCCGAGACCTTCGCAATGGCGTCGATCAGCACCTTGGTCTGGTGCAGGCTTTCTTCAGCGGCACGGACGGCTACGGCAGCCAGGCTGCTTTCTCCGGATGCCAGCTTGTCCTGGGCCGTTGAAGTGGCGTTCTGCACGAAGGCGAGCCGCTCCTTGGCCTGGCCGATGTTGTCCGAGACCTGGACCAGGGCGCTGTCCGCGTACTTGGCCCGCAGCGCGGAGAGGGTCTGTTCCGCAGTCGCGATCCGGGCGTCAGCATCCCGGGCGCCGGCGTTCACTGCCGCCAGGGCCTGGGGTGCGTTCTTTTCGAGCTCGCGGAGCGAATCGAAGTCTGCCTTTTGCTCCTGGAGCGAGGCAAGGGCAGCTTCCGAACGGCGGATGATCTCGCCAAGCCAGCTCCGCTGCTGTTCCTCGGTGTCCGGGATGTGGTCGTCAAGCTGCTGCTGGAGTTTGAACGACTCGGACATGTGGCCTTTGGCTTCCTGCAGGGCCTTGGTGAAGTTCCCGACGGCGGCATCGCCGTATTGTGCCTGGGCGAAGCCGAGTTCCTGCTCGCTCGAGTTGATCGCATTATCGGCCTCAATAAGCAGCGAGCCGCTCTTCTTCCGCAGGTCGTCCACACTCAGCGAAGCCAGCGGGTCGAGCTCTGCGCCTTGCGGTCCGTAGCTCGCGCTTGAGGCGATGGCCGCCTTCTTCCGGCGGTTCCGGAAGTAGAGGTAGGCGCCCACGCCGCCCGCTGCCACGACGCCGGTACCCACCAGGACGGCAGCACCTGCGCCGTCACCGGAGGAAACGGTACCGCTGCCTCCGCCGGCGGCATCACCCACTGCCGAGGCTGTGTCAATGGCAGCCTGGGCATAGTCTTTCTTGCCGCCAGCGAGGTTGGCCACGATCGCGTTCTGAGAGATGTTGCTCGTTTTGGAGGCTATGGAACTCGTTGAATTCGGCGCAAAGTAGAACTTACCTTCGTCCGACATCGCCAGTATTACGTCGGCCTTACCCATGCCCTTGTTCTTCGCCACTTCCTGGGCCCATGCCTTGGGATCCGTGGGGCTTTCGAACTTCTTCACGGTGACCACGTACAGGTTGTACTTGTGGTCCTTGAGAAGCTTTTGGATTGCTTCCTGGACTTCGGCCTTGCGGCCGCCCAGCACATTGGCGTTGTCTACGATGTTTTGGCCGGACGGGATGGTCACCGGTGGCTCGGCCCAGGCGCTAGTGGCGGGAACCGCCAACAACCCGGCAAGGCCGATCACGGCGAGGAGACGTTTGAACTTAGACCGCATGTGCAACCCTTCAGCACTTCTGCGACTGATTCGGGCCGAGCCAGTCGTCACAGAATGCAGCAGCGCCCCCACGCATGTGTAAAGCCGCAGGTCGCTGTGGCAATTCCATTTGATTCTATGGTGCACCTATTTGCCCGTCCACAACGGGGAATATGCCACCAGCGAAAAGCGCTGCATCCGTGAATCGGGCCCATGAAAAGTGGATTCTGACGGCGTTCAGGAACCTCCCAGCCAACGTCCGCTTTAGCTTCAGTCAGAGGGTCCATAGTTAAAGGCAGACAAGGATGAAAGGAAGTCTAATGACTGAGAACCCAGCACAGGGTGCGTCACCTGAGAATAGGGATCCGGAAAAGCCTCGGGAAGGCTGGCCGGCACAGCCTCCTCAGGCGGACACGCAGCCGCTGGATGCAGGGCATCGGGAGCCTCAGTCAGCGGCGCAGCCAGCCGGGGACTCAGCCCAGGACAACCCGACCATCCGGATTGACCAGCCGCAGCCGGCTTCGGCGCATGCCAGCGAGGGACAGCCGCACCCGGAAGCCGACGGCGCTCCGCGGCCCGTCTATCCCCCTCACCAGCCGTTCTACGGCCAGCAGGCCGGACCTGCCGCCCAGCACGGATCCCCCCAGCACGGATCCCCCCAGCACTATGGACCGTACCCAGGCGGCGGCTCCTACCCCGGACAGGGCAGCCAGCATCAGCAGGGCAGCATGTATGCCTCCGACCCCGCCAGCGCGCCGAAGCGCAAGGCCGCGTTCGGTGTGGGAACCCTGGTGGCCAGCATCCTGGCTGCCGGCCTCGTGGGCGGCGGAGTGGTGGCCGCCAGCGATGCCTTCCTGAACAACGGCTCCTCCTCAGCCGTAAGCAGCACCGGCAGCCAGCCTGGCACTGTGATCGTCAACAACAAGGACGACGTAAACGTCATCACCGCGGCCTCGCTGAAGGCGTCACCAAGCGTTGTGACCATTAAAGCGACCAGCGGAAGCGACGGCGGCACCGGATCGGGAATCATCCTCGATGAGGACGGCCACATCCTGACCAACACGCACGTCGTGACCCTCGACGGGAAAACGGCCAACGCCACCATCGAAGTCCGGACCAGCGACGGCAGGGTGCTCACCGCAAAAATCGTCGGCACCGACCCCCTGAGCGACCTGGCCGTCATCAAGCTGGACAATCCTTCCGGGCTGACTCCGGCAACACTTGGTGACTCCGGCAAGCTCAACGTGGGGGACACCGCCATCGCCATCGGATCACCGCTGGGCCTGACGGGAACGGTCACCGACGGTATTGTCTCCACGCTGAACCGGACCATCAGCGTTGCCTCATCGGCAGCGCCGAAGGACGGCGCGGATGACTCCCAGGGCGACGGCGAAGGCGGCTTCGAGTTCGCACCGCCGGACGGCGGGCAGAGCCAGAGCACCTCGAACCAGGGATCCATCTCGCTCAACGTGATCCAGACCGATGCAGCCATCAACCCGGGCAACTCCGGCGGTGCACTGGTCAACAGCAAGGGTGAGGTCATTGGTGTCAACGTGGCCATTGCTTCAGCCGGGGGTGAATCCAGCACCAGCGGCAACATCGGCGTCGGTTTCAGCGTCCCCATCAACCTCGCCAAGCGCGTGGCCCAGGAGATCATCGACACCGGAAAGGCAACGCACGGCCAGTTCGGAGTCAGCGTCAAGCCGAAGTCATCCACGTCTTCAAACTCGTCGTTCTCGGTGGGCGCCGAAGTGGCTACCGTCGAGTCCGGTTCCGCTGCGGCCAAGGCCGGCCTTAAGGTGGGCGACGTCGTCACGAAGTTCAACGACCTTGCCATCAGTGATCCCAACCAGCTGACGGCGGCGGTTCGGGAGCAGCCGGCGGGCGCCTCGGTGAAGGTCACGATCCTGCGCGGCGGCAAGGAACAGCAAGTGGACGTGACGCTCGGGGCGGCAGCCGAGCAGTAGGCGCCGGGACCAGTTCCGGCAAGGCTACAAGCAGGCATTGACCGCAGGGCTGAGGCGGGGACACCGGTATGGTGCCCCGCCTCAGCTGTGTGCAGGCGGCAGCCTGCGCCCGGCCTGACACAGGCGTTAACGGGACGGCGCGGCCGCCCCGCTATATGGTTAGCTTGGTTCTACCCGCACCCCGGGGGAGATCCGCGGCCATAACCTCACCCGGCTGGCTATCCACAAGCATGGAAGGCTGCTGTACAGAAAGTGGAAGAGACATTGAAGATCATCGTTCTGGTCAAGCATGTACCAGACGCGCAATTGGACCGTCACCTCACCGGCGAGGACAACACCACGGACCGCGCCGATAGCATCCTGTCCGAGCTGGACGAATACGCCCTGGAAGCTGCCCTGCAGCTGATAGAGGCCCGCGGCGGAGCGAAGGCCGGCAATCAGGTCATCGCCCTGAGCATGGGCCCCGCCGGCGCCGTCAATGCCATCAAGAAGTCGCTCCAGATCGGCGCCACCGAAGGCGTTCACCTCCGCGACGACGCGCTGGCCGGTTCTGATGCGGCCGCGACGTCCTTTGCGCTGGCAGCAGCGGTCCGCCACCTTGGCGCGGACAGCCCCGTGGACCTGGTCCTCACCGGCATGGCGTCCACCGACGGCGAGACCTCCCTCGTGCCTGCGCAGCTGGCGGAGCGGCTGGACCTTCCTCAGGTCACGTTTGCCTCCGAGCTGGAAGTGGACGGCGGCCGCGTCATTGCCCGCCGCGACAGCGACACGCACTACGACACGATCGAGGCAACGCTGCCGGCCGTCGTGTCCGTCACCGACCAAATCAACGAGCCGCGCTTCCCCAACTTCAAGGGAATCATCGCGGCAAAGCGCAAGAGCATCACCACCCTCACGCTAGCGGAGATCGGCGTCGACCCCGCACAGGTGGGCAAGTCCGGTTCCTGGACCGAAGTGCAGACGGCCGCCGCCCGGCCGCCGCGCACTGCCGGCACCATCATCACCGACGAAGGCGACGCCGGCATCAAGCTGGTCGAGTTCCTGGCCGCCCAGAAGCTGCTCTAAGAGGATTCCAGACATGGCAAAAGTACTTGTATTCATTGACAACCCCGGCCAGGCCCTCAAAAAGAGCAGCCTGGAATTGCTGACGATCGCCCGATCTCTCGGTGACACGGCCGTCGCGGTCAACGGCCCGCTGAACGACGACGTCACCGGCGCCTTCGGAGCCAGCGGCGCCACCACCATCTTCCGGCCGTCGTCGGACGACCTGGACGCTTACCTGGTCGGCCCCAAGGCCGCCTACCTTGCCGGGGCGGTTGCGGCCTCCGGAGCCACCACCGTGCTCCTCGAGAACTCGTTCGACGGCAAGGAGATCGCAGCCCGGTTGGGCATCAAGCTCGGCGCCGGCGTCATCACCGACGTCGTGGCGGTGGACCCGGACGGCACGGCCCACAAGTCGGTGCTCGCGGGCTCCTACACCACCACGGCCAAGGCAACCACAGCCGTCTCCGTGCTGACGGTCAAGCCGAACAGCGTCACTCCGGAGCCCGCGGCTGTGGCAGTAAGCCCCGAGGTCCTCACTGTTGAGGTTCCCGAATCCGCCTCAGCCGGCGCTGCCCGCATTACGGGCCGCAAGGACAAGCCCGCCAGCGGCCGTCCGGACCTCACTGAGGCCCGGATTGTCGTGGCAGGCGGCCGCGGCGTCGACGGCGACTTCGGTCCCGTGGAGGAACTCGCCGACGCCCTCGGTGCCGCCGTCGGTGCGTCCCGCGCCGCGACCGACGCGGGCTGGATCGGCCATGATGCGCAGGTGGGCCAGACCGGCAAGACGGTTTCCCCGCAGCTGTACATTTCGGCTGGCATCTCCGGCGCCATCCAGCAGAAAGCCGGCATGCAGACCGCCAAGGTCATTGTCGCCGTCAACAAGGACGCCGAATCACCGGTCTTCGAGATCGCCGACTTCGGCATCATCGGAGACCTCTTCCAGGTCCTTCCGCAGGCGACTGAAGAGATCAAGAAACGCAAAGGCTGATTAGTTGAGCACCAACGCTGCGGCGCAGAGCCCGTTCAACCCGGACCACCACCGGGTTGAGCGGGTCCTTTGTTTTACCGCCCACCCGGACGATATCGACTTCGGCGCAGCCGGAACCATTGCTGCCTGGACCTCGGCAGGGGTTGAAGTCAGCTACTGCATCATGACCGACGGTGATGCCGGCGGCTTCGACCCCGCGCAGCGCGACGAGATCGTGGCGATGCGGGCCGAGGAACAGCGCCGCGCCGCCGCGCTGGTCGGGGTCACCGATATCCACTATCTCCATGAGCGGGACGGCTACCTGGAGCCGACGCACGAGGTGATGAGGGGAGTGGTGAAGCTGATCCGGGAGATCCGCCCCGACGTCGTCCTTTCCATGCATCCCGAGCGTAACTGGAACCGCATCCAGAAGAGCCACCCGGACCACCTCGCCGTGGGCGAGGCCGTCACCCGGGCGGTCTACCCGGCGCTGGAGAACCCGTTCGCCTATCCGGAGCTGGCCGAAGCGGGCCTCGAGGCCTACAAGCTGCCGTGGCTATGGCTGTTTGCCGGGCCCGAGGAGCGGGACAACCATTTTGTGGACGTCACGGGGCACGTGGAGGAAAAGCTGGCGGCGATCCATGTGCACGCCAGCCAGCACCCGGACCTGGACGCCATGGACCGCACCGTCCGCTCCCTCATGCTGGGGACCGGATCGCGGGCGGGGCTGGCCGGCGGGCGCAGTGCCGAGGCATTTCACGTCGTCACAATCAACGGTTCGGGGACCATCGCCGGGTTCTAGGGTTGCCCGGGTGTAACCCGTGTCATATGCTGGCCTCTCTTTAAATCATATTTATTGAGGAAGGCGGGCTTTGATGACGAAGACTGCGCAGCAGCCGGTACTGGTGATCATGGGCGTCTCAGGTTCCGGCAAGTCAACTGTGGCCGGCCTCGTGGCCGGCAAGCTCGGATGGGACCTGGCGGAAGGCGACGACCTGCACCCGGCGTCGAACGTCGCCAAGATGCAGGCCGGTGAGCCTCTGACCGATGCGGACAGGTGGCCGTGGCTCGAAACCATCGCCGAATGGATCAGGGCTCACACCCAGGACGGAACGCCGGGTGTGATCACCTGCTCTGCACTGAAGAAGGTGTACCGCGATGTTCTCCGCGGCGAAGGCGTGGTGTTCGTCTTCCTGCAGGGAAGCAAGGACAACATTTCCGACCGCCTGGCGTCGCGGCACGGGCACTTCATGCCTCCCGCACTGCTCGAATCGCAGTTTGACGCGCTGGAAGAACCTACCGCCGACGAAAACCACATCTCCCTGTGCGTTTCCGCCACGCCGTCGGAAGAGGCCCAGGAAATCATCGAGCGGCTCAACCTGGAAGCGGCAGGCGCCGCGACCCCGTAGGCCCAGGCTTGCGCAATTGGCCGGTGGTGATGCTGGAAGCCGTCCCGCTACGCTCCGAGAGGGGCCGCTGCCACTGTCGGCAGCGTGGGTGAAGCGGAGCCGCCCACCGGTTCAACGGTGATGCCCAGCGCCGCCGCCGAACCAATGCCCTTAACCACAGCTGGTTTGGACAGTGCTTCGGCATCCATGAGACCCTGCGAAACCGGAGCGGAACCGTCCTTGGGGATCAGCCACATCTGGTACACCTTGCCGGCAGGAGGGGCCGGGACGCCGTTCATCTTGACCACAACAGCGTCCTTGGACGAGGAAATGGAGACAGTGGCAGTACCGCCGCCGCTTACGTCAACCGTTGCCTGCCGGACATCCTGGGCCTGGAGGACCTGGTTGAGCGGATCGTTCTGGTTGGCCACATAGGCGCCGACTCCCACGCCGCCAAGCGCGATAACAGCCGCGGCGGCCACGCCCACCAGCCAGTTGCGGAGCCCGGGTGTCCGGCGCCGTTCTTCACGGCGCTGGCGTGCGGCCCCGAGTTCATCGCTCGCCGGAGTCCTACCCGGTTCAAGGGGACGCCCATGGCTGGCAGGAGCGGGAACCGTCCCCGGCTGTGCCGTTTCCGCTTGGGCCGGGAGCTGGGCCACTATGCGGTCGAAGAGGCCTGCAGGCGGTTCCTCCTCCGCAGTAAAGGTGGCGGCCAGCGTTTCCCGTGCCTGGCGGACGCGTTCATCAAACGCGTTCCGTTCCGGCCCGGGCGCGGCCGAGAGGTATTGCTCGATGGCTGCCCGCTCGGCGGGGCTTACGGCGTCCAGGGCATACAGTTCGGCCAGCTCCACTGCCCGGCCGGAGGCCAGGTCCGTGGCGATATCGTGGGCAAACATTCCGGCGGAGCGGCTGCTGTTCGGCTGGTTCATGTCGGTCATCTCAACTCACCCCCAGACAGGTCTTCAAGCGGATCAGTCCATCGCGGATGCGGGACTTGATGGTGGGCACGGCGGCGTTCAGTTTCTCCGCGACTTCGCGGTACGTTAGCCCGCCGTAATATGCCAGCCGGACGGACTGCTGCTGCGTCTCGGTGAGCGTGTCCAGACATCTGACGACGGCCTCGGCTTCCAGCCTGCTGCCGACCTCATCTGAGACGGAGTCATGGTCAATCTCCTGGCTGCTCGCGCCGTATTTCGCCTCGCGGTCGGTTGATGACTGCGAGGAGCGGACTTTGTCCACTGCCCGCCGATGCGAAATGGTCATGAGCCATGCCAACGGGCTGCCGGCCTCCGGATTGAACTTCGCCGCGTTCTGCCAGACCTGGAGAAAGACTTCCTGGGTGGCGTCCTCGCTGAGCTCGGGGTCGATCAGGACGCGTCGGGCCATTCCGAAGACACGCCGGGACGTCAGTTCGTAGAACTCCGCGAAGGCACCCTGGTCCCCGGCGGCGATTTGTGCCAGCAGGTCACCGAGCCGCCGGTTCACGTCGGCGGCGGTGCCAGGGGACGCGGTAGCCTCTGGGTTTGGGGCGTTGGGGGTTTCCATCACTCTCAAGCATAAGTCGGCGGGGGATGATCCATTGGCATTGGCGCCGCGGGGAGGCTCACTGTGGGCGGCGACTTCCCTCGCAGGGGGCCTGCGGACCTGCAATGTGGTCACCTGCCGCTCCTCGCGATCCCGTGGAGGCCCGGATTAGCCTCTACAGGTAGTTCGGAATGCCTAGTGGTACGGATGGGCGGGAAAGTCAATTAATTGCGCCCCGGTCCGGGTCACCCGGGAAGCCCCTTCGAGCGTGGCAGCCCTTAGATTTTCGCGCCGGCGAAGCCGTTCTGGCGCCACGCTTCAAAAACCGCGATGGAGGCAGCGTTGGCAAGATTCAGCGACCGCAGGGACGGCAGCATTGGCAGCCGCACGCGGGACGTCACATGCGGGTCGTGCTTGAGGTCCTCGGGAAGTCCGACCGATTCCGGGCCGAAGAGGAGGACGTCGCCGGGGAGGTAACTGATGTCTGCGTAGGAGGTTTCGCCGTCGGACGTGAAGGCGTAGACGCGCTCGGGCTGCAGGGCGTCCCAGGCAGCCTCGATGCTCTTGTGCACCGTCACCACGGCGAGGTCGTGGTAGTCCAGCCCTGCACGGCGGAGCTTGGCGTCGGAAAAATCAAAGCCCAAAGGCTCCACCAGATGCAGTTCGGCGCCGGTGATCGCAGCGAGCCGGATGGCGTTGCCTGTATTGCCGGGAATTTCAGGGGTGTGGAAGAGGATGCGGAACACCGTCCCATCCTAGCCAAGGCCGGTGCACTCCTGCGCACGGCCGGGCCTTCAGTGCATTCCGCGGAGCAGTCTTGCCAGGGCCGGGACGTTCACCGTATTGGGCCCAGGCCCGGAACTCAGGAATTCCTTGAGCCCGCGGACCAGCCCGGCTCCGTTCACCACCTGGACGGTTTCGTGCCCGCGGGGTGCGCGGCGGTGGTGGTCGATCACCGGTTCATGGAGATTGCCGTCGGGGCTGTGGATGACGGTCCAGCCCGTCACGTTGAGTTCCGGAAAGATGTCCTGCATGCGCCGCACGATATGCGCCAGCTGCGGCGGCGCAATGGACCGGCCTCCGTGCGTCAGCGTGCTTCCGTTCCAGGCGTAGGCACCCTTGGGCAGCAGCATGGATCCAATCAGCGCCAGCCGGTAACCGGACAGCAGCGCGTGGTCGATATGGCTGTTGTCTGCGGGCGACTGCAGACCGTTGATCAGCCGGGCCGCGGGGATGGCCGGGAGCACCTGCCGGCTGATCAGCTGGACTGTCCGCATCTCCCGCTGGATGCGGGCTTCCGCCCCGAAGATTCCGCGTTTCCGCGGCATTCCATGGACCTGGCGGCTGGCCAGTTCCTCCGGAATCAGCGGGACGCTGCCGGACTCGGGGTGTTCGAACGGCGGAATGTACACCGGCGGGTCGCCAGCCGTGTTCCGCGGGGTGTTGGGCCGGCGGACGGTCGCCGAGGCGCGGCTCCCGGCTGCGGGGGCATCGAAATGTGCGCCGTCAGCGGTTGGCGCTCCCGCGGACCCGTGCGCATACGAGCGGTCATAGGCGGCCCGACGCTTTGGATCGATCAGGGTCTCATAGGCCAGCGTCACCTGCCGGAAGACGGCGGCATCTCCGCCGTGGTCGGGGTGCGCCCGCCGGGCAGCCTTGCGGTAGGCCACCTTGATCTCTTTGTCGGTCGCCGTCACGGGAAGGCGAAGAACCTGGTAATGGGAGCTGCTGCCCTGGGTCAAGCACTGATCCTTTTCTTGTTGATTCCAGTCCACTCAGGCAGTCCGGTCCGCCCAGTTTAACCGTCTGAAGAGTCAACGTCCGTGCCCGCGGTCTTGGTTCCCTGCCGCTGGCATGATCATCGCCGTTGCAATCAACCCCCGGGCTTCTTTCGGCGGCGCGCAGCACACCGGCGGCGTTGTGGTGGATTTCTTCCGTGCCGCCGGGGCGTCGGTCATCGTGCTCAGGAGGGACAGCTATGGCCAACTGGCCGGGTCTGTGGGCGAGGCGCTGGGCATTGTTCCCAGCGGAACGGGCAACGACATGGCCCGCGCGCTGGGCCTCGCCTTGAAGGATGCGCGTGCCGCCTGCGAAGGATATGGGTGGCATTCAAAGCGCGCGGGCGCCTTATCGGCAGCAGGCGGCCATGCTCACTTCGGTGGCGAACGGGCAGTCCATCGGCGGCGTCATGAAGGTGACCCCGGACGCCGTGCTCGACGACGGATTCCTGGCTCTGTTCATCGTCGAACCGCTGTCCCGCGTACAGTTCCTGGCCGTCTTCCCCAAGGTCTTTTCCGGCCGCCACACCGGACACCGCGCGGTGCATATCCGGCAGGTACGCCGTGTGGACGTCGCTGCCGCGAACGTTGTTGCCTATGCCGACGGCGAACGGGTCGGGCCGCTGCCGCTGACAGTCGAGGTGGTGCCCGGCGCCATCCGGGTGCTGGCGTAGGTGCATGATGTCACTGCGCGGCGTGCTGAGCGTCTAGACTCGTGCGGAGGACCGGCCGGGGGAGTGCCGCCGGCAGAAGGTATGTGGGGGCAATGTGACAGCGCTTGGCAGAAGACCCGCTGCAAACCGGAGGCAACCCGTTTTCGCGGTGCGGCGGCGGATGGCCCTGCCCCTAACCCTGGCGCTGGCGGTTGCCGGCTCGGCCGGATGCAGCGTGGGCGTCCCGGACCCGGCTGCCCCGCGTGATACTCAGACCACCCCGACGCTGGCCACGCCCACCATCACTCCGGGCCACGATGCTGCGGCAGTAGCGGCCAAGGACCTTCCCTTTACCGCGGGTGACTCGCTGGCCGCGGGGACCGCCGTCGGCCTCTCCGACGGACTCCGCGAAGCGCCGGGGTGGAAGCCAGTCAAGGAGAACGTGGCGGGGGAAAACCGCTACCTCAAAGCCGACGGCTGCGTGGTGTCGGCCCGCGTGCGTTCCAACCAGGGGTCGCTTGCCGTTCCCGGAGATGACATGGCCTCCACCGTCGAGCTGTTCAAATACCTGGATTCCACGATCCTCCCCAGCTACCTGAAAACCGACACCCTGCGCTGGGGCGGTGAACCGGACAAGCCGGGGCCCAAGGCCGAGGTGCTGGCCTTCGAAAGCGGATCCGCGCCCGGCGCAAAGTCGGTCGCTGTCCTGGCGAGGGTCTTTGGCAAAGCGGGTTCGTCCATTTACATTTCGCTCTCGTGCCCGGACCGGGCCGCGCTCGCCGCGGCCCGGGCGGACGTGTCGGAACGGCTGGTGGTTGTTCCGCCGACGAACTGAACCGACCGCGCTATCGTGGCCGGCGGGAATTCCGCGTTGACAGGCGGTTGAGGGCCAGCGCACCCACGAGCAGGCCAAAATCGCGAAGGGCAATGTCGAGGAAACTGCCCAGCAGCAGCAGGTTGATGATGATGCCCAGCAGCCACACGGCCACCAGCATCGATCCGAAGCGCGGCCGGACTGCCACCGCGATGCCGGCGATCACTTCCACAACGCCCACGATGTACATGATGGTCTGGGCCGGGAGCGGAACGACTGACGTTGCGACCGGGGCCAAATAGATGGTCCAGTCGGCGAGCAGATTAGTGAACTTGTCGAGGCCAAAAATGATCGGCGCGGCCGTGAAGACCGTTCGCAGCAGCAGGAAGGCCTGATGGGCCGGGTCACCAGCAAGCGTGCGGCCGGGCGAACTCAGCACCGAGGGGGATTTCATGATGAACTCCTTCTAAAAGTAGGTATCATAATTTTAGAAAGCATTGCAGGATTAAGCAATGAATCTTGTTTTTAGAGTTAGGGTGTTCCATGCGCAGACTTCCCTGGGCCCGCCGGATCGCAGCCCTGGCATCCCTGGGCGATGAGAACCGACGGAACCTTTTCGGCTTCGTCTCCTCATCGCCCCGCCCGGTGGGGCGCGACGATGCTGCCGGCGCTCTCGGAATCCCGCGAAGCACGGCGTCGTTCCATTTGGACAGGATGGTCCAGGACGGGGTCCTCACCGTTGAGTTCCGCAAGCTCGGCGGCAAGGCCGGGCCCGGCTCGGGGCGGCCGGCGAAGATGTACCGGACGGCGCAGCCCGAAGTGGGCGCCTCCGTGCCGGACCGCAACTACGATCTTGCCGGCGAACTGATGGCAACAGCCATCGAACAGTCCAGTGCCGCCGGAGAGCCCGTCCGGGACGCACTCCTGGCCACTTCCTACGCGAAGGGCCTGGCAATGGCGGAAGGGAGCGGGAGCCTCGAGGAATTCCTCTCGGCGGAAGGCTATGTGCCGGAGCCCGACGGCGCCGGCGGCTACGCACTCCGCAACTGCCCGTTCCACCGGCTCGCGGACAGCCACCCGGAAGTGGTCTGCGCCATGAACGGGGCCTTCCTGGGCGGCGCCGCTGCCGGCTGCGGCCTGGCGGAAGGCCGCATAGCGGGCAACAACGTCCCAGGTGAGTGCTGCGCGAGGGTTACCCCGCCCTGACTTCCTGTGGCTTTTTGGGCCGGCTCGCCATCAGGACACCCGCTATGACCAGCAGGCCGCCGATGACCTGGGACAGGCTGATCGGAGTCCCCGTGATGACGGTGATGGCCGCAGTGAAGACGACCATGAGGTTCAGGTAGTTTCCGGCCGTCGCCGGTGCCGTTGTCTTGAGCGCGAGGTTCCAGAAAAGGTACGCCCCCAAGGACGGGAACACGGCGATGTACGCGAGCGACCAGCCTTCTGCAGCCGTCGCAGGGAACTCTGCCCCGGCGCCGAGGGCGAACGGAGCGAGGATGGCAGTGGCCATCACCACCTGCACCGCCGTGGCGGCAATGGCGGGAAGCCCCAGCCTGCGGGCAACGATGGTGTAGAAGCCCCACACCACAATCGCGCCGATCATCAGCAGCTCGCCGGCATTGAACGTGATGCTGAAGGCGCGGTGCAGCTCGCCCCGGGTCAGGACCAGGACCACGCCGGCCAGCCCCAGGGCAATGCCCAGCCAGCCGTACGCGCCGGGCTTTTCACCCAGGAAGAAGATCGCCATCACCACGATGAGCGCCGGATTGGCGGCAGTGATCAGTGAAGCGTTCAGCGCCGAGGTGTGTTGGAGGGCAGTGTAGAGGAGCAGGGTGTAGCCCCCCATGCCAAGCACGCTCAGGAGCAGCAGCACGCGCCAGCGGCCCAGGACGGCACGCCAGTCCGGACGTTCCACGAAGTGCGCCAGCGCCACGAGCGGCAGGGCAGCGAGCGCCCATCTCCAGAAGGTGAGTTCCAGCGGCGTCATGGTGTTCACGGCAGCCTGCCCCACCACAAAGTTGCCGGACCAGAACAGGGTGGCCAGCACCAAGTAAATCGAGGCTTTCACCGCTTGAATCTACACCGGCGCCGGAGCCCCCTGGGCGGCCGCGGCTAGAATTGGCTTGTGTCCGTTTACCTCGATCATGCCGCCACCACGCCCATCGCCGCCGAGGCTCTGGCGGCACTCACCCGCGAGCTCGCCAGGACCGGAAACCCATCATCGCTGCACGGCTCGGGGCGCCGGGCCCGGCGATCCGTGGAGGACGCCCGCGAGGCAATTGCCGCCGCAGCCGGTGCCCACCCGTCAGAGGTCATCTTCACTTCGGGCGGCACGGAGGCCGACAACCTGGCTGTGAAAGGACTGTATTGGGCCCGCCGCGCCGAAAACCCGGCACGCACCCGGATCCTCTGCTCCGCCGTCGAACATCACGCTGTCCTGGACACCGTTGAATGGCTGGAACGGCACGAGCAGGCGGACGTTTCCTGGCTGCCCGTCGATTCCAGCGGCGTTGTGGACCTGGGGGCGCTGCGGTCCGAGCTGGGCCGGAACCCGGAGTCCATCGCCCTCGTGTCGGTGATGTGGGCCAACAATGAGGTGGGCACCATCCAGCCGGTGCGGGAAGTGGTTGAGGCTGCCCATGCCGTCGGCGTTCCCGTGCATTCAGACGCCGTCCAGGCCTTTGGGTCCGTTCCCGTGGACTTCCGGGCGAGCGGACTGGATGCCATGTCCATCTCCGGCCACAAGATCGGCGGCCCGGTGGGTGTGGGTGCCCTGCTGCTGGGCCGGTCTGTGAAGCTGACACCGGTGCAGCACGGCGGAGGCCAGGAACGCGATGTCAGATCCGGAACCCTGGATACGGCATCAATTGCCGCCTTCGCCGCCGCGGCCGAAGCCGTGACGAAGGACCTGCCGGGGGAGGCGGCCCGCATTGCGGGGTTGAGGGACAGACTGATCGCCGGTGTGCAGGAATGCGTCCCGCAGGCGGTCCTCCGCGGCGCGCCCGGAGTTGGCCGCCTGCCCGGTAACGCGCACTTCACCTTTCCGGGCTGCGAGGGCGATTCCCTGCTGTTCCTGCTGGACCTTGCCGGGGTGGAATCGTCCACGGGTTCCGCCTGCACGGCCGGTGTTCCGCGGCCCTCGCACGTCCTGCTGGCCACGGGGCTGGACGAGGCGACCGCGCGGGGTGCGCAGCGCTTCTCGCTGGGCCACTCATCCACTGAGGCCGACGTCGATGCCCTCCTGGCAGCGCTCCCGGGCGCCTATCAGCGTGCCAGCCAGGCAGGGATGGCGGGCCACGAATCGACGATCCAGACGGCCGCCACCGTGGCCCGTCAGTCGTCCGCCAGGAGCTGATCCAGCGCGACCGCAGGGTCCGCCAAACGGCTTGCCTGGATGGGCGCCCGGCTGGAGATCAGCGCTTTGATGGCTTTCTGTGTGCGCGGAACGTTGACGTTCATGCCTGCGACCACCTGGCCCTCGTGCTGCCAGAACGCGATGAACTCCTTGCCGGCCAGTGAGCCGCGGATGACCGGTTCGGCGCCCGCGGCCAGGGTGGGAAATCCCGAGTACTCCATGCTGACGTCGTACTGGTCGGTGTAGAAATAAGGGATGGTCTCCAACGCGGCGTCCCGGCCCAGCATCGACTTTGCTGCGACGTTGCCGCCGTTCAGCGCATTCGACCAGTGCTCGCTGCGGTGGTGCTGGCCGGTGAAGGGGTGCAGGGCGTTTGCCACGTCCCCGGCCGCAAAGATGTCCGGTCCGCTGGTCCGCAGGGCGGCATCGGTCAGTATTCCGTTCTCCAGAGCCAGGCCGGCCTGCTCCGCGAGCGTGGTTTCGGGGGTCACTCCCACGGCAATGACCACGGTGTCGGCCGGCAGGGCCTCACCCGATCCGGTGACCACTGCGGTGACGCGGCCGGAATCGCCCAGGAGTCCGGCGGCGGTGGCCCCGAGCCGGAACTGCACGCCGTTGGCTTCATGGAGCGAGCGGAAGAACCGGCCCAGTTCGGGGCCGATGGCGGCCGCCAGCGGAATGTCCTCGAGTCCGAGGAGGGTCACGCGGTTGCCGTAGCTGGAGGCCGCGGCCGCAAGTTCCATCCCGATCCAGCCGGAGCCGATCATGACGACGTCGCGCCCGCCCGGCGACAGCCTTTCCCGGAGGCGGCGGCTGTCATCCAGGGTCCTGAACATGGTGACGCCGTCCAGCGTGCTCCCGGGCAGCGGGATGTGCCGGGGAAGGGCGCCGGTAGCCAGCAGCAGGGCGCCGTAGCCCAGGGTTTCGCCGCTGCTGAGCCGTACCGTGTGGGGGCCGGGATCGATGCCGGCGACCTGCACGCCCAGGCGGAGGTCGACGTCGTTCTCTGCGTACCAGGCCTCGGGCGCCACGGGGAGGGCTTCCTCGCCGGCTTTGCCAAGCAGGTACTCCTTGGACAGCGGCGGCCGAAGGTACGGGTGGTGCAGTTCGGCGCCAATAAGGGTGATCCGGCCGGAGAATCCCTCGCCGCGCAGGGTGCGGGCAGCGGTGGCGCCGGCCAGGCCCGCCCCGGCAATCACGATGCTTTCGGTGGTGCGTTCGACAGGCATGGAGCCGCTCGATTCCTGGCAAGCCGGCGCGTCCGGCCGGGCATTCTAAAAATAGTAATCCTGACGATAGAAGCCGGGGGGATGGCCGTCAAGGGCCGGCGGGCACGTTTTAAGCGTCCCTTTTCCGAGGCAGTAGAATAGACGGGCATGCAGTGTGTCCAGCCGGACCGGCCAGGGATGCGCTGCAGCCCCACAATCAAACCCTTCCCCTAAAGAAAGACAGCATGCGAGTTCTTGCAGCCATGAGCGGCGGAGTCGATTCCGCCGTTGCCGCCGCCCGCGCCGTCGAGGCCGGACACGACGTGGTCGGTGTCCACCTGGCGCTGTCCAGGATGCCCGGAACGCTCCGTACCGGCAGCCGCGGGTGCTGCACCATCGAGGACTCCCGTGATGCCTGGCGTGCCTGCGATGTCCTGGGCATCCCGTACTACGTCTGGGACTTCTCCGAGCGGTTCAAGGAGGACGTGGTCCAGGACTTCATCGACGAATACGCCGCCGGACGAACGCCGAACCCCTGCATGCGCTGCAACGAACGCATCAAGTTTGCAGCGCTGCTGGAGAAGGCAATCGCCCTGGGATTCGACGCCGTCTGCACCGGCCACTACGCCAAGGTCATCACCGACGCCGACGGAAATCCTGAACTGCACCGTGCGGCCGACTGGGCCAAGGACCAGAGCTATGTGCTCGGCGTCCTCACCCACGAGCAGCTCAAGCACTCCATGTTCCCGCTGGCGGACACGCCGTCCAAGGCTGAAGTCCGAGCGGAGGCCGAACGCCGCGGGCTGTCCGTTGCCAACAAGCCGGACAGCCACGACATCTGCTTCATCCCGGACGGCGACACCGCCGGCTGGCTGGCGGAAAAGATCGACATGACCACGGGCGACATCGTGGACGAATCCGGTACGAAGGTGGGTGAGCACCCCGGCGCCAACGCGTTCACTGTTGGCCAGCGCCGCGGCCTCAAGCTGGGCACCCCGGCGGCCGACGGCAAGCCGCGGTTCGTGCTGGAGATCCGGCCCAAGGAAAACAAGGTGGTGGTGGGACCGGAGGCTCTCCTGGCAATCGACGAGATCCGCGGCATCAAAGTTTCCTGGGCGGGCCTGCCGATTGCGGAAATCGCCACCGGCGAAGAGTTCGACTGCCACGCCCAGGTCCGCGCCCACGGCGATCCCGTCCCTGCAACGGCCCACACCGAACTGCTGAAGGACGACGACGGCGGGGAGCGGACCAACCTTGTGGTCACGCTCACCACGCCGCTGCGCGGGGTGGCCCCCGGACAGACCGTGGTGCTCTACCAGGGAAGCCGGGTCCTGGGGCAGGCCACCATCGACGCAGCGCGCTCGCTGCAGCGCGCGGCGCTCTAGCGGGATAACGACGTCCGCGGCGGGTTGCCGTAGGCAATCAGTCCCGCGACCGCAATAATTGAGGCCTGGGGAACCAGGCTTCATGCAGACCATCGATCCATTGGGTGGGCTGCAACGTTGAGGAAAGCGGGCCCGCTATGGTCTCTGCAGCGCTTGGCATCGGGCATGGCCTTGAGATGGTCGCGCTTACCGCCCTCGCCGAGGGCCCCTTCACCCGCAAATCGGGAAAACCGCTTACCACCAGCATTCGGGTGCCCGTGGAGAGAATGATCAACGGCCCGGTGGGATCACGGTTCGCATTGCGGGTGCGGGCGCCCGGTGCTGACGGGCCCCGGCCCGTCTCCCTCTCCGTGGACCGCAACGAGTGGTGCATCGACGACCAGGACGCGCCCTCCGGGCTTGAGGACCTGCTGGCCGATAGCCGGTTCCTTGCCCAGCACGTTTATGCGGTGGCGACCGCGACACTCCATGCCTTCGAGGTAACCCTGGGCCGTCGAATGGGATGGGCCTCGGGGCACCGGCTGGTGATCAGTGTTTACGATAAAGTCCCTTACACCTCCACGGGCTACAACCGCGAGCGCGGCCTGATCCGATTTGGGCACAGAACCGATGACCGCTCGAAGCGTTCCGTTCCATTGGGCCTTTATCACGATCTCGTGGCCCACGAGGTGACGCACGCGATCCTGGACGGATATCGACGGCAGTGGACAGACAGCGACGCCTTGCTGGACGGCTATGCCCTGCACGAGTGCATCGCCGATCTCGTGGCAATGCTGAGCGTTTTTTCATCGCCCGAACGCGTGGAACAGCAGTTATCAGTGGCTGTTCCTGGCCCGAACGGCCGCCCGGGCACCGTGCCCGCCCGGAACATGGAAAAGGAAGTCCTTGCCTCCGGGCTCTTTGGGCTGGCTGACGGACTGTTTTCACGCGGCGCGGCCAGGCGGCCCCTTGACAAGGACGTGCCGTTCGAGTGGCAGCTGGATCCCGAGCCCCACCGGCGGGGTGAGATTGCCGTGAAGGCCGTGCTGGACGCCGTCGTCAAACTCTGGCTGCAGCGGCTGGAAAGGCCAGGGGGCCGGTCGAGCCGCTACCAGGTGGCGGAAGCCGGGGCGAACCTCGGGCATCAGATGCTGGGGATGGTGCTGCGCGGGCTCGCCTACATGCCGCCGGTGGACCCGGGCTGGGAGGACCTGCTGCGAGGGATCCTCGCAGCAGACGCCGTCCTGGTGCCGACAGACATGATGGGATACCGGCAAGCCGTGCGCGACGCTTTCTGGGACATTGACCTTTCCACGGAACCTGATGAACTCCTGGACGGGCTGAAGCATCTGCGCGATCTGCGCTATCCTGTCCGGTTGTCCGCCCTGGCCGCCGACCCTGAGGAGGTCAACCGGTTCATTTGGGAGAATCCGCGCTTGATCGAGGCAAGCGGCATCGATCAGGACACGAGCATCATGGTGAACCGGGTGCGCCCCAGCACCCGTGTTGGACCGGACGGTTTCGTGGTCTCCGAAATAGGCGCTTCCTTCGTGCAGTCGGTCACCTTGTCCAAATCCGAAGCGAGGAACAGGCTGGGCCTCCGGGTGGACAGCGACTATTACACGGTCCGTGGCGGGGGCCTGCTGCGGTTTGATGAGGGTGGAAGGCTGTGTTTCGCCGCACTCAAGCCGGTCATGGACGCGGAGTGGCAGCAGGAAAAGCTCGAAACCATCAAAAGGGAAGCCGGCACCAGCATGCCGGCGGAGACCTTCCACCCGGAGGAGGACCGCCGGGAGTGAGTCTCCCTCAGCTTCCCCAGGGAGCCTTCCGCGCCGCCGTCGTGCCTTCCAGCTGCGCGACCTGGTCGAACCCGCCGGCCCGGAGGCCCTTGCTGACCAGCTTCAGGATGTCTGCCCGGCCCAGGGTGCCGTCGCCCCTGACGGCCTTGATGAAGTTATACGTGAAGGCGCCGTTGTAACGGCCCTCCAGGTAGGCATCGGCTGCCGTCTGGTCGGCGCGGCAGGCCGCCAGGAGCACCGGTTTGACCCCACTGCCGGCCTTGACAAGGTCGCGAAGTGCCCTCGACTCGGTGAACTCGGTGGCCGCCACGCCGCGGGCAGTCGGCGCCGGCAGGAAGCGGGGCCGCCGCCCGGGCAGGAGATCCAGTGACTTCAGGCCGGTGCCGCTGTGGCAGGTATCCAGCACCACGTCCATGAGCACGCCGTCCGGCAACCGTGCAAAAAGGGTGAACAGCTCGTCATCCGAAATGACGGTGGCCGGATCCCACGAGTCGCCCGAGTTGTTGATGTCGTAGCAGGCGAAGGCTTCATCCAGGCGGTCCGCCTCGTCGTCGCTGCTGTCCGGGATCTGCGTTCCATGGCTGGAGAACGTGAAGACGATGTGCTGCAGCTCGCCCGACGCGGCGCGGTCCAGCAGCGAATTAAGCTGCGCCACGACCCGCTCCTTCGTGGCCTGGGAGTCGAGCAGGATGGAGATGTCGGCGCCGGGAAATCCGTAGCCTGCCTGCAGCAGCCCGGCCAGGTCGCGGGCGTCATTGACGCAGCCCTGCAGCCAGCTGGATTTTGGCAGATGTTCGAACTCGTTGATTCCCACACAGAGGGCGGCTTTGCTCATGACGTGTTTCCTTCAGCCAGGTAACGACAGGAATCCGGTGATGCGGTCAACGCAGTCCCACTCTATTCCGGGGGCCGGGGTCCTTCAATGGCAGCGCGCAATCGTTCCGCCGGGCGCCGATCCGGCCCTTACACAGAAGAAAACGATAGTTTTGCCCCAATCAGGTAAATTTTGTGTCTCAACTCACAGGTTGAAACGATTCATCGATCTGCGTTCTGATTGAATCGTGTGATCAGGACAACGTTCCGCCCACCGAGTCCAACTGATCCAGTTGCCGGGCGGCGCGCGTGTACTCATCGAACAGAAAGTCCACAGATGGCAATGAACAAAAAAGCCCTGCACAGCGCCATCGCGCTTGCGGGTGTTTCCGCGTTTGCACTGACAGCCTGCACGGGCCCGTCCGGCGGCGGCGGAACTTCCACCGGCGGCGCCGGAGGCGGAACCATTACCTACGGCACCACGGATAAGGTCGTTACCCTCGATCCCGCAGGCTCCTACGACGCCGGCTCGTTCATGGTGATGAACCAGATCTACCCGTTCCTCCTGAACGCCAAGCCCGGTACGGCAGATGCCACTCCGGACATCGCGGAGTCCGCGGAATTCACGAGCCCCACGGAGTACACCGTGAAGCTCAAGCCGGACCTCAAATTTGCCAATGGCCACGCCCTCACCTCCTCCGATGTGAAGTTCTCCATTGACCGCGTTGTCAGCATTGCGGATCCGAATGGTCCGGCCTCGCTCCTGGGCAACCTTGACTCCGTGGCCGCCAAGGATGACACCACGGTGGTCTTCACCCTCAAGGCCGGCAACGACCAGGTATTCCCCGGTGTCCTCGCAGCCAACTCCGGACCGATCATCGACGAAGAGGTCTTCCCGGCGGACAAGCTGATGACCGACGACGAGATCGTCAAGGGCAAGCCCTTCGCAGGCCCGTACACCATCGAGAGCTACAAGAAGAACGAGCTGGTCAGCCTCAAGGTCAACCCGGACTACAAGGGCCTGCTCGGCAAGCCCGCGAATGACGGTGCGACCATCAAGTACTACGCCGACTCGAACAACCTCAAGCTGGACATCCAGCAGGGCAACATCGACGTCGCCGGCCGCAGCCTCACCGCAACAGACGCCGCCGACCTTGAGAAGGACTCCAAGGTCAAGGTCCACAAGGGCCCCGGCGGCGAGCTGCGCTACATCGTCTTCAACTTCGACACCATGCCGTTCGGTGCCAAGACTGCCGACGCCGATCCCGCCAAGGCCCTGGCCGTCCGCCAGGCGATGGCCAACGTCGTGGACCGCGACGCCATCGCCACCCAGGTTTACAAGGGCACGTACCTGCCGGCGTACTCCGTGGTTCCCGACGGATTCGTCGGCGCCATCCAGCCGCTCAAGGAAATGTACGGCGACGGCAACGGCAAGCCCAGCCTCGACAAGGCCAAGAAGGCCTTCGCCGATGCAGGAGTCACCGCTCCGGTGAACATCAAGCTCCAGTACAACCCGGACCACTACGGCAAGTCCTCCGGCGACGAGTACGCCATGATCAAGGAGCAGCTCGAGAAGTCCGGCCTGTTCAAGGTTGACCTGCAGTCCACTGAGTGGGTCACCTACTCCAAGGACCGCACGGCCGACGCCTACCCGGTGTATCAGCTGGGCTGGTTCCCCGACTACTCGGACGCGGACAACTACCTGACTCCGTTCTTTGTTCCGGGCAACTTCCTCAAGAACCACTACGAGAATGCGTCCGTCACCGAGCTGATCAAGGAACAGCTCACGACGGTTGACAAGGCAGAGCGCGAAAAGGTGCTGGGCGAGGCCCAGACGGCCGTCGCCAAGGACCTGTCCACACTGCCGCTGCTGCAGGGCGCCCAGCTCATGGTCGCCGGAAAGGATGTCAAGGGTGTCGACCAGACCCTGGACGCATCCTTCAAGACCCGGCTTGGCGTAATTTCCAAGTAGGTCCAGTTCTCCATCCGGTCCTGACCAGCCGAGGAGGCGGGGCGCCTGCGTGGCGTCCCGCCTTTCGTGCGGGAGCAGGGCAACAGATTCCGGGGCTCACGAGGCCGCCGGAAGAACACATTTAGGTACCAATGACAACACTGATTGAGGCGCCGCCAACCGACGCCGACGGCCTGCTGCCGTCAAAGAAGAAGTCGTCCGGCGGGGGACTGGGCCAATACATCCTGATCAGGTTCCTGCTGATCTTCCCTACAATTTTCATTCTCGTGACGCTGGTGTTCTTCCTGATGCGCATCACGGGCGATCCCATTACAGCGGCCATGGGCGGCAGGCTCCCTCCCGAGCAGCTGGCGGAGCGGATCGCCGCGGCAGGCTATGACCGTCCGATCCTGGTGCAGTACTTCGAGTACCTCGGACAGCTCGTTACCGGCAATTTCGGCACCACCCTTTCGGACAACCGGCAGGTCACGGAAATGCTGACCACCTACGGGTCGGCCACCCTGGAACTGACCATCAACGCGTTGCTGGTCGCCCTGGTGGTAGGTATTCCGCTGGGCATGATCGCCGCCTACCGGAGGGACCACGCTCCCGACGCCGTGCTGCGCGTCTTCGCCATCGTCTGCTATGGGACGCCGGTGTTCTTCGCCGGCATGCTCCTGAAGCTGACGTTCGCCGTCTGGCTCGGCTGGCTGCCCGTGGCAGGCCGCGCAAAGACTTCCAGCGAGCTGGAGCTCACTTCCCTGCAGTCGCCAACGGGCATCTACTGGCTGGATGCCGTCCGCAGCGGCAACATGGCAGCACTCGGTGACGTCATGGCTCACGCGGTCCTGCCTGCGGTTGCCCTTGGACTGCTGACCGCAGGCATTTTCCTCCGCCTGGTCCGCACCAACGTGATCGGCACACTGGGCAGGGATTACATCGAGGCCGGCCGCTCGCGCGGCGTCAGCGAATTCCGGCTCGTCACCAAGCACGCCTACAAGCCCGCGTTGATCCCCATCATCACGGTGATGGGCCTGCAGATTGCAGTGATGCTCGGAGGCGCCGTGCTGACGGAAACCACCTTCGAATGGAAGGGGCTGGGATTCCAGCTGGCCACCTACCTCACGGCACGCGACTTCGTCGCAGTCCAGGGCATCGTGGTCCTTCTTGCCGTGATTGTGGCCGTGACCAACTTCATCGTGGACATTGTCGCCGCGCTGATCGACCCCCGCGTGAGGTACTGACATGAGCACCCCTACAACTGCCGAACCCACGGCGGATCCGCGCGCTTCGCTCTTCCGCCGGTTGCCGGTCATCTCGCACTTCAACAAGAGCGTGGGCCTGCAGCGCGGCATGCTGGTGGCGGGCCTTATCCTGACCGGCGCCTTCGTGCTGACGGCCATTTTCGCCCCTCTGCTTGCCCCCTACGGGTATTCCCAGCTCTCTGACGCGGACGGCAACTTCCCCGCCCAGCAGGAACCCGGCGGAAAACACCTGCTGGGGACCACTGTGGGCGGCTACGACGTTCTGTCCAGGGTTATCTGGGGAACGCAGACGGCCATCATGGTCATCGTTGTGGCTGTCCTGATGTCGATCTTCATCGGCGTCATCCTGGGACTGGTCAGCGGCTACATCGGCGGCTGGCTGGACCGGATCCTCGTTGTCATCGCGGACGCCATCTATGCCTTTCCCTCTTTGCTGGTCGCAATTGTGATGGCCATCGTCATCAGCGGCGGGCAGTCGAGCCTGCTGGGCGGCGTCATGGCCGCGGCAATCTCCATCACGGTGGTCTTCATCCCGCAGTACTTCCGGGTGATCCGGGCCGAAACCATCCGCCTGAAAGCCGAACCCTTCGTGGAATCCGCCAAGGTGGTCGGGGCGTCCAACATCCGCATCATGAGCCGGCACATCTACAAGAACGCCACGCGCACCCTGCCGCTGATCTTCACGCTCAATGCCTCCGAAGCCATCCTCACGCTTGCGGGCCTGGGCTTCCTGGGCTTTGGCATCGAACCAAGCTCTGCCGCCGAGTGGGGCTTTGACCTTAAGCAGGCGCTGGCCGACACCACGTCCGGCATCTGGTGGACGGGCGTGTTCCCGGGCCTTGCCATGGTACTGACCATCGTCGGCCTCACCCTCATGGGTGAGAGCATCAACGACCTTAACGATCCGCGGCTGCGCGGACGCAAGAAGGCCGCCTCCGGCAAGGGCGGACCTGATTCCCCCGCAGGCGCCCAGGCTGCGCTCGAAACAGAAGCGAGACTTCCATGACGATCAACATCGACAAACACGGCACCGGTCCGGTCCTGGATATTGAGCACCTGAAGGTCACTTTCGCCACCGATGCCGGGGACGTCTATGCAGTCAAGGACGTCAGCCTGGAGGTCAATCCGGGCGAAGTGGTGGCGATCGTCGGCGAATCGGGCTCCGGCAAGACCGTCACGGCGAAAACCATCCTCGGCCTCCTCCCGGAGACCGCCATCAGTTCCGGCGCGGTGCTGATCAACGGGAACAACGTCATCAGCGTCAGCGCCTCCAAGCTGAGGCAGATCCGTGGCCGTGACGTTGCCATGGTGTTCCAGGAGCCCTCCACGGCACTGAACCCCGTCTTCACCGTGGGGTGGCAGATCGCCGAAGGCATCCGCGCGCATGCGGGCGGCACGGGCAAACGCGTATCGGCCAAGGACGCCAAGGTCCAGGCAATCGAAGCTCTCCGCAAGGTGGGCATCCCGGACCCTGAAAACCGCGTGGACTACTATCCCCACCAGTTTTCCGGCGGCCAGAAACAGCGTGTGGTCATCGCCGCGGCGCTCGCACTCAATCCCGGGCTGATTGTGGCCGACGAACCCACGACCGCCCTGGATGTCACCGTCCAGGCCGAGATCCTCCAGCTGCTGCGGGACCTGCGGGACAAATACGGCACGTCGATCGTCCTGATCACCCACAACATGGGTGTGGTGGCCGACCTCGCCGACCGGGTGGTGGTGATGTACCAGGGCGACGTCGTCGAAGAGGCGCCAGCCAAGGTGCTGTTTGCGGAGCCGAAGCAGGAATACACCCGGAAGCTGCTGGCAGCCGTGCCGCACCTGGGCCGGAACTCCGCCTCGCAGGGAATGACCACGCGGGCACACCAGGACCGGAAGGTCCTCGTGGAAGCCAAGGGCCTGACCATTGAATACCCGGGCAGGCTGGGAAGTCCAAGCTTCAAGGCCGTGGACGGCGTCAGCTTCACGCTGTCCGAGGGCGAAGTGTTCGGGCTGGTGGGTGAATCAGGGTCCGGCAAGACCACGATCGGTCGTGCCATCGCGGGCCTGAACCGCACCACCGGCGGCAGCCTTAAAGTGCTGGGCTACGAGATGCTGAACCTCAAGGAACGGACGTTCAAGCCCCTCCGCAAGGACATCGGGTTCGTATTTCAGGACCCGGCGGCTTCGTTCAACCCGCAGCTGACCATCGGTGACTGCGTTGCCGAGCCGCTGATCATCCATAGCAATCCGACGCCTGCCCAGGCGCGGAAACGCGTGGGCGAGCTGCTCGAGTCGGTGCAGTTGCCGGCGTCGTACGCTGACCGCTTCCCGCATGAACTCTCCGGCGGGCAGCGGCAGCGAGCATCACTGGCCCGTGCCCTGATCCTGAACCCCAAACTGCTGATTGCCGACGAGCCCACTTCGGCCCTGGACGTTTCCGTTCAGGCCGTGGTGTTGGAACTGTTCAAGGAGATCCAGCAGGAGTTCGGGTTTGCCGCACTGTTCATCAGCCACGACCTGGCCGTCGTGGACATCCTGTCCCATTGGGTTGGCGTGCTCTACAAGGGCAAGCTCGTGGAGCAGGGACTTGGCACCCAGGTCATGGGCGACCCGCAACATGACTACACGCGGAAGCTCATCGCGTCGCTGCCCGTACCCGATCCGGACGAACAGGCGAAGCGCCGGGAAGCGAACCGCTCGCTGCTTGCCGGCTAGTTCCAGTCCCGGGTGAAGATGCCCGCCGTCCCCTGTGGGCGGCGGGCATCTCCGTCAGGCGTTTCCGTTCCTCGGGAACGTTTCGCGGACGCTTAACAGCCACGGGCATTTAGCGCGGTGCCCATAGACTGGAGCCATGACCGAGCAGAACCAAGATCTTTCAGACGCCGAATCCTACGATCCCTCAGCCAGCTCATTGGCCGGACAGGTGGACCAATCGGTGATGGCGGAACTGCTGTCCATCCGGTCCAGCATCGACAACATCGACGCCACTCTTGTCTTCCTCCTGGCCGAGCGGTTCAAGGCCACCCAGAAGGTCGGATTCCTCAAAGCGGCTCACAAGCTCCCGGCAGGGGACCCCGGCCGGGAGACCGCCCAGATCGCAAGGCTGCGCCGCCTCGCCGAGGAAGCGCACCTGGACCCGGCCTTTGCGGAAAAGTTCCTGAACTTCATCATCGGCGAGGTCATCAGGCACCACGAAGCCATCGCCGAGGACCACCAGGCCGCGGAGAACAATGGAGCCGCCGCCAGCCAGCCGCGGCTTTCGCAGGCCGCCCCGTCCACAGCCGTCGACGCCTAGGCCATGCCGGAATCGAACCGCTCAAGGGCTGGCGGACAGGACCCCAGGAACCAGGACCCCCGGAACGCTGATTCCAGGAACCAAGGCCGCCGGAACGCTGATTCCCGCAGTGCCGACGCCAGCGTCATCGAAACCCGCCAGGTCACGGCCACCGCCTTGGGGCCGTGGCCGGGAGAAGACCCGCTGGAGTCAACCCGGATCGTTCGCGGTGAGCTCGGCAGCCCGCATCTGCCGTTCCTGGTGGAGCTCCCGGACCGCGGGGTCGGTTCGGATGCGCTCGGCAGGACTGCCTCACTGCTGGTTGACCTTTCGGTCGACGTCCAGCCCTACGGGTGGCGGATCGTGGACCGCCCGGGGCGGGACCTGATGAAGGCGAAGTCGGCCCTCTCCACGGACGTCAACGTCCTCGCCGATGTCGCCGGGACCGAAGAGATCCCGGCGCGGGACTTCAAGGTCCAACTGCGCGGACCCCTCAGCCTGGCCGCGGGCCTGCACCTGCACAACGGTGAACGGGCTTTGATCGACTATGGCGCCCGACGCGACATCGCCGAGTCGCTGGCAGCCGGCGTCGGCGATTTCCTGGCCCGGGTGGGCACGGCTGTTCCCGGGGCACGATTGGTTGTCCAGATCGATGAACCTGATATCGCCGCCGTCCTGGCCGGAACGATTCCCACGTCCAGCGGATACCGGACCCTGCGGTCGGTGCCGGGTCAGGAAGTGACAGAATCGTGGCGGCTGGTGATCGACGCGATCAGGGCCGCCGGCGCTGTGGAAACGGTCATTGCGGTTGCCGAAATCGAGGCGCCCTTTGACCGAATACTCTCTTCCGGGGCGGACGGGATCGCTGTCCCGCTGAAGGCGCTCACCTCCCGGCAATGGGAAGAGCTCGCCGGCGCAGTCGAGGCGGGGAAGAGCCTATGGGCCGGTGTGCTGCAGGTGAACGACGCGTCAGCTGCCCTGCCACGTGTCCAGGATGCAGTGGAGAACGTGTGGCGGCCCTGGCGTCAGCTGGGACTTCCCGCCTCCGCGCTCGACTCCATCCGCGTGACGCCGTCCGCGGGGCTGGCGGGGCACACGCCGTCGTCCGCCACCGCTGTCCTGACCCGGCTGACCCAGGTGGCGGACGGGCTCAACCAGCTGGCCCTCGGCTAAACACGGCTCTCCCACCTGCCCGGCCGGGCGTAGCCCGGGAGATGGCCGGGTGCCGTGGCGGCGCCCGGGTAGGAGCGGAGCCGGTAATCGAAGCTCCCCGCGTAGACCAGGACGAGGCCCAGCTGCGGCTGGATTACCTTGACCTGGATCCGGTGCTTTCCGTGGCTTCCCTCCGACGGTTCCCACCACTGCTCCGCGTACGCTTTGGCGTCCACAGCGGCCGGTAGCGGGATCCGCAAGGGACCCAGGAAAAGCCGGGAGGCCTCGGAAACACCCCGGAGCCGCCCGTCGGCGGTCACGCTGAGGTTCAGGTCGGTGACGAGGCGACGGTAGCGGCCCACGTAATCGACCAGTCCCGGGTTGCTTCGGGACTCATCGAAGCTGGTGGTGTCATGGAACAGCCGCGTCCGTCCGGGAAACTGGATCTCACGTCTGGCAGTGAGGCTCGACCGGCCGAACGGATCGAGGTGCGCGTGGTTTTCGATCCGGAACGGAATACGCTCACCGTACTCCGGGAAGAACGCTTCCTCCCCGCTGGTGAGTCGCAACAACGGCCGCAGCCACTGCTGCCGGCACCCTACGACGTCGAACACCCCCTCACCCACACCGTAGCGTCCCGACCCGGGAGCAAGGGAAAAGTACTCCTGCAGCTCGGGCTGGAGCCGGGCGAAATCGCTGCCCAGGGCACGTTCATAGATAGGCGTGTTCAAGGGAGCCTCCTGCTTTTCGATTCGTCGGTCATAGTCTTCCGGCGGCCTTGAGCCGGATGTAAGCGTCCGCCAGTGCCGGCGGCAGCTGGTGCGGTTCGGCGTCGACCACTTCGACGCCCATTTGGCGGAGCTGGATGGCTACCGCCTCGCGTTCCAGCAGCGCGCGTTCGGCTGCTGCCGCGCGGAACACCTGTGCCGCCGTCCCGCGTTCCTTTTGCATGGTGCCCAGCATGGGGTCCCGCACCGAGGCAACCACCACAACATGCTGCTGCGCCAGTTGCGCCGCCATCGGGAGCAGTCCCTCCTCGGGCGCGCCGCCGTCCAGCGGGGTCAGCAGCACCACGAGGGAACGGTGCGCGGAGATCTGCCGGATCTGGCCCGGGACCTGGCTCCAGTCCAGCTCGATGAGCTCCGGTTCCAGCGGGGCCATGGCCTGCACGAGCTGTCCCAGCAGGTTGCCTTTTGACGCAGAGCCCGCCCGTCCGCGGGTCCGCCGGTCGAAGGCGAAGAAGTCCACACGGTCGCCGCCGCGTTCCGCGAGGACGGCGAGCAGCAGGGCCGCCTCGATGCCGGTGTCAAGGCGCGGCTCGTCGTCGATCCTCGCTGCAGCCGTCCGGGACGTGTCCAGCATGATCACTACGCGCCGGTCCCGTTCGGGCCGCCAGGTACGGACGACGACGGCGGACCGCCGCGCCGTGGCGCGCCAGTCTATGGAACGCACGTCATCACCGCGGACGTAGTCGCGGAGCGAATCGAATTCGGTGCCGGCGCCCCTGATCTGGACCGCGGCCTTTCCATCGAGCTCACGCAGCTTACGGAGCTTGGACGGAAGGTGGCGCCGCGAATGGAACGGCGGGAGCACGCGGATTGCGCCGGGACAGGGGAGGGTCCGCTGCCGCGCTGCCAGCCGCAGCGGACCGAAGGCGCGAAGGGTCACATGCGGAGCCTTGAGGTCGCCCCGGCGCGCAGGCCGGAGCGTCACCGTCATGCGCCGCCGCTCCGCGGCCGGAACGTCCACCCGCTGGCGCGGATTCTGCGCACCCGCCGATGGCTGCCACGCGTCGCGCACCAGGGCACGGAGCGGGCGGTTACCGGTGTTCCCGATCGTCAGGACGGATTCGGTGCTTGCACTGAGCGCGACATTGCCCGGCAAAGTGCGGTACAGCGTGACCTTCCGGAGCGATGCCGCAACGGAGAGGTCCAGGAGCAGCAACGCGCTGAGGGCGAGGCAGACCAGCAGAACCGTGCCCCAGCCGGGAAACAGCATCACCGGCACCAGCCCCGCCAGTGCCAGAAGTACGAACCGTCCTGAAATGGCCATCAGCGCGGAACGGGCACGGATGCCAGGATGCTGGCGAGGACACCGTCCACGTGCACGCCGTCCATCTGCGCTTCGGGCTGCAGCGCCACCCGGTGTCGCAGGCAGGGGAGCGCCAGTGCCTTGACGTCGTCCGGTGTCACGAAATGCCGTCCGGACAGCCACGCCCACGCCCGGGCGGCGCTCAGCAGGGCCGTCGCGCCGCGCGGGGACACGCCCAGCTGGAAGGACGGTGCGGCACGCGTGGCCCTGGCGATGTCCACGATGTAAGCCGCGACTTCCGGCGCCACCTCCACCGCAGCCACTGCCTGGCGCGCCTGTTCCAGTTCGGCAGCGCCTGCCACCGCGCGGACACCGGCCGCGGCCAGGTTCCTGGAATCGAAGCCGGCGGCATGCCTGCGGATGACCTCAATTTCGTCCGCCCGCCCCGGCAGCGGCATGGCGAGCTTGAGCAGGAAACGGTCCAGCTGGGCTTCGGGCAGGGGATAGGTGCCCTCGTACTCCACCGGGTTCTGGGTGGCGGCGACGATGAACGGGACGGGAAGAGGCCGTGAGACACCGTCCGCCGATACCTGGCGTTCCTCCATGGCTTCCAGCAGGGACGCCTGCGTCTTCGGCGGCGTCCTGTTGATTTCATCCGCCAGCAGGATGTTGGTGAAAACCGGGCCCTCCCGGAAACTGAATTCGGAGGACCGGGAGTCGAAGACCAGCGAGCCGGTGATGTCGCCGGGCATCAGGTCCGGGGTGAACTGGACGCGCTTGGTGTCCAGGCTCAGGGCCGCGGACAGCGTGCGGACCAGCAAGGTCTTGGCCACACCGGGAACCCCTTCGAGCAGCACGTGCCCGCGGCACAGCAGGGCGATCAGCAGCCCCGTGACGGTGGCGTCCTGGCCCACCACGGCCTTTGCCACCTCGTGACGCACATCGAGCAGGGCCTGCCGGACGGGATCCGTGCCGGGGGTGGCCTCGGCCGTTGCCAGGGCAGGGCCGCCGGGGCCGCCCTGAATGAATCCGTTGGTCTGCTCACTCATCGGGCGGTTACCTCTTTCTCTAGGGTGTCCAGCTGCTGGGCCCAACGGACCAGCTCGCTTTCAGTTCGGGGACGGGCCTCCAGCACGCGGGCCGTCTGTTCAGCCGGGCGCCCAAGGTGCCGGGCGGCGGCGTCGACGATGGCCGTAGACTCAGCATCCGGACCCAGCCGGAGGACCCGCGCGAGCCGGACCAGCGTGCCCGCCCTGAGGTTGTCGGCCGCCCGGTCCACGGCATGGGAGTCATGGTATAGCCGGGCGCGGCCCTCGGCGGTCTCAACGGCCTTGACCACCACCGGCAGCGGCTCGAAGACCAGGGGCCCCAGCCGGCGACCCCGCCAGACCATTGCCAGCACTGCCACCAGGGCAAGCCACGGGCCGAGGAAGGCCACCCACGGCGGGGCCAGCTCATCCAGGGTCTTCGGCGCGTCCGCAGTGGTGACATCGGCAATACCGGGGAGATACCAGACCAAATGGTCCGAGCCCCCAAGGGTCCGCAGCGCAAGCGCGGCGTTGCCTTGTTCATCGAGCCGGCCGTTACTGATGATCTGCGTACTGCCCAGCACCACCAGCCGGCCGTCGTCGCTGGTTGCATACAGCCCGCCAAGGCCTTCCGAGGGCTCATAGCAAGGGCGGTCGGCCTGGTAGAGGTAGGCGGACTCCGCAGTGACCGCTCCGGCGGTGGCGGGATCATCCGTCCCGCAGCCTGGATCCAGCGTGGCAACCCCCGCCGGGACAACTCCGGCGGGGCGGATGTCACCGCCGAGGGCGCTGAGCGCGTTCAGCCTGGGAGTCACCACGACCAGCCTGTCCGTGGCCTGCTGCAACTCCTGAAGCTGTTCACCGTCCAGGTAGCCGTTTCGGTCGTAGAGGAGCAACGTTGTTCCGCTGCTGTCCCCACTGTCATCCGACGGATCGCCGAACGCACTGTGATCGGACGTACTGTGCCCGGAAGTATCGTCCAGGGCGGACATCGTTGCCGCGAGGTTGTCGGTCTGGCGGACATCCACGCCCTGGTTTCGCAGTATTTCGGCTACGGCCCTCGCCCCGTCCGGGGCTGCGTTTCGCGTGGACAGGGGAACGGTGTCGCCGCGGGGCGAAAGCTGGGCAATAATCGTCAGCGCCACACCCAGCGCGAAGACTATGCCGATGAGGGTCCACGTACGGTGCCGACGGATCCATGCCCGGACGGTTTGGCCCGCGAGGCCACTTCCGGGGGCGGGCCCCGGCGAAGCGGGCCGGCTCTCCGACTCAAGTACGGGCGTCATAACGGCAGCGCCAGGCGGTCCGCAGCCGGCCGGCCGAAGTCGGGCTTTGCGGATTCCAGAAGCTGATCCAGGCCCACCATGTCGGCGTGATCCCTGGCGGTGGCGTCCGCGCTGCCGTACCGGACGGCGTCGAATTGATCGGCGGCCCGCCGCAGCTGCGCGGCACAGCCGCCGAAGGCGCCAGCCAGCTGGCCGGCCACCTCGTCCGCCGTCCGGCCCGGCAGCGGGTCGATCACCGTTCGCTCCTCCGCGGACCGGACGATGGCCCTGAACTGTTCGACGACGGCGGTTCGCCAGTCGGAGCGTGCGGCCGCGGCTGCCGCCAGCCGCCGGTATTCCGCCGGGCTGATGGAGGGATCGGCGTCGACGACGTCTCCGGCCGGGCGCCGACGGGCGTTCAGCCGGGGGCGCGCGAGGAGGATGGCCACTGCGATGACCACCACAATGGTCACCCCGATGGCCGGTACGGCGACGCCGCTGTCAATTGCGGGGTCGCCGCTATTGAGCGATCGCAGCCAGTCCGTGAATTGCCGCCACAGATCGGTCAGCCAGTCCGGTTGCGCGTCCCGGTACACCGGCTTGGACAGTTCTTCGGCGGCCCACCTGCTGGCCTCCTGCCTGTCGGGCTCCACGGGAGGTTCAGCCGGCGTCCGGCCGGCGGCCGAATGCAGGACCGTACCCACCGCGGATGCCGCCTCGGAAAGGGCCGGCCGGCTCATCCGGAGCCCGGCGGCGGGCCGTAGCCTGGGGGCGGGCTGTAGCCTGGCGGCGGGCCGTAGCCCGGGGGCGGGCCGTAGGGGGTGTGGGACCAGCCGCCGGGAGCAGGGCGGCCCGCGTTCCCCTCCGGGGCGATGCCGCGTCCGGGGACGCCGTTGGCGTCCGTGCCCGATTCCAGTAGCCGGAGCAGGGCGAGGTCGAGTCCTTCCTTGCGCATCCGAAGGTCCATGTACAACAGGCCCATCACGGAGGTTTGGAAGGCGTACGCCACTGCCCCTACGAGAGCCGAGACGATGAGTGACGCGATTCCGACGCCCACTGCGAGGGCACGTTGCGCGTCGTCGCCGCCATGGGGCGCGACGACGGAGGAAAATCCGCCGGAAACGAGGCTGATGGGGATCAGGACAATCTGGCTGATAATGCCGATGAGGAGGGAAACGACCAGCGTGATGCCGAAGATCCGCCACCAGTTGTGCCGAGTCAGCTGCCAGGACCTTCGGAGGCCGTCAAGTACGTCCAGTTCCTCGACGACAATCGCAGCCGGCGTCACGAGGAACCGGATGGAGAGCAACAGCACGGTCGCCATGGTGCCGAGGAACAAGGGGACGATGATGAGCGCAGACATTCCGCCCATCGAATCTGCCAGGAGCCAGGTCCCGCCCACCAGTACGGCGACGACGGCGACACTGGCCAGGATCATGAGCCCACCAAGCCCGAGCAATGAGCCGATCCTGGACCGCGACAGCGACCACATCTCCTTGAAACCGGTGCGCCAATTAAGGACGGACCGGGCCACGGGAACCACCATCACGCCCTGAAGCACAAGCGAGATAAAGACGGACACCAGTCCAAGAATGACGGCACCGGCCAGGACGCCGAGGCCCAGGCCGACCATTTCCGTAGGGCTCAGGCTTTCCAGCCACAGCCCGAGGGACTCGCCGTCCGATCCGGCCTGTGCCGCCGCGAGCGCACCGGCAATGGTTCCCAGGGCCTGTGCCAGGAGGCCCGCACCCAGCATCGCTGCGGCGTTGCGCCTGATGGTCTGAAACGAACCGTCCAGGATTTCGCCGAACATCAGCGGTCGCAGCGGAACTATCCCGGGCTTCGGCGGGGCGACATACCTTGGCTGAACGTATCCCGGCTGATTGAAGGAAGGCTGTGGCCCCGGGTAGGGGGAACCCCACTGCGGCTGTCCCCCGTGACCGGGCTGCTGCGCGTTCCATTGCGGCGCCCCCCACTGCGGCTGGGTTCCGCCGAAGGTACCCTGCGGCGGGTTCCACTGCGATTGGTTTCCCGGGTGGGGCGGCTGCGGCGCGGACCACTGCTGCGGTGCGCCCCCTGCGGGTGGCTCCACCGGCTGCGGCTGCCCCTCCCGGGGCCGCGCGTTCGGATCCTGCTCTGACAACCTGTTCCTCCCCAAAAGATGCTGTCCGCGAGCAGCCCGGCCGAAACTCCGGCCCGACGCTCCGGACCGGCGGTGTCCTGCACCGTCCGGCCCGCTCCCAGCCTATAGTTTTGCCCGCACGCCTCATAGCCTCGGGCTGATTCTTCGCGGTGTGGCGCCCTTCAGGCCACCGTCCCGCGTCCGGCCTGGCAGGTGACCGCGCCATGCCGTGTCGGCCCTCAACGGGACAAAGCCCATTCAATAGGCGAATATATAACTATGAAGGCACGCATTCTGGTAGTGGACGATGATGAGGCGCTGGCCGAGATGATCGGAATTGTTTTGCGCAATGACGGCTTCGAGCCGGTCTTTTGCGCAGACGGGGCACAGGCGCTGGAAGTCTTTCGTTCCTCGAAGCCGGACCTGGTGCTGTTGGACCTGATGCTTCCTGGTATGGATGGCATTGAAGTGTGCCGGCAGATCCGCGCTGAGTCGGATTCGCCCATCGTCATGCTGACCGCGAAGTCGGATACCTCGGATGTGGTCCGCGGCCTGGAATCCGGCGCCGACGACTACGTGCCCAAACCGTTCAAGCCGGCCGAATTGGTTGCGCGGGTTAGGGCGAGGCTCCGCCCGGGTGACCAAAAGGCCCCTGAAACACTGCGGATTGCTGACATCACCATTGACGTGGCCGGGCACTTGGTGAGCCGCAACGACGAACGTATCTCGCTGACGCCCCTGGAGTTTGACCTGCTCGTTGCACTCGCCCGCAAACCGTGGCAGGTCTTCACCCGCGAACTGCTGCTGGAGCAGGTCTGGGGATACCGGCACGCTGCAGACACGCGCCTTGTGAACGTCCACGTCCAGCGGCTGAGGTCAAAGATTGAACGCGACCCTGAAGCCCCCGAAGTTGTCTTGACGGTCCGTGGTGTCGGCTACAAAGCAGGTTCCTGACCCGTCCAGCGGCGAAGCCGGCGGCGAGCGGGAGGTAGCCCGACCGCCAAAAACGGAACACGCCCACGTCCACGGTGCTCCGGAGCATACCGATGCCATGGCCGGTGTCCTCTCCGGATTGCCGTTCCGAACCCGCATCTGGCTACGCCGTGCCAGGATCGTCGGACTCCGGGTCTCGCGGCTCGTCCGGACCGGGCTGATCCGGCTCCTGCCCGGTGTCCGGTTCCTGCTGCGGGCTTTGCACCGGCGTTGGCGCAGGTCCCTGCAGTTCCGGACAGTCCTCACCACGCTGCTGCTCTCGATTGGTTCGTTCGCCGTGGTGGGCGCTTACTTGTCGAACCAGATCGCCAACAACTTGTTCCAGGAACGGTTGACCCAGGCGGAATCGGAGACGCTGTACAACGTCAAACAGGTACAGGACACGTTTGATGGCGCCCAGGTCACCGACCAGTCGAGCGTTATTACACTCGTCTACGACACGCTAAACGCCGTTGAGGGGCGCGGGAACGTGATCCAGCGCCGATATGTGTTTGAAGCGATGCCGGAACAGACCAAACCGCGCAACCGCTGGGTGGAATCACGGGCCTCGGACCAGCTCACCGTCAGCGTCATCCCGCCCGAATTGAGGAAAGCCGTTCAGGAATCCGGCAAGGACCAGTTCTGGGCATCCACTGAGTTCCCGGTAGGCACTGAGGACCGGCCGGGCATTGCCGTGGGCAATAAAGTCACCTTCAACGGCACCGTGTATGAGCTGTACCTTATCTACGACCTGAACACCGCGCAGAAAACGCTCAACGAAATACAGAACGTCCTGCTGGCCGGCGGGGCGGTGTTGGTTCTGATCATTGGGGCCATTGCCTGGTATGTAACCCGGAATGTGGTGAGCCCGGTCAGCCATGCAGCCGTCGTCTCCGAGAAACTGGCGGCCGGACAGCTGCAGGAGCGGATGGTGGTCAAGGGCGAGGACGAGGTGGCCAGGCTGGGTGCATCGTTCAACCACATGGCCGCCAGCCTGCAGGAACAGATCACGCAGCTGGCAACGCTCTCGCAAATGCAGCAGCGCTTCGTCTCCGATGTCTCCCACGAGCTTCGCACGCCACTCACCACCGTGCGGATGGCCGCCGAAGTACTGTACGACGCACGCCATGATTTCGATCCGATCAACAAGCGCTCGGCCGAGCTCCTGTACAACCAGGTGGAACGCTTCCAGTCCCTTCTGGCTGACCTTTTGGAGATTTCCCGATTCGACGCGGGCGTGGCCGTGCTCGACGCCGAGCCCACCGATATCCTGCAGCTCATCGCGAATGTCGTGGAGGACGCCGGACCTGTCGCCGCCGAATATGGTTCGGACGTCACCATCAATTCCCGGGAAAAGAGCATCGTGGTGGAGATGGACGACCGGCGGATCGAGCGCATCCTTCGCAACCTGGTGCTCAACGCACTTGAACACAGCGAAGGCAACCCGGTTAATATCTCCGTTGCCGCGAACGATACCGCCGTGGCAGTTGCAGTCCGCGACCACGGGATCGGCATGACACAGGCCGAGGCCGCGCGGGTCTTTGACCGGTTCTGGCGGGCGGACCCCGCGCGGGCGCGCACCACCGGCGGCAGCGGTTTGGGCCTTTCCATTGCGGCGGAAGACACGAAACTCCACAACGGGTGGCTTCAGGCCTGGGGCAGTAAAGGAACAGGATCAAATTTCAGGCTGACACTGCCGCTGAAGCAGGGGGAGGCCATCTCCAAGTCGCCGCTCCAGCTGGAACCTGCCGACGTCGCACTCCCTGGCACAGGCCAGGGCACCATGCTGCTCCTTGGAACAGTCGCGCCGCCGGACTCCGAAGGCGCCGTGCAGGCTGCGGAGCCGGGGCCGGTCAAGCCATCTCCTGCCGCGCCGGTCACGACGCAGGACACGGGCGGGGACGAAGCGGAATGAACGCCACATCACGAAGGCCAGGCACTGCTGCCGCCGCTCTTTTGGCGGTGCTGCTCCTGCTGCTGACCTCCTGCGCCCAGATTCCGCGCTCCGGACCCGTCGGAAAAAGCACGGATGAGAGCGCGGGCAAGCCCAACAACGCACCCGTTTTCTTTCCGGTGGCTCCGCGGGAAGGCGCCGCTCCCGAATCCATCATCGATGACTTCTATCTGGCGGGCAGTGGCTACGAAGACGACTATGCGGTGGCGCGGGAGTACCTGACCCAGGCCGAGTCCGTGGCCTGGAAGCCGGACCAGAGGACACTGGTTTTCCGCTCAACCAAAGTGGTCCGGACCGGCGTCGAAAACGTGTACAACTACGAGCTCGATGTGGCGTACTCCGTCGATGCAGACGGCATCGCCACACAGTTTCCCGAGGGCACCAAAGAAACTGTCCAGGTCACCCTGACTCAGGTGGACGGCGAGTGGCGGATCTCCGGAATCCCGGACGGGACCGCCATTCCCGAACAAACGTTCAAGGTGATTTACGGCGCCTACCCCATCTACTTCTATGATCCGAGCTTCACCTACGCGGTACCGGACGTCAGATGGTTCATCAAGAAGAAAACCGTCAAGGCGATGACCAGTGCACTGCTCAGCGGACCAGCACCGTATCTCAAGGGAGCCGTTGTCAGCGCCTTCCCCTCGGGGATGAAACTGGCCCGCGAGTCAGTCCCGGTGGTCTCCGGCGCGGCCCAGGTTGACCTGAGTGCCAAGGAGCTGGTGGAAGCTTCCAGCGAAGACAGGCTGCGGATGCAGACACAACTGGCGCTGACCTTCCGCGGCCAACCCGACGTTGTCAACGTAGAGCTCAGGGCGAACCAGGACCTGGTCCGCGTGGAGGACAACGGGTCCGTGCTGCCTCCCGTCCGTGACAAGAACGTCCCGGCCCGCCAGATTGCCGTGAACGAGGGCCAGCTGGTCCGCTACGAGAACAACAGGATGTCACCGCTTCCGGATATCCAGTCCGTGGGAGCCCTCGATCCGGTTTCCCCGGCCGAGTCCCCGGCATCTCAGTCCATAGCGTTCCTCAACAGCACCAGGACGACGCTGTACTCGATTGTGCCGGGGCAGCCCGCGAGGGCGCTGACTACGCGTTCCACCCTCACCCACCCGTCGTTCGGCCTGAAGGACTGGGTCTGGACTGCCGGCCCCGGGGCCAACGGTGCCACCGAAGTCCTTGCCTACCGCCCCACCGGCGTCGCCGAGGGTGCCGGCATGCCAACTGTTACGCTGGCACCCGCGTGGCTCGCAGGACGCACCGTCAAGGAGTTCCGAATATCCCGGGAGGGAGTGCGTGCCCTGGTGATTTCCGAGCAAAACGGGAAAACCCGCGTGCAAGTGACGGGAATCGTCCGCAATGCTGACGGCACACCCCGGGACCTCACTGCCCCGACGACCCTCCTGACCGACCGCCAACCGGACCAGGGTGTCTGGGTCAGCGACACCACTGTCGCGGTCATGAAGGGATCGGCCACCGACAACGTCACGCCGGAATTGCTCTCCCTGGCTGCTTCACAGCCCCAGCAGCTGGCTCCCTGGCCAGGGCTCACCGCGATTAGCGCCGGCAACGGACCGGAGGAAATCTTCGGGCAGTCCGCTGACGGTATTTTCCAGCGCCTCGGAAACGGTTGGTCACCCCAGCTGAAGGGACCAGTGGACCCGTCGTTCCCGGGCTGACGCAGCGGCCTTTCCCGGCACGCCGCAAGGCGTGCCTGCCCGAACCGCGATGTCCACATAGGCACCTCGCGGGCTTCCTGGCCGGGCGTCCAGTCATGCAGCCTTAGCTGGTGATGCGACTACCCGATCCCGATCTGGCGCCGCCTGCCGCGACGCCGGCAAAACACCGCAGCGACTACTCACAGTGGCTTCCGAGGGCTGCGGACCTGGCAGTAAGTGCGGGCCGCGAGCTCCTGGCACTGGCAGCCCCGGTGGATTGTGTGTGTTGCGGAACAGAAGATTTCTCGCTTTGCGGCCCCTGCGTACGGGCGGTGCGGACCCTCACCAAGGCGCCTTTCCGGGCTGAGGGGCAGGCGCCTGCCCTCATGGATGTCAACGGTTCGGTCATCCTGCCGGTCGTGGCTGCCGGGGTTTATCGTGAGGAACTCGCCCAGGCCCTGCTGTCGTTCAAGAAACACGGCCAGGGCCAGCTCGAGTCGGTGTTGTCCAAAGCACTCGGAAAAGCCATCCAGCGGGCCGCTGGGACGATGCAGGGCTTCTGCCTCATTCCGGTTCCCACCACCAACATGGCATTCCGGAAACGCGGTTTCAGCCCGGTGCACCTCATGCTGCGCAATCTGGCCCGCAGCGGCGGCCTGGGTGCGGGCTCCCTTGCCTGTGCCCTCCGCAAGCGGAGGGCAACCGCCCAAGGACCACTAGCTGCCGTTGATCTCCCGGAACGGATCTATGCCCTGGTGTCTTCTCCCGCCATGGCCGGAGGGCAAAAGGGACTGGGGCGAGGGGCGCGCGTCAAGCGCGTCCGCGGCTCGATGCGGGCGGGGGCGGCCCTCTTCGGGCCGGACATCCGGGGGCGGCCCTGCATCATCGTGGATGATGTCCTCACCACGGGCGCCACGCTGGCAGAGGCTGCGCGGGCAGTCCACCAGGCGGGAGGCATTGTCGTTGGTGCCGTTGTGCTGGCGGCGACACGCCCGCCCGACTCCGCCGATCCAGCCGCCGCTCCCGGCGCCACCGCGCGGAAGGACACGTGACTCCGAAAAAAATAAAGCGAAGAAAAGGTGAATAACGGGTAGCGATGAACTAACGTCGGTTGTGGGTACCAAGATCAGTTGTACCTGTCGATAGCGGCTCGGAAAGGGGCTCGACTGTCAGTCAGATCGGCCCCGGGAAGTGCCGCCGTCGTGTCACCGAAGTCATTTGGAGGGCACCATGGAGTTCATGATCAGCGGACGGAATTTGACGGTTTCGGACCGCTTCCGCGAATACGCCGACGAGAAGATCTCAAAGATCGCATCGCTGGGAGACAAGGTCCAAAGGGTGGACGCGAAGGTGTCCAAGGAGACCAAGGCCCGCCAGACCGCGGAGTTGCTCACGGTTGAGCTGACTGTCCTGGGCCGTGGCCCCGTAATCCGTGCGGAAGCCAGCGCCGCCGACAAGTTCGCCGCGTTCGATCTCGCTTACAACAAGCTCCTCGAGCGCCTGCGCCGCGCCAAGGACCGCAAGAAGGTCCACCACGGGCGGCACACCCCGAAAGCCGTCCGCGAGGCGACAGCCAGCCTCGAACCGGCAAGCACCACCGAGCCTCTGTACGTTGAGGCCAGCAACCACCAGGAGCCACAACCGGCGCCTGTGGAAAAGTCGCCGTACGACGTCGACAACGACATCCCGGCAGGCGACTCACCGGTCCTGATCCGCCGCAAGGTCTTCCCGGCGGCATCCCTCACGCTCGACGACGCCGTCGACAACATGGAACTTGTGGGCCACTCCTTCTACCTGTTTGTGGACAAGGAGACCAAAGCGCCGTCCGTGGTGTACCGCCGCGACGGCTGGACCTACGGCGTCATTAGCCTGGACCAGACCTGCGAACCGGGCGAAGCGCCCTTGGAAGAGAAGATCCTGGCCTACCGCTCGGAGGATGAACCTGCACGCGCCTAAGCAGCGTGTTCGCCTAAGCTGGTGTTGACCAGCCAAAGGAAGGACTGACATGAGCGCATCGCTGAGCCTCAACCAGGCACGGCGCATCGCTTTGGCAGCCCAGGGATTGGACAAAGGACGGCCCGCCGGACCCGTGACTGCACGGGCGGTGGGCCGTACCTTTGACCGGCTGCACCTGGTCCAGATTGACTCCGTCAACGTCCTTGCCCGCAGCCACTATCTGCCCTTCTTTTCCAGGCTCGGAAATTACGACCGTGCCATTCTGCACCGGATGGCGTCCAAGCATCCGCGCAGGATGATGGAGTATTGGGCGCACGAAGCCAGTTTCATCCGGCCGGACCACTTCCCGGACCTTTTGCTGTGGCAGAGCCGGAAGTGGGTCGGGGCATCGGCCATGGACCCCGAACTGCGCACCGGTGTGGCCGTGAAGGTCCTCGAGGAACTCGGCACGGGCAAACCACTGACCGCCGCCGAACTCACTGTCCGGATCGGACATGTCGAGGACCGGCGGACGGACAACTGGGGCTGGAACTGGAACGCGGTCAAACGCGTCCTGGAACACCTCTTCGAGGAAGGGCTCGTCTCGGCGTCCTCGCGGACCGAGCAGTTCGAACGCCGCTACACACTTACGGGGAAGGTCTTTTCCTCGCTCGACGGCTGGGGAGACGCCGTCGCCGATCCTGAGGCCGCGATGGACCGGCTCATCGCTGCCGCGGCGAGGGCCCACGGCATCGGAACCGTGCGCTGCTTCGCTGACTACTTTCGGACCCCCCTGCGTGCGGCCGCCATTTCCGTGCAGCATCTGGTGGACCTCGGCACGCTGGAGCCCGTCACCGTCCGGGGCTGGGACAGGCAGGTCTACCGGCATGTCGATTCCAAGTTGCCCCGCGCGGCAACGGGCCGGGCCCTTCTCAGTCCGTTTGACTCGCTCGTCTTTGAGCGGCGGCGGCTGGAGGAGCTCTTCGGCTTCCACTACAGGATTGAGATCTACACACCGGAGGCCAAACGGCGTTTTGGATACTACGTCCTTCCGTTCCTGCTGAGGGACGGCATCGTGGCGCGGGTCGACCTGAAGGCTGACAGGGCGGCCGGCCACCTCCTGGCGAAGGCAGCGCACGCCGAACCGGATGCGCCGGCGGATGCCGCCGTCGAACTGGCCGCAGAACTCCAGTTGATGGCCGAATGGCTCGAGCTTGACCGTGTGGTGGTCTCGCCGGCCGGCGACTTGGGGCCGGCGCTCGCCGAGGCCGTCGCTGCCACCGGAACGGTGGCATCCGCTCTCAGGGAACAGGCGTAACGCACCGTGCCTCTCTCCCGTAGACTGAACACGCCAGAATTCGGCAGCTTGAGACTGGGAGCAACTTCACGTGGCATCACTTATCGAAAAACTTCTCCGTACGGGTGACAAAAAAACCCTAAGGCAATTGAGGAACTATGCCGATTCCATCAATGCCCTGGAGAGCTCCCTCAAGACCTTCACGGACGCCGAACTGCGTGAAGAAACCGACCGGCTCCGGGAACGCCACCAGGACGGCGAGAAGCTCGATGATCTCCTGCCGGAGGCTTTCGCGGCGGTGCGCGAAGCCTCGTCACGAACGCTGGGGATGCGCCACTTCGACGTCCAGATGATGGGCGGCGCCGCCCTGCACCTGGGCAATATCGCCGAAATGAAGACCGGTGAAGGCAAGACCCTGGTCGCCACCGCTCCGGCCTACCTCAATGCCCTCGCCGGCAAGGGTGTCCACGTCATCACGGTGAACGACTACCTCGCCGAATACCAGTCCGACCTTATGGGCCGCGTTTACCGGTTCCTCGGCCTGAGCAGCGGCTGCATCCTCTCCAACCAGGACCCCGCCGTGCGCCGCGAGCAATACGCGGCGGATATCACCTACGGCACCAACAACGAATTCGGCTTTGACTACCTGCGCGACAACATGGCCTGGGACAAGTCAGAATTGGTCCAGCGCGGCCACCACTTCGCAATCGTTGACGAAGTGGACTCCATCCTCATCGACGAGGCCCGTACCCCGCTCATCATTTCCGGTCCCGCCCAGGGCGACACGAACCGCTGGTACAGCGAATTCGCCAAGGTGGTCCAGCGGCTCAAGGCCGACACCGACTATGAGGTCGACGAGAAGAAGCGCACCGTAGGTGTCCTCGAAGCGGGCATTGAAAAGGTCGAGGACTACCTTGGCATCCACAACCTCTACGAGTCAGCCAACACGCCGCTGATCGGCTTCCTGAACAATGCCATCAAGGCCAAGGAACTCTTCAAGCGGGACAAGGACTACGTTATCCTCGACGGCGAGGTCCTGATCGTCGATGAGCACACCGGCCGCATCCTGGCCGGACGGCGTTACAACGAGGGAATGCACCAGGCGATCGAGGCCAAGGAAGCCGTCGAGATCAAGGCGGAGAACCAGACCTTGGCGACCGTCACGCTGCAGAACTACTTCCGCATGTACGAGAAGCTTTCGGGCATGACCGGCACTGCCGAGACCGAAGCCGCGGAGTTCATGGGCACGTACAAGCTCGGAGTGGTGGCCATCCCCACCAACCGGGACATGCAGCGCATCGACCAGTCGGACCTGGTCTACAAGAACGAGGCAGTCAAGTTTGACGCCGTCGTCAAGGACATCGCCGAGCGCCACGAAAAGGGCCAGCCCGTGCTCGTGGGAACCACCAGCGTGGAGAAGAGCGAATACCTTTCCCGGCTGCTTGCCAAGGAAGGCATCCGGCACGAGGTCCTGAACGCAAAGAACCACGCCCGTGAAGCCGCGATCGTCGCGCAGGCCGGCCGTAAGGGCGCCGTGACCGTCGCCACGAACATGGCCGGTCGCGGTACCGACATCATGCTGGGCGGAAACGCCGAATTCACCGCAGTCGCCGAGCTGGCCGCCAAGGGCCTGGATCCGGAAGAAAACTCTGAAGAATACGAGGCCGCCTGGCCTGCGGCCCTCGAAGCGGCCAAACAGGCAGTCAAGGACGAGCACGAGGAAGTGCTGGACCTCGGCGGGCTCTACGTCCTGGGCACCGAACGCCACGAGTCGCGCCGCATCGACAACCAGCTCCGCGGCCGTTCCGGACGCCAGGGCGACCCCGGCGAGTCCCGGTTTTACCTGTCCCTGACGGATGACCTGATGCGCTTGTTCAATTCGGGCGCGGCTGAGCGGCTTATGAACAGTTCGGTGCCGGACGACGTCGCCCTGGAATCGAAGCTGGTGTCCCGTGCCATTGCATCTGCACAGGGCCAGGTCGAGGGCCGCAACGCGGAACAGCGCAAGAACGTCCTGAAGTACGACGACGTCCTGAACCGCCAGCGTGAGGCCATCTACGGGGACCGCCGACGCATCCTCGAGGGCGATGACCTGCACGAGAAAGTGCAGTTCTTCCTGGAGGACACGATCACCGCCCTCATCGACGAAGCCACTGCCGAAGGCACCGGGGACGACTGGGACTTCAACCAGCTGTGGACCAACCTCAAAACTCTTTACCCCGTCAGCATCACGTCGCACGACGTCATTGACGAAGCAGGCGGCAAGTCCCGCATCACCGTGGACTTCCTGAAGGAAGAGATCCTTTCCGATGCACGCCTGGTCTACCAGGCCAGGGAAGAGGCCATCGGATCCGAGAGCATGCGCGAACTGGAACGCCGCGTAGTGCTGTCCGTGATCGGCCGGAAGTGGCAGGAACATCTCTACGAGATGGACTACCTCAAGGAAGGCATCGGCCTCCGTGCCATGGCCCAGCGTGACCCGCTCGTTGAATACCAGCGCGAGGGATTCATCATGTTCCAAGCCATGATGGAGGCCATCAGGGAGGAAAGCGTTGGCTTCCTGTTCAACCTGGAGGTCGAGGTGACTCCCGCGGAGGACGTCGTGGTAGCCGATGTCGCCGGGGAACACACGGAACACCACGAGCCGCAGATCCGCGCCGCCGGCCTGGAAGCCCCGGAAAAGCCTGCCCAGCTGCAGTACACCGCACCGGGCGAAGACGGCGCCAGCCAGACCCGTATCGAGGGCAGGCCCTCGGGCCGTTCGGGAAATCCGGCGAAGGCTGCGGCTCAGGACGGGGCCCGGAAGCAGGCGCCGAAAAAGAAGAAGCGCTAGGAACTGATGACTGCCGAAACGGCAGCCAGCTGAGTCACAGGTAAGGGCCGGAACACTGTTCCGGCCCTTACCTGTATCCACTTTTGTCCGGAAGGCTTGGATTGGCGGAGGGCGGCGCGAGTCGGCTCAAGATGATGAGTCAGCCGATTTCCAGTGCCGTTACCCGCCATACCTGGTTGCTGCGCTCAAGTCTCACTGCCACCGCGCGGACCCTCAGTTCGTCCACCACGACGGCGCTTGCCTCGTAGATTCCGTCCGCGACTTCGCAGGCGCGGACCGACCGGACAGCCGGATTGCGGTGCAGGCGGCCTGCCGTCGGTGAGGACCCGGAGGCGAGCCGGCGGGTCAGCGCGGCCCGGTGCTGCAGCGAGGCCAGGCAGCGTTGGTCCAGGCGCCGCGAGAGCTGCTGGATCGGACGCGTTCCGGCTAATACTTCGATGGCGGCCTGCACGGTGCCGCGGGCGATCGCGCAAACCTCCCTGCTCTCACTCACAGCCTTGAGGGTCCGCAGGTTACCGGCCGGACCAGGGCCGGCCGGGCCCGGAGTGGGGGGAGCACCATCAGGGTGCGGACCCGCAGGCGGGATGCTGACCGGTTCGGGGACCGCCGTCAGCCTGCGGACCGGCGGGACACCCGGAACGGACCGGCCCGTCGCAGGAGATGAGGGGACCAAATGCAATGCGCTCATGACGTTTCCTCTGATTGATGACGGATATCTGAAGACTGCTTGAAGCCGGCCGGGGATTATGAGGCGGACGGTGGCCGGAGAACCTGGCCCGGGAGAAGGACATCGGGATTGTCTCCCACGACGGCCCTGTTGGCCTGATACCAACGGGGCCATTCCAAGGCGACGTCTACGTCAGAAGCGGGGGTGCTACCCAGCCCCCGGGCTGCGATACTCCACAGCGAGTCCCCGGCCACTACTGTGACGGGGGCGGCCGAGGCTGGCTGCTGCCGGGCTGATCTCACGGGATGAGCCGCAAGTGGACCTGGATCCACGACGGGTGCACTTGGTTTCCACCGTGGATCCAGGCTGTCACCGGACGCTGAGGTTGCCGGTACAACGGAAATGGATGCTGGGCCGCCTACCCCGCCAACCACCGCGGTGGTGAGTGCAGCCGGCTCTGACGGAAGCGCACTGGCTCCTGCAGTTGCCTGTTCCGTTGGCGCCCATACCGCAGCAATAGCCGTGCCGGATGTGGGACTTGGCGGTGGCCCCCCGTCCGTGGCGCCATGGGCAAGCGGTGCGCCCAGCAGCTGCAAACCGACTGCGGCGAGGGCGAGCCGGCGCATGAAAGCCGGGCTGAACTTGCCCGTGATTTCCGCGGCCCGGCCATTGCCGGTGCGCTCGAGGGCGGCGGAGGCAAGAGCGATCAGCATCGACAGGAACCACCAGGCCACGACGACGAGACCCATCGTGTTGACGGCAATTCCCAGCAGGTCTTCAAAGGCCAGCGACTGGCCCCTCTCCGCTGACCGCTGCCACCGCTCCATCAGCGAGGCGCCGGTCCCCGCCAGGAGAGCACCCAGAAGAAGAATCCCTGCTGCCAATATCGCGTCCGAACCGAGTGGTCTGCACTGCGAACCCTCCATGATCCTTCTCCTCACAGCGTTTTGATGCTGTTTGATGTTATTTGATGAATATAAGTAGAGTTTGAACCTACTCTCCGGTTTTTGTCCAGTGATTTGTTTTTTCGTCCCGGGGGTCCGGCATTGAATTGACCCCCGGCCCGGAGCGGGCCTAGATTTGCGGCATGCGTTGGGATGCCCTGTTTGATGACATGGAGGCGCAGCTGGCATCAGTTGACCGGCTGGAGCTCGAAGCGGAAATCGCCGAGCGGTCGCGGGCGGACGTTGCCGGTGTGGAACTGGCCGACAGGTTGCGCGGATCCTTGGGGCTCAGGGTTGGTGTCCATCTGGCGTCCGGGTCGGTGTTCGACGGAACGCTGAGCCATGTGGGCGCCGAGAGCCTGGTGCTCAGCGATTCGTACCACCAGATGCTGGTTCCGTATGCTGCGGTCTCGCGGTACCAGGGCCTGGGGAGGCTCGCTGTCGCGGAGCCGTCCTCTGTCCGGCGAAAACTGGGCCTGGCCAGCGCGCTTCGTGGCCTGGCCCGCGACAGGGCTGATCTGTCAGTTTTCCTGATCGGCGGAGCGGAGGGCGTGGCCGGACTCAGCGGTGTTATCGACCGCGTGGGGCGGGACTATTTCGACCTGGCTGTAACCCGGCCAGGGGAGGCCCGCCGCACGGCCAACGTCAGCCAAGTGGCCACGGTGCCATTTGCCTCGCTCGGTGCGTTGCGGTCCTTGCGCGGCGCCGAGCTCTGAACGCACACCCCAGTTGCCGGGCTGCAGGCAGAATGGGCGGCAGGGCGGGATGCGAGCGCTTGCGTCCGTGCCTCAGGCGGACTTAGGTCTCAGGAGGACTTGGACTTCGCTTGCTGGATCATGCGGTCCGCCTCCGCATAACGCTCTTCGATGTACTGCTCCAGCATCTTTTCCTCCACGCGCCACTGCCCGCGGCCGCCCACCTGGATGGCCTTGAGTTCGCCGCTGCGGACCAGCGCATAGGCTGCCGGGGAATTGATCTGCAGCTGTTCGGCTACGTCTGCGAGGGTTAGGAATCGGGGCATGGTTCTATTTTGCCACCAGTGGCGTCAAGTGGTGCGGTTATCCACAGTTTGGCGTTGTTTGATCCTATGACTTTCGATCCGGCTGTTTTGCCGTAACAATGAGGGAGTCCGGAGCATGGACCAGTCCGGTCAGCACCAATGGGGGGAGCATCACGGATGAGTGCAAGCACAACGGCCGCAGGGGTCCGGCTGAAGAAGCCGTCCTGGAAGGATCCCCGCCTTCTGCTCGGATTCCTGCTGGTCCTGGCCTCTGTGGCGGGTGTTGTGTCCCTGGTAGGTGCCGCCGACCAAACCACCGAGGTTTATGCGGCGAAAGGGCCGATAGCCGTCGGGGAGAAGCTGACAGCCGAGAACGTCAACCGGGTGAAGGTCAGGCTTGGCGACGTGGAATCCCACTACATCACCGCTGAAGCAGGACTGCCCGACGGCATGGTCGCCGTGCAGCGCATTGGCCCGGACCAGCTGGTGCCACGGGCAAGCCTGGGCAAGCCCGATGCTCTGAACCGCAAGCCGGTTGCCATCACCATAGACGAAGCCTTGCCGGAGCAGGCCGCCGCCGGTTCGCGGGTGGACGCCTGGGTCGCCCTGCCTGATGCCCGCAACGGATTCAGTGAGCCGAAGCTGCTGCTTCCCGGCGCAGAAATTGCTGAAGTCACGCCGGGAACTACCACGCTCGGATCTTCCCGGTCCACAGTAGTGCTGGTGCTTGTCACTGATGAGCAGATGCCGAAGCTGTTGGGCGCCCAGGCGAACAAGGCCAAGATTTCCGTGGTCTGGAACCCTGGCGGTGGTACGCCATGAGCATCCCGGTGGTCACGGTCGGACAGTCAAGCGAAGACCTGGTGGGCGGCCTGGAGCGACTGCACGGACCGGTAACTGTCGTCAGGAGGTGCTCGGAACTGACGGAGTTGCTGGCCGCCTGCCAAAGCGGCCTCGCCCGGGCGGCCGTCGTCGCAGAAGGCAGCGACGAACTGACTGCTTCGCTGGTGGACCGGCTCGCCGCGGTCGGCGTCGTGATCGTTGCCCTGACGGACAGCGCATCGGAAACCGCGAGGCTGACGGCGATCGGCGTCACGGCAGCGCCCGCGGGAGTGGACTCAGCGACGCTTGCCGGAAGGATTTCCGGCGCGGTGGACCAGTGGTCCCGTCCCGAGCCATTTCAGGCGGGTGATAGCGGATTTGCGGACACAGGGGCGGCCATCCGGACTCAGCCCGGTGCGGTGGAAAGCGACGTTTCAGCAGAACCGTCCGGAGCCGGCCGTCTCATTGCCGTCTGGGGTCCGGCAGGGTCGCCCGGGCGGACACTCGTGGCGGCGAACATGGCAGGTGAGTTGGCTGCAGCGGGCAATTCAGTCTTCCTGATCGACGCTGACAGCTATGGGGCGAGCGTGGCGGGCCTGCTGGGACTCCTGGATGAGTCCGCGGGGCTGGCGCAGGCCTGCAGGCTGGCTGACCTGGGTCAATTGGATGCCGACGCGCTGCTAAGGGTTGCCACACCCGTCGCCCTGAAATCAGGGACGCTCCGGATCCTGACCGGGATCACGCGCGCGGACCGCTGGACGGAATTGCGCGCGTCCGCCCTCGGTGCTGTGTTTGGGAAAGCCCGGGAAATCGCGGACTACGTCGTCGTGGACACCGGATTCTGCCTCGAAGCAGACGAGGAGCTCAGTTTTGACACCATGGCGCCGCGCAGGAACGCCGCCACCCTGCGGAGCCTCGAACTGGCAGATACCGTCTATGCCGTCGGAGCAGCTGACTCCATCGGGGTGCCGCGACTCGTTCGCGGCCTCTCCGAGCTTGAGGCCGCGGTCCCGCAGGCGGTTCCCCGGGTGGTCCTGAATAAGGTCCGTGCCTCGGCCGCCGGAAGGTCACCGGAACGCCAGCTCAGGGACGCCTGGGAAAGGTACGGCCCGGCCGCGGCAATCGCCGCGTTCCTGCCATCGGACAGCGCAGCAAGCGACTCGGCACTGTTGTCCGGGTGCCTCCTGCTTGAGGCTGCACCGCAATCAGGACTGCGTCTGGCAATCGCGGAATTGGTTTGTGCACCTGTCCAGCGAAAACGCCGATCCTCTGTCTTTACTTCCACAGCGAAGCGTCGCCTAAAGGGCTAGGCTCGCCATAAGGGCTGCAAAGAGGCAGCTATGAACTTTTGATGGAGGCGTTTGTCGATGTCGTCTGGGTCCAGCGTGGAGGATCAGTCCGTTTTACTCGGAGCCCGTGAAGGGTACCTCGGAGACTACTACGAGCACCTTGCGGAGGAGGACGGACGGGCCTATTCGCCTGATCTCCTGGCCGCCCGCGCTGAAACCCACCGCGAAGTGGCCGCTGTCCGAGTCCCGGGCACGGCCAACATCAGAATCGTGGACGAAGCTGACCGAAGCGTCGTGTACATCGTCACGGACGATATGCCCTTCCTGGTGGACTCAGTCAACGCTGAGCTCGTTCGCCAGAACTCCGCAATCCATCTTGTCCTGCACCCGTTGTTCGTCGTGACACGCAACCGGGAAACCGGTCAGCTGACCAAAGTGGACCGTGTCCCGTCCAGCATCGGCATTTCCAGCGGTGATACCGCCGCCATGCCGAGCCTGTCGCACCTGATAGCCCAGGGCGACAATGCCTCCCACATGGAGTCCTGGATCGCTGTCGAGATCGACCTTGCCAGCGAGGAATTGCGTGGACGGCTGGTCGAAGGCATTGAACGCGTGCTCGGGGACGTACGGGCAGCAGTCGAAGACTGGCCGAAGATGCGCAACAAGGCACTGCAGATCGCCAAAGACCTGGACAACGTGGCCAATCCTGCGCAGATCGAGGAGTTGCGCCAGGCCCAGGACCTGCTCCGCTGGCTCGACGAAGGCAACTTCACGTTCCTTGGATACCGAGAATACGACCTGGTGAACGAGTCCGGGGAAGACGTCCTGGAACTCCGGGAGGAAAGCGGCCTCGGCCTGCTGCGCAGCGGTGCGGACGGACACCACGTCCAGCACCTCACCGTTGCCGGCCGCAAGAAGGCACGTGAAAAGCGCGCTTTGGTCATTACCAAAGCCAACTCCCGCTCCACTGTCCACCGCCCGGCCTACCTCGATTACATCGGTGTCAAGAGCTTCGACGCCGCCGGAAACGTCAATGGTGAGCAGCGGTTCATCGGACTGTTCGCCACGAGCGCCTACGCCGGCTCCGTCCGGAACATTCCGATCGTTCGCGAGAAGGTCGAAGCCGTCCTGCGCAAAGCCGGATTCCCGCCGCATTCCCACTCCGGCAAAGACCTCCTGGGCATCCTTGAAACATACCCCCGCGATGAGCTGTTCCAGATCGAGGTTTCCGACCTCGCTGCAACGGCAACAGGAATTCAGCGCCTGCAGGAGCGGCGCCGCACCCGGCTGTTCCTGAGGCCTGATATCTACGGCCGGTTCATGTCCGCACTCGTCTACCTTCCCCGTGACCGGTACACAACAAACGTTCGGCTCCGCATCGAGCAGGAACTGCGCGAGACGTTCCACGCCGTCTCCATCGACTACGAAGCGAGGATGACCGAATCCGCGCTCGCCAGGCTGTTCTTCCGGATCCGGCTGCCCAAGGACGCCGACGTCAGCGACGTCAACGCCGAAGAGCTGGAGAAACGGCTTGTCCGGGCAGCGCGATCGTGGAGCGAGGGCATCGCGGAAGTCCTGCGTGCCAGCGGTCCGGAAGATGGCAACAAGGGGCTTGCTTCGGCATGGGCCGAAGCCTTTCCGGCCACCTACCGCGTGGACTACGAGGTGGAGGATGCCCTCACGGACATTGCCCGCTTCGAGAAGTACGGATCGGCTGCCGAACTGGCCGAAAAGGGCCGGCCGGAGCGGCCCGGCGTCCACGTCTATCTTCCCGAAGGGGCCGGAGCCACCCTTGAAGAGGACGCCCGTGTCAAGCTCTACATGCTGGAGCCCAAGAGCCTCAGCCAGATCCTGCCGTACTTCCATAACCTTGGCCTTGAAGTGCTCGACGAACGGCCGTTCGAAATCGAGACGTCGGACAAAAGGGACTTCTTCCTGTACGACCTGGGCCTGAAGTACCCCGCCGGTGTGGCCCCGCTCGCAACGGGCCAGCTGCTGGCGGAAGCCTTTGGCGCCGCCGTTTCCGGTGCCGTCGAGTCTGACAGCTTCGACCGTCTGGTCCTGCGCGAGGGCATGCACTGGAGCCAGATCGTGGTCCTGCGCGCCTATGCCAAATACATGCGCCAGATGGGCAACACGAATTCGTTTGGCTTCATTGCGGACACGCTGCTGGCCAATCCCGACGTGACACGTGCGCTCAGTGCCCTGTTCGAGGTCCGCTTTGACCCCGCCCTCGGGGAGGATGTCCGGACCGAGCGCCAGGCGTCGGTCCGTGCAGAACTGGCAGCCGCCATCGAACAGGTCGCCACCCTGGATGCTGACCGCGTGCTCCGGACCTTCGCGAACCTCATCGAGGCCACGCTGCGGACCAACTTCTATCAGCAAAAGCCGTACCTGAGCTTCAAACTGAATCCGGCCGCCATCGAGGGCCTGCCGTTCCCGCGCCCGATGTTTGAAATTTGGGTCTACTCGCCCCGAGTGGAGGGCGTGCACCTGCGATTCGGCAAGGTGGCCCGAGGCGGGCTGCGCTGGTCCGACCGGCGTGAGGACTTCCGGACCGAAATCCTGGGTCTTGTTAAGGCACAGACAGTCAAGAACGCCGTCATTGTGCCCACCGGCGCCAAGGGCGGATTCTTCGCCAAGCAACTCCCTGACCCCGCCGCCGACCGGGCGGCCTGGATGGCGGAGGGCGTGGAGAGCTACAAGACGTTCATCCGCGGTCTGCTGGACCTGACGGACAACCTGATCACAACTCCCGACGGGGAAGCCGTGGTTCCGCCGGCCGACGTCGTCCGCCACGACGACAACGATTCCTACCTCGTCGTCGCTGCCGACAAGGGAACGGCGACGTTCTCGGACATCGCAAACGGCCTCTCGGACGAATACGGGTTCTGGCTGGGGGACGCCTTCGCCTCCGGCGGCTCGGTGGGCTACGACCACAAGGCCATGGGGATCACCGCCCGGGGCGCGTGGGAATCGGTCAAGCGCCACTTCAGCGAACTGGATCTCGACACGCAGTCGGAACCGTTCACCGTGGTGGGCGTCGGCGACATGTCCGGCGACGTCTTCGGCAACGGCATGCTGCTTTCCAAGCACATCCGGCTGCTCGCGGCGTTTGACCACCGCCACATCTTCCTGGATCCGAATCCCGACGAGACCGTGTCCTACGCCGAGCGGCAGCGGCTCTTCAACCTGCCCCGGTCCTCCTGGGACGACTACGACAAGTCCCTTATCAGCGAAGGCGGCGGCGTCTTCGTGCGGCAGGCAAAGTCCATTCCTGTTTCCGACCAGGTGAGGGCGGCCCTGGGACTGCCGGACGGCACCTCGGAGCTGAGCCCGCCGGAACTCCTTCGCGCGATTCTGCTGGCGCCGGCGGACCTGCTGTACAACGGCGGTATCGGAACCTACGTCAAGGCAAGCACCGAAACGCATGCGGAGGTGGGGGACAAGGCCAACGATGCGATCCGCGTTGACGGCCGCGACCTTCGCGTCAAGGTGGTCGGAGAAGGCGGAAACCTCGGCATGACCCAGCGCGGCCGCATCGAAGCCGCACTCCAGGGAGTCATCCTGAACACGGATGCCATCGACAATTCAGCCGGCGTCGACTGCTCGGACCATGAAGTCAACATCAAGATCTTTGTTGACCGGATGGTCGCAGCCGGCAAGCTCGAGTCCGCCGAGCGGGCTGACTTCCTGGCATCCATGACGGATGAAGTCGGGCGGCTTGTGCTCGAAGACAACATCGACCAGAACATCCTCCTCCTCAACGACCGCATCCGTGTTGCGGAGTGGAGCCCCAGCTACGAGCGGCTCATGGACTGGCTGGAGAAATCCGCAGACCTCAAGCGCAAACTCGAAGCCTTGCCAACAACGGCGACGCTCCGGGAACGCCTGGAACAGGGACAGGGGCTTACCTCGCCGGAGCTCTCCGTGCTGGCGGCCTACGCGAAGATCGAACTCGCGACGGCACTGCGCGAGAGCGACCTCGCCGACGATCCGTGGTTCAGGCAAACCCTCCGGTCCTACTTCCCCAAGCAGCTTCGGGAGAGGTTCGACGCCGAACTGGACACCCATCCGCTGCGGCGCGAGATCATCGCTACCGTCGTGGCAAACGACATGATCAACCTGGGCGGCATCACGTTTGCGTTCCGCACCATTGAAGAGACCTCAGCCAACGAGGCCGCGGTGGCGAAGGCCTTCGTTGCACTCCGCGAAATCTACGAGCTAGACGTCATGGTGGGCGAACTCAACGAACTGCCTGCGTCCTTCCCGACGGAGCACTGGAGCACCGTCCACCTGGACATCCGGCGGCTCCTGGACCGTGCTGTCCGGTGGGTGCTCAGCCAAGGCAGCGGGTCCCGGCCGATCTCGGAGATCGTAGGCGAATTCAAACCGCTGATGGATCCGATGCGTGCCCGCCTCCTCGACTACCTGCGCGGAGAGGACCGTGCCCGCGTGGCTTCGTGGCTCGAAAAGGCCCGGAGCTGGGAACTTCCGGAGGACCTCGCCCACCGCTGGGCCGAACTGTTCGAAAGCTTTGTGCTGCTGGACATCGCCAAGATCGCCCATGTCAGCGCGGAGCCGGTGGAAAACATCGCGCACGTCTACTACTCGGTGTTCGACCGCTTCCACGCGGATTCCCTCCTGGAGCGGATCACGAAGCTCCCGAGGCGGGACCGCTGGCAGGCGCTGGCCCGCGCTGCCCTGCGTGATGACCTCTACTCCACCATTTCGGACATCACGACGTCGGTCCTTGACTCGACGTCGTCCGGGACCCCCGCGGAGGACCGCGTACTGAACTGGGAAGGCCAGAATGCCGAACAGCTCGGCCGTGCCAGGAGCATGTTTGACGAGGTCAACTCGCTCGAAGCGGACGATATGGCGTCACTGTCGGTAGCATTGAGGCTCTTGAGGTCAATCGTCCGACGCTAGGGACCCGTCCCAAGCGTCGAATCTGGAGGTGTAGTGGCAATCTTTACGGACCCCATCAGGGAACACGCTGATTTTGGGCCGGGGGATGCCGAGTGGCTGCACCTCCTGGTGGGCGACTGGCAGATGGTCGCCGACCTTGCCTTCGCTGACCTGGCATTGTGGTTTCCGCATCCTGAGTTCGGGTACGTGGCACTGGCCCACGTCCGCCCCTCCACCACGCACACGGTGTTCCACGCCGACTTCGTGGGGGAGGGGATCAGGTCGGACCTGCAGCCGCTGGTGGACAAGGCCTGGGGCAGCCGCACGATTGAGCGCTCCAGCGAAACCAACTGGAGCAGCGACATGGCCCTCAGGGTCGAAGCTGTGCCCATGGTCAGGAACGGCCGCACCCTGGCGGTTGTGACCACCCACATGGATCTGTCCAGTTCACGGATGCCTTCCAGGCTCGAACTGACCTACCGCCAGTGTGCCTACGACCTGCTCCGGATGGGAACGCTCGGCCTCTGGCCCGACTTTGCGTCGCCCACCGGATCCCGCCGCGGCGCTCCACGTGTGGGTGACGGTCTCATCCGGCTGGATGCAGACGGAATCGTGCAGTACGCCAGTCCGAACGGCGTCTCCGCGTTCCGGCGCCTGGGTGACGGGGAGTCCCTCGAAGGCAGGTCGCTTGCCGAAGTCACAGCGGGACTTCTGCGGGACCGTCGCATGGTGGACGAAACTCTCCCGCTTGTGGTGACGGGCCGGATGCCGTGGCGCAGCGAAATCGAATCCCGTGGGGTGAGCCTTTCCCTTCGGGCCATCCCGCTGCGCGACGAACAGCAGCGGTTCGGGGCCCTGGTGCTCTGCCGTGACGTCTCCGAGCTTCGGCGCCGCGAAATGGAACTGGTGACCAAGGATGCCACCATCCGGGAGATCCATCACCGGGTGAAGAACAACCTCCAGACGGTGGCTGCCCTCTTGAGGATGCAGTCGCGCCGGATGGTCAGCGATGAGGCCAAACAGGGCCTCGAGCAGGCCATGCGGAGAGTCGCCACGATTGCCCTCGTCCACGAGACCCTGTCCCAGGGGCTGACGCAAAGCGTTGACTTCGATGAACTGATTGGCCGCCAGTTCCGTCTCTCGGCCGAAGTCGCTTCGCCCTCCCAGCAGGTCAAGACGGCCAGGTCCGGGCTCTTCGGAGAGCTGCCCAGCGATTTCGCTACCCCGCTTGCCCTGGTGATCAACGAACTTGTGACGAACGCCGTCGAACACGGTCTGGAGGGGAGGACCGGAACTGTCTGGCTTCTGGCCGACCGTTCCGAAGGCGACGACGGTGACGAACTCCTGACTGTGACTGTGGCAGACGATGGTGTCGGGTTGCCGGAAACGCCCCATGTGGAGGGCCTGGGACTGCAGATCGTCCGGACACTTGTGACCAGTGAACTCGGCGGCAGCATCCAGTGGAAGCCCCGCGAAGGCGGCGGAACCGCCGTGCAGATCGTCCTGAGCCTGCAGAAGCGGTAGTAGGGCCTTAAACAGGAAAGCGGCCGCGGACTGTAAAGTCCGCGGCCGCTTCCTGTTTGCCTAAATCAGGCCAATGCAGAGTATTTCCGGTCAGGAGGCGCGACGTGCGCGTGCAGCACGGCGCTTGAGTGCGCGGCGCTCGTCTTCGCTCATCCCGCCCCAAACACCGGCGTCCTGTCCCGATTCGAGGGCCCACTGAAGGCAGGTGTCCACCACCGGACAACGGCGGCACACACTTTTGGCTTCCTCGATCTGCAGGAGAGCTGGCCCGGTGTTTCCTACTGGGAAGAACAGCTCCGGGTCCTTGTCGAGGCACGCTGCGCGGTTACGCCAATCCATGCTGATCAGTCACTCCATTCCTGGGAACTCGTTGAAAGCCACTTGTGAAAATATTCACTAGAGGCTACATAAGAAAGGGACCCTGCCGGGTCCCCTTGGTCATCTGAATTAAGCGTGTCATGTTAACGCTGTGTAAACAAGGGGTAATCGTCTAAGAAGTGCCTCTTAAGCGTGAGCGATACGTCACATAGGTCGCCGGTGCCCTCCCCGCTAGTCGACTATGTCCGGTATGGTGCCAGTGTGTCAAGACCCCCAGAGAACCCCTCCGACTTCAGTTCTGAGCCCAGCGGGGCAGGCTCCGCAGACCGTTCGGATGCTTCCCCGCGCTCCGTTTCCCGGGGGGTTCCGGGCTCCCGGCCCCGGGAAGTCAGCGCGCTGAGCCTGATTGTCGCCGCTGAAGCGGCGGCCCTCCTAGTGGCCGCGGGCTGGTACGCCGTGCAACTGACCACCGGGGCGCCGGTGCTTTCATTTTGGGGTGCTGTGTTTACGTTGGCGCTCCTCCTTTCTTTTTCAGCCTGGCTTTTTGCCGTTTCCTATTTCCTTTTCCGTGGATTCCGCTGGCCGCGGGCGGGGGCGCTGGTGGCCCAGTTGTTTGTGCTGACGATCGGATTTCCGACTCTCACCGGCGGTTACATTGTGGCGGGCCTGGCCATGCTGGTGCCGGCCGCTGTCGCGGTGGTGCTGCTGTTCCGCAAGAGCGTGATCAGCTTCGCCTCGCGTTCCGGTGGGGCGCCCCCCGCCCTGTGACGCCGGGGCTGGAACCCGCCGCCAGGTGTACGGGGGTGGCCCGACCCTCGGAAATGAGGACCGCCCTCCCGGGCGGCGGGTTGGGGTCCACTTCGAAACGAACACCGAAGAAGTCGCCATCCATGATGTTCCGGGGCGCGATCAGGATTCCGTTGCCGTGCCCGCGGGCGTGGGCAGCCAGCGGTACCCGCTGAACGAGTGTCGGGCTGTACCCGGCGGTGAGCAGTACTGTCCACCCCAGGCTGTGCAGGTCCAGCAGATGCCGGGTGGCCTCCGGAGTCAGCATGTCCGCATCGTCCACCAGAAGGACTGCGTCCCTGCTCAATACGCCGGCATCAGCGCTCAGCCTGAGGCCTGCCCAGTAGTTGTCGGCGGCATCGTCAATACCGGGGAAGAGCCACGCCGGGACGTGCGGGTTTAGCTGGGGGATGGCTGCAAGGAGTGAGCTCTTGCCGGAGGCCGGACCGCCCAGAACGGGCAGTACACATCCGGACGGAAGCCGCACAGTTGCCGGAAGGAGTTCGTCACCGCCGATGCCGATGACAATTGAGCGGTGTCTGGTTCCGTTTCCGGTGGCGGCACCTCCGGACAACGGTGACGCTGCCAGGCATGCTTGGACATCGGACGCGCTCAGGCGCGCGGGCAGGGCCTCAATCCTGAAGGGCCGGGCGGCGGCTTCTTTGACGGTCGCTGTCTTCGCCGCCGTCCCCGCGGCCGCATAAAACTGGGCCACCGACCCGGGGCTTCCCGTGAGCGGGCCGAACACCACCGCCCGTCCACGGATCCGGGGAACGTCAGGGATCCGTGGCCACGCCAGGCGGCTCTCCTCGGTGGAGCCATTGGGGAAGAAAGCCCGGTTGGGGACGGCGGCGAAGTAGCGGGCGGTCACAACGTCACGGTCCCCGGAAATGAGGACCGTGACACCTGCCCTGGTACCGTCCCGGACGATGTCCTGGACCAGGTCTTCCGCCCAAGCCAGGGGGCCGGCCCGGAACGCGGAGACCCACGAACCCCAGCCGTTCAGGACCAGGACGAGCGGTGTGGCCTGTTCTTCTGCCTGCCGGCTGAGCCGCACGGACATTTCGAGGGCAATACGTTCCAGGATGCGAACAGCCCGGCGCAGTTCATGCAGTCCAGCCACCGCGCCCACCCGCGGCTCTGCCCGTGACGCGCTGAACGAATTGCCGGCGTCGAGTATATAAAGGTGCGATTCCTCGACGTGTTCGATCAGCTGCTGCAGGGCAAGGGCCACGGCGTCGTCCGCCCCGCTGCCCGGTCCGCCGACCAGGGCAAGATGGCCATGGCCTGATGGCTGCCACGTCAGCCGGGAGATGCGCTGCCGCTGCGGCTCGTCCGCCAAGCCGAGCTGGACGGACCAGAGGCAGGGTGACGGGTCGCCTTCCATACTCACGCCCAAGGGTTCGGATGCAGGGTGCGCCGCTGTCCGGTCACCGGCAGGCGTGGCAGCATCGGGGCGGCAGACCGCCCGGGGCAGCGGGCCGGCCACAGGGCGGTGCGGCGGAGTTCCTCCCATGCTGTTCCAAAGTTCCACGAGGGATCTAATCAGGGGGGCTGCGGCCTGCGCCGGCGAAGGCTGCAGATCGGGGTTCGGTTGCCCGCCAGGTTCGGCCGGGGCTTTCCCCAACGCCTCGGCGGCGAGGCACACCCTGAAGCCGGACGCGGCCGGGTCAGCTGCTGCACCGGCCAGCGACGCCGTCTGGAACTCGACCGGATCCTCGGAGCCGCGGGCGAGATAGGCGCGCCCGGGAGTGGCCACGCCGATTCCGGCGGCGACTCTGGAGTTGATGATGTCGAACGATTCCATCTCAGACTGGACGCGCAGCGCAATGCTGGTGGTGACGTTCGCCCGGATGTCCGCCGTGAGGGCGCCCTGGGGCCGCTGCGTAGCCATGATGAGGTGTATGCCCAGCGATCGTCCGATGGCTGCCATCCGCATGAGTTCCGTCAGTGCCTCGGGGGCGTCTTCGACGAGCATGCGGAACTCGTCGATGATCAGAACCAGGTGGGGGAGCGGGCCGGCTGCGGCACCTGCCGCCCGATAGCCCGCCAGGTCCGGAGCCTGGACGGCGGAAAGCAATTCCTCCCGGCGCTGGATTTCGGCGCGCAGGGAAATCAGAGAACGGTCCAGTTCATCCCGGGTGAGGTCCGTGAGTATACCCACACAATGAGGCAGGCCCGTCAACGGTCCCAGTCCCGAACCGCCCTTGAAATCAAAAAAGAGAAGGTTGACCACATCCGGCGGGAAGCTCAGAGCCAGCCCGGCCGCCAGGCTCCGGAGGAGTTCGGATTTGCCGGAACCGGTGGTTCCCGCCACCAGCAGATGCGGACCGTCCGACTCAAGGTCGAGCATGCGGGGTCCCTGGGCTGACATTCCAATGGGTACGGCCAGTCCGGGCGCCCCGCGCCCGCCAAGCCAACGGACCGACGTGTCCGACGCTGACGCCGGCAGGACATCTGCCAGAGAACAATTCAGCGGAACCACCGTTGGGGTAGCCGGGCCGCACTCAAGGGCCGGTGCCATATCCCGGCAGTACCGGTCGAACACCCGCTCCGGAACAAGGTCAGGCAGGAAGTCATGCGTGGAGTCCCCGGCGCAGAGCCGGGCCATTTTTCCGCCAAGTTCGATGACTGTGCCCGCCTCCGGTGAGCCATCCCGGGTGCAGTCGAGAACGTGCCAACCGCGGTTGATGGCGGTGGCAGACATGCCGGAAATTCCGGGCGCGCCATCGACGTCATCGATCAGTATCAGCACGCCCCGTTCCCGGCTCCGGTCGATGCCGCGCTCCAGCAGGTCCGATGTCTTCCGGGCATTCGACGACAGCGACACCGGGGTGAGATACCGGGACGTCAGCGGCAGGGACTCCGGCCGGCCCTGCAGCACGATCCGCGTCCGGGCCGCATTCCGGTAGCTTGTGAGCTGCATAAGCATGAACCGGATCAGGCCGGCGACGTCCTGCCGGGGCCCACGGACAAATGTCCGATCTGGAAGGTGCAGGATGAACGGCATGCGGCCGGCAGCCGGTGCGTCGAAATCCGGGTCGGCGGGATCCAACCGGACGTTGGCCTGCTGGTCCGCGAGTCCGAGGCGCAACCCAAGATCGTCCGGTGTCACGGTCCCCCCGGTCCCGACCGGGGATTCCGATTGCCCCCTGAGGACCAGCGCAGCGGCGGACGGCGCGGACCGGCGTCGTCGTTCCTTGTCTTCTTCAACGGCGGCAGCCACCGACGCCTTGAGACGGCATCGCTGGCGGCGGCCCGCCAGCATGGGAACTAGCACCGAAACGGCAGAAACCGCCGTGAAGGCCAGGAACATCCACATTCCGGTGATCACAGCGAGGCCCACGCCGATGAGCAGCGGCAGTGCCGCCGTGAGAAAGAGAATGCCCCGGTTACCGCCTTCGGCCCTGTGCGGCACTCTCAAAGGCTCAGCGACGCTGGAGCCGGCAGCTTCCCACTCGGCGGGCAGTCCTGCCGGCGCGGGGCCAAAGGTGATGGATAGTGTTGAATTGCCACAACTGATCAGCGAATTCGCCGAAACCGCCGAGTGGCCCACTCTCTTCCCGTCCACGATGGTTCCGTTCGCGCTGCCAAGGTCCGTGATGGTGATGGCGGTGTCCGTCACATCCAGCCGGGCATGCTCACGGGAGAGGGCGGCATCCGGAAGGACGATTTCAGCGCCGCTGCGGCCGATCCGGTAGGTGCCGCGCCGCAGAGGCAGTACAGTCCCGGCCGCGGGTCCGCTGTGTACGGCGATCAACAGGCCAGCATCCCTGGCGTTGCCGGTCTGCGCACGGCGGCCTCCCGCGCCGTCCACTATGACCGCCCCGGTAACAAACGGAGGAACTCCGACAGCCAGGCCGGCTAAAGGCAGCCCCCGTACGGTCAGTTCCCCTGCGCCGTAATGCTCCGCAATAGCTTGCTGCACGAGGTGGCCTGCAGCGCCATGACCGGCCTCAATAGTGAGTTCGAGGGGTAGGCCAGGGCTGCCGGCATCGGGTCCGCGGACCAGCGTGCAGTGGAGCGTCATCGGGGGCTTTCCAATGGGAAGGAGACGGTTTCTGCCCAAGCTACCGCCGGGCGCTGCCCCCGGTCATCGCCCTCATCCGACTATGTGGACAAGCCCGGCCCGTGCCGGCGATTCACTGGTGGCCGTACAGCCTCGGGTAGGCTAGAGCAGCAGCCAATGCACAACATTGGGCTGCCCGCATTCGAATCAGGAGATTTTGTGACCGCTGACCTCGTCATCGTAGGGTCGGGCTTTTTCGGCCTGACAATCGCAGAACAGGCCGCCACTGAGCTGGGCTTGAAGGTCGTAGTCCTCGACCGCCGCCACCATATCGGCGGCAATGCCTACAGCGAAAAGGAAGAGCAGACCGGCATCGAGGTGCACCGATACGGCGCCCACTTGTTCCACACGTCCAACGAGCGCGTGTGGGAGTATGTCAACCGATTCACGACGTTCACCAACTATGTGCACAAGGTCTACGGCGTCCACAAGGGCGAGGTGTACTCCCTGCCGATCAACCTCGCTACGATCAACCAGTTCTTCCGCGCCAACCTGACTCCGGGGCAGGCCCAGGCCCTCATCCAGGAGCAGGCCGGCGAGCTCGCGGGCACTGATCCCCAGAACCTCAACGACAAGGGCATCCAGCTCATCGGCCGGCCGCTGTACGAGGCGTTCATCAAGCACTACACCGGCAAGCAGTGGCAGACGGATCCCAAGGACCTTCCCGCAGGGATCATTTCCCGGCTGCCGGTGCGCTACAACTACGACAACCGCTACTTCAACGATAAGTACGAGGGTCTGCCGACCAACGGCTACACCGCGTGGATCGAGAAGATGGCGGAGAACCCGAACATCGAGGTCCGGCTCAACACCGACTTCTTTGATGAGTCGCACGAATACAGCAAGAACAAGGTTGTCGGCAACATCCCGGTGATCTACACGGGGCCGGTGGACCGGTACTTCGATTTCTCGGAAGGCGATCTGTCCTGGCGGACCATTGATTTCGAAGAGGAAATCCTCGACGTCGGCGATTTCCAGGGAACGTCGGTCGTGAATTACAACGACGAGGATGTCCCCTTCACGCGCATCATCGAACCGCGCCACTTCCACCCGGAGCGGGACTACCAGACAGAGCAGACCATCATCATGCGGGAGTTCTCGCGGGCAGCGGAGAAGGGCGATGAGCCCTATTACCCGATCAACACCGCGGCCGACCGCGAACGCCTGCTCAAGTACCGCGACCTCGCGGCTGCCGAGCAGGATGTGCTGTTCGGCGGCCGGCTTGGAACGTACAAGTACCTCGATATGCACATGGCAATCGGCTCAGCCCTGACCATGTTCGACAACCAAATCCGTCCGCACTTCGAGAGTGGAACAACCCTTGAAAGCGGAGGGGTGGACGCATGAGCGCTGAGCTACTGGCTGCTCCCGACAAGGGCGGCGGCCTCCTCGACGTGTTCCGGCGCCGTGAACTGCTCCGGCTTATCGTGCGGAAGGAACTCAAGGTCCGCTACCGCGGCTCGGTGCTGGGCCTGCTCTGGAGCTACGTCAAGCCCGGCGTGCAGTTCATCGTTTTCTATTTCGCCCTCGGAGTGTTCCTGGGCCTGAACAAGCAGCCCAACTTCGTCATATACATGTTCTCGGGCATCATCCTGGTGAACTTTTTTTCGGAAGCCTTCAGCAACGCCACGCGGTCCATTGTTGCGAACGGGGCCCTGGTCAAGAAGATCTTCCTCCCCCGTGAGCTCTTTCCGGTGGCGTCCGTCTGGGTGGCCATGGTCCACTTCCTGCCGCAGTTCCTGATCCTCCTCACGGCCTGCTTTTTCTTTGGCTGGACCCCGAGCATCGTGCAGATCATTGGTGCCATTGGTGCGTTTGTCATTGTCGCCATGCTGTCCCTTGGACTTGGCCTGCTGTTTGCCGCCGCAAACGTGATGTTCCGGGACTCCGAAAATATCGTTGACCTGATGCTCATGATGGCCACCTGGCTTTCGCCTGTTCTCTACGCGTGGTACCTCGTCCGGGACGCGCTGGGAGAGACGTTCTACTTCTTCTACCAGCTCAACCCCATGACTATCGCCGTCGAACTGTTCCACTTTGCATTCTGGGCACCGACGGGCGCCGTGCGGAATGCCGCCGAGGGCGCCAGAATGCCGGAGAACCTCATTTCGCTGTGGTTGCCGGTCGGGTTGTTGATTTCCTTGGGGCTCCTCGCAATTGGCCAGACCGTATTCCGACGCCTTGAGGGCAGATTTGCGCAGGAGTTGTGATGGCTGCAGAAGCAATCATTGTTGAAAAGGTATCGAAACGCTTTAACCTTCGGCACACACGGTCCCTGAAGGAGACGGTTGTGTGGCTGTTCAAAGGCCGACGCGGGGATCTTTCCTCGACGTTTATGGCGCTGGATGGTGTGGACGTTTCTGTTGGCGTCGGGGAGTCGGTTGCGCTGCTCGGCTTCAACGGGTCGGGAAAATCGACCCTGCTCAAACTCATTTCCGGTGTTATGAGTACGGACAGCGGAAGCATCAGGACCCGAGGCAAGGTCGCCGGCCTCATTGAGGTGGGCGCCGGTTTCCACCCCGACCTGACAGGCCGCGAGAACGTGTTCCTTAACGGCGTGCTTCTTGGAATGACCGAGAAGGAAACAGAAGCGCGTTTTGACGAAATCGTCGAGTTCTCCGAAATCGGAAAGTTCATCGACACCGAGGTCAAGTTCTACTCATCCGGTATGTTCCTGCGCCTGGCCTTTTCGGTCGCCGTGCACACGAACCCGGATGTCTTCCTGATCGACGAAATCCTCTCGGTGGGCGACGAGCCCTTCCAGAAGAAGTGCCTGGCACGCATCCAGGAGCTCCGGGAGTCGGGCTGCACGCTCGTCGTCGTCAGCCACGACCTCGACATGGTGAGCAAGGTCTGTGACCGGGGCGTCGTGCTGCGGCAGGGCAAGAAGGTTGCAGACGGGCCAATCGGGGAAGCAGTCCGCCTTCTCCGGGAAAGCTGATACGAAGCTGACATGAACACGAATGCAGTAGGGAGTGCAGATGAGTAGGGCCCGTAAGCTCTTCGAAGTTTTGGACGACGGCGGTTCTGGCCTGGCAGGCGGAGAGGCCCGGCTCTCCGATCGGGAAATTGGCCTGCTTGTTGGTGGGTTGAACTATCACTCACTGATCCAGCCCGGCCGGGAATTCAAGGTCATAGTCCTCCGGGCACCCGACGGAGAGTTTCCCCGGCTGACCGGCTACGCCTGCCACCGGCACGAGTGGGAACCGAACCGTACCGTCGTTTGCACGGTTGGCGTCAAGAGCACGGTTCCGACGACGGCGTCTGCCGAATCGCCGGTGGTTCCCCTCGTCATCGATTTGGGCGGGGAACGCGCTGAAGGGGGAGCAACCTTCTACGACCGCCCGGGCCGCAAAGCCAAAGTGCTGCGTCTTGCCCGGTTTGGAGCGCCGATCGCCTTCGACGCCCTGCGCCAGGGACTGACCGACTACCACGAAAAACGCCTCACACCGAATCGCCGGCCACATCGGATGGCTCCGATCGAATCCACTGCGCCGCTGCGCAGCCTGTCCGAAGACGGCGAGCCGGCAATCATCTTCGGGCTGCATTGGCTGGAAATGGGAGGGGCGGAACGATGGGCCATTGAAACCATCGCGCTGGCCCGCGAGGCGGGCTTCCTGCCCATCGTGTTGACTGACCGTGAGTCGGCCCACCCGTGGATTGTGCGCCCCGAACTGGACGGCGCGCTGGTCCTGCCGGTGAACCTTCCCATTTCAGACGAGGAAGAATCCGAACTGCTGTTGGCACTGCTGACGAAGTTCTCGGTTCGCGGTATCCACGTCCACCACAACGGGTGGCTGTACCACCGTCTCCCATGGTTCAAGGCCATGGATCCCGGGATCCGGACGGTCGATTCGCTGCACGTCATCGAGTGGCGGACCGGCGGCTTCGTCGAATTGGCCGTCAAGCTGTCCAATGCCATTGACATGCACCACGTCATTTCGCCGCAGCTGAGGGACTACATGGTCCTGCAGCGGGACGTCCCGAAGGAACGGGTTTCCCTCGCGCCGCTGTACGGACTCAGTGAGGTGTCGGCTGCCCCGAAGGCCGAAAAGGACCCGGGGCGGCCCTTTACGGTGTCCTTCGTTGGCCGGCTCAGCCAGCAGAAACGCCCTTATCTCTTCCTCCGTTATGCCGCCCAGCTCCGGCGCTCCACCGAACAGGACGTGCGGTTCATCCTGCACGGATCAGGGGCCCTGGCTGAAGAGACGTCGCGGCTCGTCGCGAAGTATGGTCTTGCGGACTGTCTTGAGCTGCGTCAGCCGCCGCGTTCCGTGGACGACACCCTGGCCGACTCGGACCTGCTGGTGATTTCCTCGGACAATGAGGGGCTGACACTCACGACCTTTGAAGCGACAGCCCAGGACGTGGCGGTACTGTCGACCGATGTCGGCTCACAGGCTTCCCTTGTGTCCGACAAAGTCCTGGTACCGAGGCAGCCCCTCGCGTTTATCAGGGAAGCTGTCCAGCGCACCAAGGCGATCATGGCCTCGGAGGAGTTGCGTGAACAGATCGTTGAAGAACAAAGGCTGAAAATCGCCGCTCTGAAGGAACTCCCGGAAGCACGGGAATGGACCACGGAACTTTACGAAGGATGGAAAGCATGACCGACCAGGTCGCAGCCGTAGTCGTCACCTACAACCGTGTTGACAAGCTCGGAAGGGTCCTCGACTCGATCCTCGCCCAGACCAGGCCCGTTGACCGACTGATTGTCATCGACAACGCCAGTACGGACTCCACACCACAGCTGCTCGCTGTCTACGATGACGATCCGCGGGTGGAGATCGTCCGCCTGGATTCCAACACGGGCGGTGCCGGCGGTTTTGCTGCAGGCATGGAGCGTGCCTACGAGCGCGGGGCTGACTGGGTGTGGATCATGGACGATGACTGCTACACCGAGGAAAGCGCTTTGGAGAAGCTCCTCGCCGGGCACGCGGAAGCTGAGAAGGGACTCGGACGCAACGTACCGTACAGCTGCTCGCTGGTCCGCTACACCGACGGTTCCATCTGCGAAATGAACAACGCCGGCCCCACCTGGGACTGGGGTCGTCTGATCGCACAGGGTCAAAGGGCGGTCCTCATCACCAACTGTTCCTTCGTCTCAGTCCTGATTCCCCGCCGGTCCATCGCCAAGTACGGACTGCCCTTGGTCGAGTACTTCATCTGGTTCGACGACATGGAATACACTCTCCGGATCAGTGCAGAAGGACCCGGGGTACAGATTATCGACAGCGTGGTAACCCACGACATGCCCGAAAACCGGGGTGTGAACTTCGGCGACCTGAACCCCGGGAATGCCTGGAAGTTCCTCTACGGAGCGCGCAACGAGTCGTCGTACCGCTGGCACCACGATGACAAGCTGGCCTGGCTGCAGTTTGTGGTGACAACGTACGCCTGGATGGTCAAGGGCGGCGTCGGGCGCCGGCTGCAGCTTCGGGTTGCAAAGCAGATCCTTGCCGGCCTCAAATTCGATCCGCAGCCGAAAATGGCCCGCAGCGTCCGCTGAACCGCATAACCGCATAACCGCACAACAAAAGGGGGCCCGCCGGGCCCCCTTTTGTTATGTCCGGGCCTTAGCGGACCGGGTACAAAGCCAGCGCTTCGGTTCTCTTGCTGCCCGCCAACCGGGTGGCAGTTGCTTCAAACTCGGGCGAACCGGTCGGTTCCGGAAGTTCGGCGTCGCTGCTTGCGGCGGCGTACGTCCAGCCGGAACCAAGATCCATCAGCGAGCGATGCTTGATGTCGTAGTAGTCGTCAAGAATGCCGATGGCCACGCCCTGGGCACCCGCGGCCGCCGCAACCATGTGCGGATGGAACCTGGACGTGTACCACTGCTGGCCCCGGCGGACTGGCAATCCTTCACCCCAAACCTGTGTGAACGGGACGAAGTTCTCCTCCGGGATGAGCCCTTCGAGGGCGTCGAACATTCGACGGTCCGACCCCGGGATCGCCTCCACGTAGCCGACCGAGAGGCCGTTTGCGAGGGCGTTTTCGACAACAACCCGCAGTTTGTCCCTGAGCCGCGAGAACGTGGGTTCATCGGTCATGTCGCTTTGGATGCACAACATCACATCCTTTGCGCGGGACTGGACGCGGGGCGATTCAGTACTCCGGCGCAGCTCATGGAGAAGGCCCAGGAAGACATCGTCCAGTCCCGTTTCGAGGCCGAGGAAGGCCGCGCTGGCGTCGTCGCGAACGCTGACCGCCGAGAAGTCCGCGAACGTTTTAGCCAACAGTTCCGCGTTTTCCGGCGGGGGCATCAGGCCGAGTCCGGAACCCACCAGCCGGCAGCCGTTCAGGTTTCGTGCTGCGGCCATTCCCGCGACCAGCCCTACATGGTCCGGCCAGACACCATTGACATAGCCGCCGCCCAGGAGGTGGATCGAGTCCGCCTGGCCCAACGTCATGAGCCCGATGTCGTACATGGGCGTACCGCCGCGGGTGACGAGGTTGACCACGTGATCCCACACGGCCTGGGCAGACTGGTCCGGAGCCTCGGCGCAGGAGCGCCACAGCGTATTCGTGGCGTGGAAACCAGGGTGGATTCCGGCAAAGAGCGCGCTTGCGGTACCGGGCTGGGGGCAGTCCAGCCAAACGGATGCGTCGGGCCGGACGCGGGCCAGGAACCGCAGCCATGCAGCTACGATCAGCTCATCGCCATAGTTCGGATTCCCACCGGAGGCAACGAGATAGATGTTCTCACTCATCGGCCAAGGTTAACACTTTCCTTTGGCGTCAACCCAATCAGGGCAGCGCGAAAACCGGCGACCCGCCGGCCTCGAACTTGGGCGCGTAGCGGACCATGGCATAAGCTACCTTGGGCCCGGCTATACGCGACCCACTACTGTGAAGTCTGAGGAGTTGGGTGGGTTTGTCGACAAGTCGAACTGTGCCATTGGGGCAAGGGGCGGAGTTCCACCAGCGGGAACGCCGCCCGCGACGCGCGTCCGGACCGAAAAGCGGCTTCCGCGCCGACATTCAGGCTCTGCGTGCGATTGCCGTTGGGATGGTGGTCCTGGGCCATGTGTGGCCCAACCAGCTAACCGGCGGCTACGTGGGCGTTGACGTGTTCTTCGTCATTTCAGGCTTCCTCATCACGTCCCACCTGTCGAAAGAGATTTTCGCGACGGGAAGACTACGCTTGGCTGCCTTCTATTCCAGGCGTATCCGCCGGCTGTTGCCGGCGGCCTTCGTGGTACTCGCTGTATCCCTCGTCGCAGCAGTGATGATCCTTCCGTTTTCGAGATGGACCGACACCGCCCAGCAGGTTTTGGCAAGCGCGCTTTATGCCGAGAACTGGGTTTTGGCGGCCAACGCCGTGGACTATTCGGCATCCACCGAATCCGCCACAGTTGCACAGCACTACTGGTCCCTGTCGGTGGAAGAACAGTTTTACCTGGTCTGGCCCCTGCTGATGGTGGGTCTGGCGACGGCGGCGGTCCGTTTGAGGGCCCGGCCCCGGGTTATCGTCGCGGCGGGAATCGCCCTGGCTGCCGCCGGTTCGTTCGCTTTGTCCGCCTACCTTGCCGACGCGGGCCGCCATGAGGCCTATTTCTACACCCAGGTGCGGCTGTGGGAATTCGGTGTGGGTGCCGGGCTGGCCCTGATGGTCAACAGGCTCAAATTCCCGCCCGTCGCCGCAAACATTCTCGCGCTCCTGGGATTTGGCGGTCTGATCGCCAGTGCCGTCCTGTATGACGCGGGCACGCCCTTCCCGGGCACGGCCGCGCTCCTGCCGGTCGTAGCCACCGCAATGGTCATTGCGGGCGGAACCCCGGGCCATTTCATGTGGCACGGCCGGGTGACCTCCCTGCCGCCGGTGCAGTTCCTGGGGAACATCTCCTACTCGCTCTACCTCTGGCACTGGCCCCTGGTCGTCGTAGGCCCGTTCCTCATTGACGCGGAACTGCACACACCACAGAAGCTCATTCTGTTGGCGATAGCGGTTCCCCTGGCGTGGGCCACCAAAGTCTGGGTTGAGGACAAGGGACTGCAGTTCCGGCCGACGTCCAGACCCGCCGTGAAGACCGCGGTGGCCATGGTGCTGGGAATGGCTGTGATAGCGGCCGGTTGTGCCGGTGTGTCCCTGGGACAGCAGTCCCGGGTGGCCGAAGCAGAACAGATCATGCTCAACCAAAAGACGTCCATCTGCTACGGTCCCCGGGCCATGGACCACCCAGCCAAATGCGGGGACCGGTTCGGGCCCGCCTTCGTGCCGACGATGAGCGAAGCAAATGCTTACCACAAGACGGCTTCCGAATGCACGGACAACCTGGACATCCTCATGGCAGGTGACAAGAGGACCACAAGGTTTTGCGACTTCAGCGGCGGTGCCCCGGACGCCAGGACCGTCTGGCTGGTCGGGGACTCCCACGCCCAGCAATGGCAGGCGCCCATATTCGACCTGGCCAAAAAGAACAAGTGGTTGCTGAAGATCAGTTTCCTGGGCGGCTGCCCGCCGGCCGCGGTGACGTACGCAGGCTTCTATGCGTCGGTGGCCGACCAGGGCAGCGTCAACAACTGCAGGTCATGGGGGCAGGCCGTCTCCGAGGCTGTGGCCGCTGACAAGCCCGCCTACGTCTTCACGTCTGCCTTTGCCCGCCGGGAACGTGTCGACGACGGTTCGGGACGGTCCCAGAACGACCAGTACGCCGAAGGCTTTGGTAAATACTGGAAGGCATGGACGTCCGCCGGCAGCACAGTAGTAGTCCTGGCAGATCCGCCCTACAACGTCGATGTCCGGCCTGCAGACTGTCCTCTGCTCAACGTAGAGGACCCCGCGCGTTGCGCTGTGGACCGGTCAGCGGCAGCTCCCCTGGATCCCATGGTCTACGCGGCGCAAGCCAACAAGGACCCACGGCTGAAACTCGTTGACCTCACCGACTACTTTTGCGACAGCGGCCGGTGTTACAGCGTCGTGGGGGGCGTGGTGGTCTATTTCGACGTCAACCACCTGAACGTGGAGTTCAGCAGACTCCTGGGCCCGATGATCGAGGCCCGGCTTTAGGGGAGCGGCAACGCTTCAAGCTCCGGGTGACTTCGGCCGCAGGATAACTGCGGTGCAGGATAACTTCGGTGCAGGCGGCCTCAACCGCAGGCGGCCCCTTAGCCGCAGGAGACAACTTTCAGCAGCCTGGCGTGGCCTTGGCTGTCCACAACCTTCACTGACGGTGAATCCTTGACATCCACAACGCCTCCAAAGCCTTTGGCGGCCGCTGCGTTGGCCAGGTACTTGGAACCGAAGTCCAGGATGTAGTCGACGTTCCGCGCCTTGGCGATCGAGCACACGTCGGAGCCGGGGAGTGCCTCGCCTATGTCCTGGTTGATGGCCGTCAGCGCGGGGTCGTCAGTGGAGAACATGTGGTACGTACTGACTTTGCGGCCCGTCAGGGCGTACGCCAACGAGCCTCCGTTCCAAGGGTTCACCGCGATGGTCGCGTCTTCGGGAACGGTCTCCGGTAGGCGGTTGATCACAGCCAGCTCGTCTGAGTCGACGATCGGCGACGACGCGTCCATAACATACGCCCGTGACGCCTCCTCGGTAATTCCCCGCATGGTTCCCGTCTGCGTAGTAGCCGTGGCGGCCAAAATGAAGAGTGCGGCCAGCACGGCAGGGGCCGCAGCGGGGTACTTGCGGTTCAGCGCCCCGTTCATCCTGCTGGCGGCCTTCGCTATCGGAGCCTTCAGGGCATCCCACAGGAACACGCTGCCGATCGCGGCGAGGACCACGGTGAAGATTGGCAGAAGGGCCGCGAGCCGGTAGCTGTCCTGATACCAGCCGCCCGTCAGCAACATCCGCCAGAAGCCCTTGGGCGTGGAAGCGGTGGTGATGTAAAGGATTACCGGCACGAGCCAACACAGGACGATCCAGAGGTCCCGGGAGTGCCGTAGCACCCGCTGAAGGCCAATGAGGGCCAGGATGGAGACGGCCCATGCGACGGGACGCCCGATGGGTGCATTCAAAATGACTTCGCCCACCGCACCGGTCAGGCTCGTGAACGGTGCCCACCCGTCGTATTCGACGAGTGGACGCAAAACCCGCCAAACCACGGCAAACACCAGCAGCCCAGCAAAGGCTGCCCCGATGATGATCAGTGGCTGCAGCGGACGGAAGGCACGGCCACGGAGGCCCAACAGCTCGCGGCCGGCGACCCACAGGCCGAGGGGGAGCGAGAACGCGACCAGGGACAGGAGCCCGTTCGTCTGTGACAGGGCCAGCGCGGGGACTGCCACTGCAAGCGCCATCCATAACATTGTCCGGTCTTCACGCTTGTCGAAACCAAGCCTGCAGAGTCCAATGACGAGTGCCAGGGCCGCCGGCAGGAGGGCGTAGGACAGGATGTTGGGGTACAGCGGTCCGAAGTCCATGATCGAGATTGGGAATGCCGTGAACCCTGCGGCGAAGACGCCCGTGAGGGCCAGGGCCACGGGCCGTGGCCCGACGATCTGGTGCACCAGGAAGATCAGCGCCGCCGGCCAGAACACCGCGCCAATGATGATGTTGAGGACATTCTCCGCAACCACCACGTCCGAGGAGGAAAGCTGAGCGATCAGGGCTGCCGTGGAGTGCCACGCGGAGGGATAGATGGCGCCGCCGCCTTCGCCGCCCGCCATGCCTCCGAGGGTCAGAGAGGATGCGTTGCCGGTCTCGAGAATGTAGCGGATGGCGTTGAGGTGGAACACATTATCAAAGCGCTGCGCGAAGTTCTCCGGGCTGCCAATGACTTCCGCGAGTCGCCGTGCGGTCAGGAATGCACCAACGGCCATGCCGGTGGCGGCTCCCGCCCAGGCGCGGAAAGGTGTCGGCTCCTGAACGGCAACCTTGGCTTTCAGTACAAAGCGTCGCAGAGCCCATGCGGCGGCGGAGGCACCCGCCGTCGTCAGCAGCAGCGGCAGGACGTTCCATCGCAGGCCCACAGCTCCGGCAGCGATTCCGGCCACGCCGATGATGCCGACAGTGAGCAGGGGCGCAAGGCACAGGAGCGGCAGCCGCCGGGCCCCCATGAAGTAGGCGAGCACTCCGCCGGGGCCGAAAGTGATGAGAAGAGCGACGGCAAATGCGGGCAGGGCGTTCCACCAGGACATGTAGGGCTAAACCTGTTCTTAGTTGTTTGCGCTGCGGAGAAGTTCCAGCAGGTAAGCTCCGTAGCCACTCTTCACCAGGGGTTCGGCGCGTACGCGGAGTTCGTCGTCGCTCAGGAAGCCAAGCCGCCACGAGATTTCTTCGGGGGCGCCGATTTTCAGGCCCTGGCGGTGCTCTACGGTACGAATGAAGTTGGACGCATCGTTGAGCGAGTCGAACGTGCCGGTGTCCAGCCACGCCGTGCCGCGGGGAAGGATTTCAACCTTCAGCTGGCCGCGTTCCAGATAAGTGCGGTTGACGTCCGTGATCTCGAGTTCGCCGCGGGGGGAAGGCTTGAGGTCCTTGGCGATGGCAATGACTTCGTTGTCGTAGAAATACAGTCCGGGAACGGCGTAGTGGCTGCGCGGCTTCTCCGGCTTCTCTTCCAGGGAGATCGCTTGTCCGCTGCCGTCGAACTCCACCACACCGTAGGCTGTCGGGTCCGAGACCCAGTACCCGAACACAGCACCGCCCTCGATGTCCTTGAAGCGGCGAAGCTGGGTGCCCATGCCCTGGCCGTAGAAGATGTTGTCGCCCAGTACCAGGGCCACCGGCTCATTGCCGATGTGCTCTTCGCCGAGAACGAATGCCTGCGCGAGACCGTCAGGACTCGGCTGCTGCTTGTACGTAATATTGACGCCAAATTGCCAACCATCGCCGAGCAGGCGCTCGAATTGTTCGGCGTCGTGGGGCGTGGTGATAATCAGGATGTCCCGGATGCCGGCCAGGATGAGGGTGGAGAGCGGGTAGTAGATCATGGGCTTGTCGTAGACAGGCACCAGTTGCTTGCTTGAGCCAAGAGTGATCGGGTGCAGCCGCGAGCCTGTGCCGCCAGCCAAGATGATTCCACGCATGCGCTCTATCATTGCGTGCATTGTCACGGCCAGCAAACCAGTAAGACCTGTTGCGGAGGGCCCGTCGCTGAAAGTCCCGGCTGCAGGCGCGCGCTAAGCTGGCTGAATGCAGAAACTCCTTGTCACCGGCGGTGCCGGCTTCATCGGTTCCAATTTTGTCCACTACGTTCTGGAGAACACCGGGGATCACGTCACGGTCCTGGACAAGCTGACGTATGCAGGCAACCTGGAATCCCTGAGGGGCCTTCCGGAGGAGCGCTTCCGTTTCGTGCAGGGCGACATCTGCGACGCCGCCCTGGTCGACGGGCTTGTGGCCGAGGCCGACGTGGTGGTCCATTACGCGGCCGAGTCGCACAACGACAACTCCCTGCATGACCCCCGCCCGTTCCTGGACACGAACATCATCGGCACTTACACGCTGATCGAGGCCGCCCGGAAGCACAACAGGCGCTTCCACCACATCTCCACCGACGAGGTCTACGGGGACCTGGAACTCGATGACCCGGAACGGTTCAGCGAGTCCACCCCGTACAACCCCTCCAGCCCGTACTCCTCCACGAAGGCCGGCTCGGACCTGCTGGTCCGCGCCTGGGTGCGGTCCTTCGGGCTGCAGGCGACCATCAGCAACTGCTCGAACAACTACGGCCCGTACCAGCACGTGGAGAAGTTCATCCCGCGCCAGATCACCAACGTGATCGACGGGATCCGCCCCAAGCTCTACGGCAAGGGCGAGAACGTCCGCGACTGGATCCACGCCAACGACCACTCCTCGGCCGTGCTCGCGATCATCGACAAAGGCATCATCGGCGAGACCTACCTCATCGGCGCGGACGGTGAGAAGAACAACAAGGACGTCGTGGAGCTGATCCTTGAGCACATGGGCCAGCCCCGCAACGCGTACGACCACGTCGTGGACCGGCCCGGCCACGACCTGCGCTACGCGATCGACTCCGCGAAACTCCGCGACGAGCTCGGCTGGGCACCGAAGTTCTCCAACTTCGACGCCGGCATCGAAGACACCATCGCCTGGTACCGCGAGAACGAAAACTGGTGGCGGCCGCAAAAAGCCCAGACCGAAGCCAAATACAAGGAACAGGGCCAGTAGACGATGCCGATCGAGTTCTCCAAAAAGCTGACCGCGCACGAAACGCCGATCCCCGGCGTCGTCCTCTACGACCTGCCCGTCCACGGTGACAACCGTGGCTGGTTCAAGGAGAACTGGCAGCGGGAGAAGATGGTGGCCCTGGGGCTGCCGGACTTCCGTCCCGTGCAGAACAACATCTCGTTCAACGAAAAAGCCGGCACCACCCGCGGCATCCACGCCGAGCCGTGGGACAAGTTCATCTCGGTCGCCACGGGCAAAATCTTCGGCGCCTGGGTGGACCTGCGCGAGGGCCCGTCCTTCGGCGCCGTTTTTACCGCCGAACTGGACCCGAGCCAGGCCATTTTCATTCCGCGCGGCGTGGGCAACGCCTTCCAGACCCTGGAAGACAACACCGCGTACACCTATCTCGTCAACGACCACTGGTCCGCCGACGCCCAGGGCCAGTACACGTTCCTGAACCTCGCAGACGAAACGGCCGGCATCTCCTGGCCGGTTCCGCTGGAAGAGGCAGAGCTTTCCGACAAGGACAAGGCGCACCCCCGCCTCGCGGACGTCGTGCCGATGCCGGCCAAAAAGATCCTCGTTGTCGGTGCCGACGGACAGTTGGGCAAAGCGCTGCGGGAACTATACGACGGCGACGCCACCGTTGAGTTCGCCGGCCGCGCCGGATTCGACCTCGGCAGTGAAGCAGCCTTCGCGGAGCGGAACTGGAAGAACTATTCGACAGTCATCAACGCCGCCGCCTACACCGCCGTCGACACCGCGGAAACCGCGGAGGGGCGTGCCGCCGCCTGGGCCGTCAACGTTGCCGCCGTGTCACGCTTGGCCCGGACCGCCGTCGAACATGACCTCACCCTTGTCCATGTCTCCTCGGACTACGTCTTCGACGGCGTCCGCGAGAACCACGACGAGGCTGAACCCTTCACTCCGCTGGGGGTGTACGGCCAGACCAAGGCAGCCGGCGACGCCGTCGTCAGCGTTGTTCCCCGCCACTACATCGTCCGGACCAGCTGGGTCATCGGCGAAGGCAACAACTTCGTCCGCACCATGGCGTCCCTCGCCGGCCGCGGCATTGAACCGTCCGTGGTCAACGACCAGATCGGCCGGCTCAGTTTCACCGCGGACATTGCCGCGGGCATCCAGCACCTGCTGGCATCCGGCGCCGCCTACGGCACCTACAACCTGAGCAACGACGGCGAACCGCAGTCATGGGCGGACATCGCCGCCGACGTATACGAGCTGTCAGGCCAGCCCCGGACCGCCGTTACCGGCGTCAGCACCGAAGAATACTTCAAAGGCAAGGACGCAGCGCCCCGGCCGCTGAACAGCGTGCTGGACCTGGCAAAGATCCAGTCCACGGGCTTTCATCCGGCCAGCGTCGCCAGCAGGCTGAAAGAGTACCTGAGCTAGCCGAAGGGCACCGGCGCGCCCTGAATCTGGCATGAATTGCCGGATTCACGGCCTTGGCAGCGGCATCGGGCTCCGGTGCCGCTGCCAAGCCGGAGGCGTGCCATATGCAACAATTGATCTGTGAGTCGCACCTGGATCGTAATCCCCATGTACAACGAGGCTACTGTCGTAGGTTCGGTCATCGAGGGGCTGCGGAAGCAGTTCCCCCACGTCGTTTGCGTTGATGACGGCAGCACGGACGGATCACAGGAGAAGGCGCGGGCGGCCGGCGCCGTCGTTGTTCAGCACCCCATCAACCTGGGGCAGGGTGCCGCGTTGCAAACCGGCATTGAGTTCGCCCTGCAGGATCCGGAACTGGAGTGCATCGTAACCTTTGACGCCGACGGCCAGCACCGGGTTGACGACGCCATGGCCATGGCGCAGCGGGTGAAATCGGGGGAGGCCGAAATCATCCTCGGCTCGCGCTTCCTGGACGACCGCACCAAGCTCTCCGCCGCGAAACGGCTCGTTCTCAAGACGGCAGCCATTCAATCCAGGCTTGCCACAGGAATGAACCTGACCGACGCGCACAACGGGCTGCGCGCCTTTAACCCCCGTGTCGCCTCCAACATCCACCTGACCCAGAACCGGATGGCCCATGCATCCGAGCTGGTGAACCAGCTGGCCAGGCTCAAGCCGAAATACGCGGAGCACCCCGTGGAGATCATCTACACGGACTATTCCAAGTCCAAGGGACAGTCCCTGCTGAACTCGGTCAACATCGTGGCCGAACTGTTCTTCAAATAGCCCCCAGTTCTTCAACAAGCCAAGGTGTCGGATTGCTAATCATTGTCCAAATTGTCCTCGTTGCTGCCGTCATGGTGGTATCGCTCGCCCTGATGCGCGGCGGTTCCAACGCCCGGCACCTGGCCGTACGCCGCATCCTGCTGATGATCTTCGCCGTCGTCGCGGCACTGTCGGTGTTCTTTCCCGAGGCGCTCACCCGGGTGGCGGGGTTCCTTGGCATCGGACGAGGAACCGACCTGGTGCTCTATGGCGCGGTAGTTTCCCTCTTCGTCTTCATGGCCACCACCTACCAGCGCTTCCGCCACGCTGAAAACGCCCTCACGAAGCTCTCGCGCCGCATCGCGATCGATGAAGCCGAGAAACCCGGGCAGCTGAGCTAGTGGAGGAGACCTCCGCCACATCCCAGATCACGCGAAAGCCGATGGCTGCTTCGGCTGCCTCGGGCCGGGTTGAGCTGCCGGGTTCCGGACCGCGCTGGGGCAAGGCACTGGATCCGCGCAACAACAGCATGAACATGATCAGGCTGGGCCTGGCTGCCATGGTGCTCTTTGCCCACAGCTTCTATCTGGCTGGTGCGGGGGAGGGGCCCCATCTTCGCGGTGAGAACCTTGGCGGGTGGGCTGTTGCGGGCTTCTTCGCCCTTAGCGGATACCTGATCACCGGGAGCCGCTTCACCAACGGCCTCGGCGAGTACCTCGTACACCGCGTCGCCAGGATCTATCCCGCGTTCCTGGCGTGCCTCGCAGTCACGGTCCTGGTGTTTGCCCCGCTCGGGTTCCTCCGCCAGAACGGCACGTTGGCGGGCTACTGGAGCACGGAAACGACGCCGCTCCGGTTCGTCTTTTCCAACCTGTTCCTGGAGATGAAGAACTACGATGTGGCCTTCACTCCCGCGACTGTGCCGTTTGCCGGCTCGTGGAACGGGTCACTCTGGAGCCTCTACTACGAATTCCTTTGCTATCTGATCATTGCGGCCATCGGAGGCCTGGCGTGGGTCCGGCGCTCACCGGTGCCGCTCGCGCTGGCGTTCGGCGCAAGCGTCGCGGTCTACGCGAACCTGCCGGCCATCATGCCCCTGCTGCAGGACACTGATTTCTCCCTGCTGGCAAAATTGGTGCCGTTCTTCCTCGGCGGAGCCCTCGTCCAGTCGATCTCCAAATGGGTTGGCCTTCACTGGGCCACCGGCCTCGGCTCCATCGCGGCGGCTGCGCTCTGCATTTTCGCTTTTCCCGTATGGGGAGGCCAGCTGGCCGGCCCGTTTATTGCATACGGCCTGTTGTGGGTCTCGTCAGTGCTGCCCTCACCGAAGCTGATCCGGATCCACGATGTCTCCTACGGGTTTTACATCTACGCCTGGCCCGTTCAGCAGTTGTTGGCGCTCTATGGTGTGCATAACCGCGGCATGGCAATCTACATCCTGTCCTCCGCTGCCGGCACCCTGGTCCTGGCCACGCTCAGCTGGCTGCTGGTGGAGCGGCCTGTCATGCGTGCGGTCCGACGGCGGCGCAAGGCACCGGTGCCCGCTGCAGTTCCGGCAGCGGCGCCTCCCGAAGCCGCGAAGGACAGCGTGTCTGTGCCTGCTGATTCCACGGCGGACGCCGGAGTCACCACGGCAGGGAGACGCTAGCACGACGGCATCGTCGCCGCGGGTGCGGGTATGGTCCGCGACATCGGCGCAAAAGAATGAGGGCCTCCGGTAATCGATTGAGTGTAATCACCCAATCGATACCGGAGGCCCTCGTTGTTGTTTGCCCAAGCAAACGTAGGCGGGCAGTAAACCTAGAGCTTTGCCTCTGCCGGCAGGCGCCCGTCGATCCATTCGGCGAGGCGTGCGATGCCGGCCTCCAGGTCGTAGCGGGGTTCCCACGGAAGCGCGGCCTTGGCCGGCTCCACATCGGCCCATGCATGCCGTACGTCGCCCTGGCGGAACTGGCCGGTGACGTGGGGCTCCGGTGCGCCGTAGTGGCGGCTGATGATCTCCGCGGCCGTCCGGATCGTCTGGAATTCACCCGATCCGATGTCGAGGGCACCATCATGTGCCTCGTCAGCGACAGCGGCCGCAACCACAGCTGCGGCGACGTCGTCGATCAGCACGAAGTCGCGGCGCACCTCGCCGTCCTCGTAAAGCGGGATGGACTTCCCGGCTTTTGCCATCCGGCAGAAGAGGGACATGATCCCCGTGTACGGGTTGATGAGGGACTGGCCCGGGCCGTAGACGTTCTGGAGGCGCAGCACGGCGGCTTCGACCCCGTAGGACTTGGCCCACGACTCCAGGATGTTCTCCTGGGCGAGCTTCGTGGAGCCGTACACGCTGACCGGAGCCGGCGCGACGACGGAGGCAGACATGGCCACGGGCTGGGCCGCGGGGAAATCCCACTGCGAGCGTGACAGGATTTCGTTCGATCGCTGGCCGGGATAGAACAGGGTCCCGTCCGCATCCGACTTCCAGGCGCCTTCTCCATATACTGCGCGGCTGCTCGTCAGGACGATGCGGCGCGGCAGCTTACCGCTGCGGTTCAGGCCATCCAGCATCTGCGTGGTGCCCACCACGTTGGCGATTGCGTGTCGCGTGGATTCCTCCAGCGACTGTCCGGTTCCGGTCTCGGCGGCAAGGTGAATCACGACGTCGGGCGCCACGTCCGGGAGCACCTCGTCCCAGGTCTGGGCCTCAGTGATGTCACGAACGATCAGCTCGACGGCGGGGTCGAGTTCCTCCGGCCGCGACTGGCTGGCGTGGATCTGCGGGTGCAGGCTGTCCACAGCTACCACTCGGTCGAACGCCGCAACCAGGGCCGGGGAAATGGCGCATCCGATAAACCCGGCGCCTCCCGTCACGAGGACAGTACCCCGTTTGGCAGTGGACGTTGTTGATGACGTTGAGGGGGTCACTAGTGAGGCCTTTCTGGGGCGGACATCTGCAAGGTCCAGTTTCTCATAGGACTGGTGCGGCTCAGTGACCGAAAGCGTGCCTGAATGTGGCCTTGACCGCTTTCGGATTGCGGGAGAGCAGGGCTCCGGGCATGAGGGTGACGGCGTGCAGGCGCGAGGTCCAGCGCACACGGGCTGCCACCGCGGCCTTCTTCCAGCCCTTTGCCCGGCAAAGGTCCTCGGCTATGCGGGCGTACTCCCGGTCGCCGGCGAAACGCGTTCCGTCGGTCAGCGTCGCCGCCGAGGCACTTGCGGAGTGACGGCGGTAGGAGAACGCCAGGGTCGGGACGTGAACCAGCGATCCGCCCTGCAGGACGATGTCCATCACCAGCGCCAGATCCTGGACGATGGGGAGGCCATCGCGGAAGCTGACCTTGCGGATTGCGTCGGTCCGGAAGGCGAGGGAAGGCCAGTACAGCCAGTTGCCGCCCAGGAGACTGACGGCGAGGGATTCCCCGGCCAGGACGGTCGTGGCGTTGGTTTTGGGTCCAACAAACTTCCGCTTAACGGAATCGGCAAGGGACCTGACGATCTGCCCGGTTTCATCGATGACCTGCACTCCGGGCTGGATCACGGAGGCGTCCGGAAAGTCGCGGTGGGCCTGCATGACGACATCCACGTAATTCGGCAGCAGCACATCATCGCATCCGAGGATCACCATGAGTTCCTGCGTGGCTTCGGCGACGCACGTGCGGTAGTTCTCCGTAATGCCCTTGTTGGATTCGTTCCGCTGGTAGGAGACCCGTTCATCGTCGATCGTCGCGAAGTACTCCTGCACGGAGGGATCGGGGTAGCAATCGTCGATGACCGTCAGCAACCAGTCCTCGTTGGTTTGTGCAAAGACGCTCGCGACTGTTTCCTTGAGCAGCGAAGGATCGCCCCAGTACGGTACAAAAATATCGAGCGGCATTTTCCAACTTCCACGGGTTGTCGTAGCTCATCTGAGCTCGTTCACGGGTGCCGGGACGGCGGCTTCAATTGAGCGCCCGTCCGTATCCGACACTAATATGTTGCCATGACCTCCCACGTTATCCGGCCATTGACCCCTGCTGCCCCGGTCCTTATCGGATGACGCACACTGAGGGGAAGACACCGCAGAAGTCGACTATTGCCGCACGCCAGGCGGCTTCCGTCGGATTGGCGTCGATTGCTTCTGCTGCAGCCGGGTACCTGGTCATCTGGTATGTGCCGCGGGTACTGAGCAAGGCAGATAACGCCGAGTTCCTGGCCTTCTGGTCCGCGCTCTTCCTGCTGTTCGGTATTCTCGGCGGCCTTCAAACGGAGATCATCAGGTACGTGACAGCCTTGGGCACGGACCCGGGTGCTAAGCCCCGCGGCGGCACGGAGCAGCCCCGCACGGTTCCCCTCTTCGCCGTGGTCTTCGGCATCGCCGCGGGGGTCGCACTCGTATTGCTGATGACGTCACTGCTATGGGGCCGCGCAGTGCTCGGGCCACACTGGGGGGTTCTGGTCCTCGTCCTTGCCGGTGCCTGCGTGGCCTTTTCCGTCCACGCCGCGTTGGCGGGCGTCCTCAGCGGCCGGCACCTCTGGGGCAATTTCTCGACCCTCGTCGCCTCCGAGTCCTCGTTCCGGCTTGTCCTTGTTCTCATTGTCGGTTTGCTGGCGGGTTCCACTGCCGGGCTGGCGGCTGCAGCGGCAGGCGGAGCCCTCGCGTGGGTGCTGGTAAGCGTCTTCAGCCCCCAGCTGCGGTCCGCGTTCAGGATGCCGTTGGCCGTTCCCGTCAGGGACTTTGCACGAAAAGTGGGCCACGCCAGCATCTCGACGGCAGCCAGTGCGTCACTTGTTGTCGGATTCCCGATCCTGTATAGGATCACGACGCCCGCTGACGTGTACCTCGCGTCGGCTCCTCTGCTGCTTGCCATCCTCCTGACCAGGGCACCGCTGATGGTTCCGCTGGGAACTTTCCAGAGCGTCGCCATCGCCCATTTCGTCCGGCACCGCGACCGCGGCCTTGGGGCACTGCGGCCGATCGCCCTCGCCATTACCGGCGTCGCCGTTGTGGGAGCCGTGGCGGCGTACTTCCTGGGTCCCTGGCTTATGGTCCTGCTGTTCGGCCCGGACTACCACGTAGCACCGTGGATCCTCGCCGGGCTGACCGCTGCCGCCGCAGTGCTGGCTTTGCTCACCCTCACCGGCGGTATGTGTGTAGCACTCAACCGGCACCGGGTATCTTCTGTCGGCTGGGTGAGTGCAGGCGTCCTCACCCTGGTGGTCCTCCTGCTGCCCCTGGATGCGGACCTCAGGGCAGTCTTGTCCCTGCTGGTGGGTCCGCTGCTGGGCGTCTCCATCCACACGCTCGCCCTCTCACGCCGCACTGCTGCCCCGTCGGTGTAGGACCCCCGCGGGCCCTACGCTCGGGAGCCATACGCCTGGGGCGGCAGTGGGGCCCCTAACTCAGTAGCGGGCAATGGTGAAGCCCGCCGTTGCATTCCATTTGATGGAGCCGCCCTTGAAGTACTGCTCGCAAGTATCCGCGGTGCAGGTTTCGGTGCTGGTGGGGAATCCAAAGAAGCCGTTCTGGGCCCCGTTGGTCCGCCACACGCCGCCAATGCCGCTGTTGTAGACGGCGCCCATGCCCACGCCGGATGCCCACAGGATCTCTCCGCCGGCGAACGACTGGGTGCATGATGTTGCTGCGCAGGTTTCCGTCGTCGTGGGGAAACCGAGCCGGCCCGATTCGGACCCGAGCGAGCGCCACAGGGATCCGATGCCACCGGAGTACACCGCGGCAGTACCGGTTGCGGATGACCACAGGATGTCGCCGCCGGCGAAGCTCTGGCGGCAGGAGCTGACAAGGCACGTCTCGTTGCTGACGGGGTAGCCCAGGCGTGCGTTCTCGGCTCCGAGGGTCCGCCACAGCCCGCCGATGCTGCCGTTGTAGACCGCCCACTGTCCGGTGGCGGGGGTCCAGTAAATGGTTCCGCCGCTGAAGGACTGCTTGCAGGTGCTGCCGGCGCAGGTTTCATCGGTTGCAGGGTAACTCAGGCGGGCCTTTTCGCTTCCCATGGCCGCCCACAATGACCCGATGCCTGTACCGCGGAGCACCCCAAACGCAGGGGCCGCAGCGGTGGGATCCTTGAGGATTCGGCCACCCTCGAAGTCCTGGAAGCACTCTTTTCCGTCACAGAAGTTGGTATCGCTGATGGGACTGCCGAAGCGGCCCTTCTCGGCCTGGAGTGCCGTCCACTTCTTGGAAATTTCGCCGTTGACGATGGTCCGCGTCCCGGATTCCGGAGTCCAGAATATTTGACCGCTGACGAATACCTGGCGGCAAACTGATCCCTCACAACTTTCGGCCGTCCGGGGTGCCCCGAGCTGGCCGGAGAGTCCGCCGTCGGCCTGCCACTTGCTTCCAATGGAGGTACGCCAGACCGGCACCGCCCCCGTGGCGCCGGTCCACACCATGGTTCCGCCCTGGAAGCTCTGGACGCACGAGGTCTCGGTGCACGACTTGTTGTTGGTGGGATAGCCGAGCCGGCTGGTTTCGCCGCCCAGCGCCTCCCAAGCGGTTGCGATGTCACCGGACGTGACGGCCCAGGAGCCGGTGGCGGCTGTCCACAGGATCTTGCCGCCTTGGAACGTCTGGCTGCAGGCGGAGGCGGAACACGATTCGGAGGCCGTGGGGTAGCCGAGGCTTCCTGATGTGCCGCCCATGGCCTGCCAACGTGCGCCGATTCCGCCGTTGAAGACGGCGGCGGCGTTCGTCGAGGTGGACCAGTAGACCGTCCCGCCTACGAAGGTCTGGGAACACGCGGTGGCAGAGCAGGTTTCATCGGTTTTCGGGTAGCCAAGGCGGCCGTCGACCCCGCCCCAACCGCGCCAAGTGCCGCCGATGGAGCTGAAGTAGACGGCTTTCGCGCCGGTGCTGGCCTGCCAGATGATCTGGCCGCCGGCATACTGCCGGTAGCATCCGCCGGCTGGCAGACCGCAGTAGAGCGAGTGTGTCTGGGCGCCGAGCCGGCTGGAGGCTCCGCCCATCGAGTTGTACTTGTTGAGGACAGGATCGAAGCCGGTTGCGAGTGCCTGGAGTTCGGCGTAGCTGCCGCTGAAAACGTTCGAATCGCCGGCGAACGGGCCCAGGCTGCTGTACTGCCAGATATCGTAGTTGGTCCAGCCGGCCGGCAGGACGCCCGGCGAGACGGTGCGGTATGACGCGATATGGAGCGGCTGGTTTTTGAACGCCGGGCTGTTGCCCGTGCACTGTGTCCACCAGTCTGTGGTGGTGTAGATCGCGGGATAGCGGCCTGTCCGGGTGTACATCGTGTTGGAGAAGTCCGCAATCCAGAGGACCATCTGGTTCTGGGACATGTTGTAGCAGGTGTTGCCCAGTTCCGGGTATGGGTTGTATTCGATGTCCAGCAGGGGAGGCAGGGTGGTTCCGTCGCCGCTCCAGGCACCGCCGTTGGACGCGAAGTAGTTCGCCTGCGAGGCGCCGGAAGAAACGTTCGGGATCGCGAAGTGGTAAGCGCCCCGGATCATGCCGACGCTGCGGGAGCCGTTGTACTGACTGGAAAAGTAGGGGTTGAGGTAGCTGAGGGATTCTGTCGCCTTCACATAGGCGAACAGCGCGCCCATGTTGCGTTGTTCCTGCCAATTCAACGCTCCCTGGTGGCTACTGACATCGAGCCCCTGGATGCCGGGCGGCATGTACGTGGCCTGTGTCGAAGCCCCGGTTGATTCGGTGGTTGCCCTGATCCCGAGCTTTTGCTGCAGCCCCTGGCCCATGTGCGCGCCATCTGCCCCCTGGGCGGCCTTGAGCTTGGCCAGCGTCTCTGCGTCGACTGTTGATCCCGGCGGAACGGACTCGGTGGCGGTCGGCGCCGGGCTGGGCGCTGTGGCCTCGCCTGACGACGGAGCCGGAGCGGGCGCCGTCGGGCTTTCAGTTGCGGCGGTCGTAGCCGGCGCCGCAGGGGAGCCGGGCGCCGGTGTGGCGTCGCCCGTCGGTGTGGGTGTCGACGACGGTGACGGCACCACCTGTTCGGCGGCAGATGCCGGCACGGCCGGCACGAAGGAACTGCACACCAGGGCTGAGGTCAGAAGGGCCGCGGCCAGTACCCGTCCGCCCAAGGAAGTTGCTGCGCCCGCACGTGCGCTTGTGACTTTGTTGAGACTCATGTTCTGCTCCGGCCGGCAACGCGCAGATCCCCACACATCGCGAAATTAGAAACCTATTGGTTTTGTCATTTCGGACGGTGGGGACAGCTGGGCCGTTTCCAGATCATCTTCATGACCCGGCCAATGTAGCACCAATGTTACGGGTGTAACCAGAGTGCAAGTTGTTACCAAAGTGACCTTGGCGGGAGCCTATCTGTCTGCGAGGAGTGCCTGGTCGTGCCGAACCATGGCAGTAACCAGGGCGTCGAAATCCACAGACGGATGCCAGCCCAGCCGGGACGAAATCTTGGAGATGTCGCCCCTCATCTCTGCGGCGTCGGTAGGACGGGCCAGGGATTCGTCAACGTCCACCACCGCGCGCCATTCGTCAATGCCCACAGCCTTGAAGGCCGCCTCCACGAAGTCCTGTACGGAGTGCGAGACGCCGGTCGCGACGACAAAGTCGTCGGGCTCGGATGCGTGGATAATCCTGTCCATGGCGTCGACGTAGTCCGGAGCCCAGCCCCAGTCCCGGATGGCGTTCAGATTTCCCAGCGACAGCTTGTCCAGCTTGCCTGCCGCGATGGCCGCGGCTCCCGATGTGATCTTGCGCGTGACGAATTTCGCCGGCCGCCGCACCGACTCGTGGTTGTAGAGAATCGCAGAGGAAGCAAACATGCCGCGGCTCCGGTAGACGCTGACGGCGTGGTGCGCCAGCGCCTTCGCGGCGCCGTAGGGCGAGATGGGCCTGATCGGGGTGGACTCGCTCTGCGGTGCCGACTCCGCCTCACCGAACAGCTCGGCACTGGAGGCCTGGAGAAAGCGGATCTCCTTGCCGGTGGCCTGCTGCAGCTGCCAGATGGTTTCCAGCATTGAGACGACCGAGGCACCTGAGATCAGCGCCGTGTCGTACGGGTGCTGCCACGACTGGTACACCGAACTGATGCCGCCGAGGTTGAAGACCAGGTCAGGCTTGACCGATTCCAGAATGGAGCCCACATCGTCCGGCCGGGAAAGATCGCCCAGGTGGTACTCCACCCCGTCCACGGTTGTTTCCCCCTCGTGCGCTCCCGGCTGCAGTGCATGGCGTACGAGGCCATGGACTTCCCAGCCGCGGGAGAGCAGGGATTCGGCCAGGTAGGATCCGTCCTGGCCCGTTACCCCCGTAAGGAAGGCGGTGCCGACGGGAACGGGTCCCGCCTCGCTGAGCGGGTTCACCGCATCAAGGCAGTCTGCTCGGCAATGTCGTTCTCAACCATCATCTTGACGAGTTCGCTGAAGGAGACCTTCGGCTTCCAGCCGAGCTTCTCCTGGGCCTTGGATGCGTCACCGATCAGCAGGTCGACTTCGGCGGGGCGCATGAACTTGGGGTCCTGGCGGACGTACTGCCGCCAGTTGTCCAGGCCCGCGGCGTCAAAGGCAGCCTGGAGGAGTTCTTCGATGGAGTGCGTTGCACCAGTGGAGATGACGTAATCGTCAGCCTCGGGCTGCTGCAGCATCAGCCACATGGCTTCCACGTAGTCCCCTGCGAAGCCCCAGTCGCGCTTGGCGTCCAGGTTGCCAAGGACGATTTCGTCCTGGAGTCCGAGCTTGATCCGTGCGACCGCCATGGAAACCTTGCGGGTGACAAATTCCGGACCCCGGCGCGGCGACTCGTGGTTGAAGAGGATGCCGCTCGATGCGTGCATGCCGTAGGACTCACGGTAGTTGATTGTCATGTAGTGGCCAAAGACCTTGGCTACACCGTAGGGGGACCGGGGCCAAAGGAGGGTTTCCTCGGTCTGGGGCACCTGCTGAACCTTGCCGAACATCTCGGACGAGGACGCCTGGTAGAAGCGCACCCTGGAGATGTCGTCCCCGGCATAGAGGCGGGTTGCCTCGAGCATGTTCAGCACGCCCTTGCCGGTGACGTCTGTGGTCAGTGACGCGTTCTCCCAGGAGTAAGCCACGAAGGAAATCGCCCCGAGGTTGTAAACCTCGTCCGGCTGGGCAACGCCGAGCACCCGGACCAGTGAGGAGACATCGGTGAGGTCGCCGGTGAGCAGCTTCACGCCCGGAACGGTCTGGCGGACCAGATCGTGCTTGGGGTTGTTCTGTCCTCGGATGAGGCCGAATACCTCGTAGCCTTTCGAGAGAAGGAGCTCTGCGAGATACAGGCCGTCCTGGCCAGTGATTCCGGTGATTAGCGCACGGGGCATGGGAAGAGGTCCTTACAGATTGTTTGCGGGGCTACAGCAACTATATATGGCACGGAGCTTTGACTCAGAGGCGGCGTGTACAGGGTGATCAAACGGTGCTCGCTGCTGTGGCGCGCTGATTGAGTGCATAGCGGTACGCCTGTTCGTGCACGTCGGCGCAGTGTTCCCAGGTGAACTTGCGCACCTGCTCCAGGCCAAGCCGCTGCAGCTCGTCGGTCCTGGCGATGGCGTTCCGGATCGCCGTGGCGATGGCCTCAGGGTCCTGCGGATCGAACAGTTCGGCGGCGTCTCCAACAATTTCCGGAAGTGAGCCTGCGGTTGAGCTTGCCACGGGGCAGCCCGAAGCCATGGCCTCCAGCGGCGGCAGGCCGAATCCCTCGTAAAGGCTGGGGAACACCATGCAGGCAGCGCTCCGGTACAGTTCCCTGAGCTCGGCGAGCGGGACAAGGCCGCGGACCTCCACGTTGGCGGGAATGTCCGTCAGCGTGTCCAGCGCCCCGCCCGTCAGGATGAGGCGCAGCTCGGGGTTGGTGACTTCAAGCAACCGCATGGCTTCGAAAAGCTTCGCGTGGTTCTTGTGTTTCCACCCTCGGGCCGGGTACATGATGAAACTTTCGCGCGGTCCGAAATTCGGTATGAATTCTTCGGCGTTGACCCCCAGGTGCGCGGTGAAGATCTTGTCCGGCGCGATGCCGAGGTGCTTGACGATGCTCTCTTTGGCAAAGTCGCTGATGGTCACGATGGCGTCCGCGTCGCGGGCGGCTTTTTCATAGAAGACCTTGCGGTAGAGCTTGTCGGCGGTGCCGAACAGTTCGGGAAGGTCGAGATGCTGAACGTCCAGAAGTGTCTGGACGAACGGCGTGCCCTTCGGCGGCTTCGGCAGTGGAACGGTGAAGGGGACATGGAAAACGTCCATTGGGCGCATCCTGCGCAGAATGGAGCTCCTCGTGACGAGGCCCTTGGCCAGGGTGGCCAGGCGTGCGATGGTTGAGGCGCCGCCGGCCAGCCCGGGAATCACGACTTCATCCGCGCCCTCGCTGAACCCGCGCCCGGATTCGTTGACGTAGCAGGTGGGATTCACCGCCGGGGAGGCACCGAGTTTGCGGACCAGTTCGCGTGCATAGGTTTCGCTGCCTCCCATCCCGCCCGGGACAAGCGTGAGCATGGAAACCCCCACCTTCAACGCGTCTGAGGGGCCGGTTTGGTTGGCAGGCGAGGTGCCGGGCTCGGAGGTCGTCATGCTGAACATACTAACGTTCGAGCTGTATCCAGGGACTTCTGCCCGTGTGGATCCACAGTTGCCGGAACCTCTCGATTCGGTTTGTTCACACAACGTCCGGCAGCGGCGTGACTGTGACCAGTCCTCCACGCCGTCCTAGACTAGAGCCCATGAAGGTATTGGTCACCGGCGGCGCCGGCTACATCGGATCGCACACGACGCTCTGTCTGCTGGAAGAAGGGCACGATGTTGTTGTCCTCGACAATCTGATGAATTCGAACCGTGAGTCGCTGCGCAGGGTGGAGCATCTCAGCGGAAAGAAAATCGACTTCCGCGAGGTCGATCTGCTTGATGCGGCCTCTGTGGACCGCCTCTTCGCTGAGGACAGCTTCGACGCCGTGATCCACTTTGCCGGCCTCAAGGCCGTGGGGGAGTCGGTCGCCAAGCCCCTCTGGTACTACCAGAACAACGTGGTCGGCACCCTGAATCTCCTGCACAGCATGGACCGGGCCGGTGTTCGGCGCCTCGTTTTCAGCTCCTCCGCGACGGTATACGGGGCGTCCGAGGAAGTCCCCCTGATCGAGAAGGCGCCGCTGGACGCCACCAATCCCTACGGCCGAACCAAGGAACAGATCGAGGACATCCTCTCGGACCTTGGTGCGGCCGACCCGAGCTGGAGCATAGCCCTCCTCCGCTACTTCAATCCCGTCGGCGCCCACGAATCGGGCCTGATCGGCGAGGACCCGGTCGGCGTACCCAACAACCTGCTGCCTTTCGTGGCCCAGGTTGCGGTGGGGCGACGGGAAAAGGTCATGGTTTTCGGGGATGACTATCCGACGCCGGACGGCACCGGTGTCCGGGACTATATCCACGTGATGGACCTTGCTGCCGGTCACCTCGCCGCGCTGGGCTACCTGCAGAACAAGGCCGGTGTTTACCGCTGGAACCTTGGAACGGGCCGTGGATCGTCCGTCCTTGAAGTTATTGAGGCCTTTAGCCAGGCGGCCGGAGTGCCCGTACCCTACGAGATCGCTCCGCGGCGGCCCGGCGACGCTGCTGTCAGCTATTCGGATCCTTCCGCGGCACTGGCGGATCTGGGCTGGTCAGCCCGGCGGAATCTGGCAACGATGTGCGAAGACCACTGGCGCTGGCAAAGCAGGAATCCCTCAGGGTACGAAGAGTCAGTGTGATTCAACGCCAGGTTCCATGGGACCTGACCCGGGGTTATCCACAGCAATGAAGATGTGACTTGGCCTACATGTGTATGCTCCCTTAGCTTTAACCCAGTTGTACTGCCTCAGTCGGGGGCGGCAGTCGTATTGGGGAACACATGGATGCTGTTCGAATCGTGGAGGACGAGGTCCGCGAGCTGATCCGCCGCCGCGGCCTGGACCCGCTGCAGCAGGCCGGCGAGGTCAGGCGCCTCGTCGAGGCGGCGGTCAGCGACTACGACGAACGCGCACTGATGGGTCCGCTGCCGCCGATCGGCCCGCTGGAGACTGCCCGCCGATATGTTTACGACGCCGTAGCCGGCTTTGGCGCGCTGCAGCCCCTGTTGGATGACCCCACCATCGAGGAAATCTGGCTCAATGCGCCCAACGAAATCTATGTGGCCCGGAACGGCGAGTCTGAGCTCACGTCCCTGAGCCTCTCGGACCAACAGGTCCGGGACCTCGTGGAACGCATGCTGAAGAGCTCGGGCCGCCGCCTCGATATGTCCTCGCCGTTCGTTGACGCGGCCCTCCCCGACGGCTCCCGGCTCCACGTCGTCATTCCCGATGTGACACGGCGTCACTGGGCCGTCAACATCCGAAAGTTCGTGGTCAAGGCGAGCCGGCTCGAACACCTGGTGGAACTCGGCACGCTAACTCCCCAGGCAGCGCGTTTCCTGGGCGCCGCCGTGGCCAGCGGGCTGAATATCCTGGTCTCGGGCGCGACACAGGCCGGTAAGACCACCATGCTGAATTGCCTGGCTGCCAGCATTGGCGCCCGGGAGCGTGTCATCACGGTTGAGGAAATCTTCGAACTGCAGTTTCCATTGCGTGACGTTGTCGGTTTGCAGTGCCGGCAGCCAAACCTTGAAGGCGAAGGTGAGATCCCGCTGCGAAGGCTGGTCAAGGAGGCACTCAGGATGCGGCCGGACCGACTCGTGGTCGGAGAGGTCCGGGAAGCCGAAAGCCTGGACATGCTGATCGCGCTCAATTCCGGCCTTCCAGGAATGTGCACCGTCCACGCGAACTCGGCGCACGACGCCGTCACCAAGCTGTGCACGCTGCCGCTCCTTGCCGGTGACAACATCTCAAGCGCGTTTGTCGTGCCGACGGTTGCCTCGTGCATTGACCTGGTGGTCCACTGCAGCCGGCAGTCCAGCGGGCGCCGCCAGGTGACGGAGATCCTGTCGCTGGGCCGACGCGTTGAAAACGGGATCATCGAATCCTCGATGGTGTTCGCAATGGCTGACGGGCAGCTGCACCCCAGAGCCAACTCCATGCCGGCCGCTGAGAAGTTTGCCGCGGCCGGATTCGACGTCGCGGCCCTTCTGGAAGTCCGCTGATGGCACCCGTGCTGGGCGTGCTCTTCGGTACCGGGCTGTTCCTCATGTGGTGGTCTGCTTGGGAACAGCCCGAGAAGGCCAAGCGACGGCCGCGGTCCAGCCGGCTCGACGACCTGCTGCGTGCGGCCGGGATTGAAAACGTCTCGGGACTGGGCCTGGCATCCACCTGCTTGGGCCTCGCAGCATTCGTCGGACTGATTTTCTTTGCCGTGACCAGGTCCTGGCCCATCTCAGCCTGCTTCGGCCTGTTCGGTGGGTGGCTCCCGATGGCTGTTGTCAGATGGCGGGCCCGCAAACGCACGGCGACGCTGCGCCAGTTGTGGCCCGACGTTGTTGACCATCTCCGCTCCGCGATCAGGGCCGGGCTGTCCCTGCCGGAAGCGCTGATCCAACTGGGTGAAAAGGGACCCGAGGAGCTGCGGCACGTGTTTCGTGACTTCGGCGCCGATTACCGCGCCGGCGGCCAGTTCGATCCGGCGCTCAACAGGCTTAAGGAACGGCTGGCAGATCCCGTCGCCGACCGGATTGTGGAGGCACTCAGGCTAACGCGTGAGGTGGGTGGTTCAGACCTGGGGCGGCTGCTCGGAACGCTTGGCGAATTCCTCCGGGAGAGCGCCAGAACCAGAAGTGAGCTTGAGGCCCGGCAGTCCTGGACGGTGAACGCGGCCCGCCTTGCGGTGGCCGCGCCCTGGATTGTCATGGTGCTGCTCGCCACCCGGCCGGAAGCGGTCGCCGCCTACAACACCCCGATGGGAGCGGCCGTACTCCTCGGCGGGCTGGCTGTGTCCGCCATCTGTTACTCCGTCATGCTGAGGATCGGTGCCCTCCCCGAAGACGAGCGGGTGCTCAGGTGACGTCGCCGGAGGCCGCGGCCGTGGTCTGTGGGGTCCTTCTCGGCGCCGGGCTCTGGCTTCTGGTGGTGCGGCTGCCGTTCATGCGGCCAATCAGCTTCACGGAACGGATTGAGCCGCAACTGAAGTCGCAAAACCTGGAGTCCAAGCTGCTGTCGGCCGCCAATGACACCCTCACGCCATTTGGTCCGCTGGAGCGCATATTGCGTCCGGTCCTCAAGGACGGACTCTCGTTTCTTAGCCGTTTCAACCTGGGGTCGTCGGCATTGGGCCGCAGGCTGGCCCAGGCCGGAATCCGGAAGTCACCCGTCGACTTCAGGGCCGAACAGCTGCTGTGGGCAGTCATGGGATTCACTGCGGCCACCGGCCTGGTAATAATCACCGCCGCATCGGGACGGTTCAATCCGTTCCTCGCGGTCGTCGCCATTTTGGGCAGTGCTCTTGGAGGATTCCTTTTCAGGGACTACTGGCTGGGCGCGCAGATCAAGCGGCGGGAGAAGCGGATGATGGCTGAGTTCCCAAGCCTTGCCGAACTGATGGCACTTGCCGTCAGTGCAGGTGAAAGTGCCACCGGTGCACTTGACCGCGTCTGCCGCAGCTCACACGGCGAACTGGCCAGGGAATTTGACCTGGTTCTCGGGGAAACGCGGGCCGGAAAACCGCTTGTCGAAGCCCTGCAGCGGTTCTCTTCGCGGACCGACCTGGGACCCCTGGTCCGGTTCGTTGACGGGATCATCGTGGCAGTGGAGCGCGGAACACCCCTTGCCGATGTCCTCCGGGCCCAGGCGCAGGATGTTCGCGACACTGCCAAGCGCGAGTTGATGGAATCGGCCGGAAAGAAAGAAATCGCCATGATGGTGCCGTTGGTCTTTGGTGTCCTTCCGCTGACGGTCATCTTTGCCGTGTTTCCCGGGCTCGCGGCCATCAGCCTCGGACTATGACGTAATCCAGATCGCCCGGACCGCCGGGAAAACCCAGCCGGAACCACAGAATGGAAGCTCAATGAAACATCACGGAATCCGTGCCTTGGCCCTGATCCACACATTTGCCCTGATGGTTTGGCCGTCGGCGGCGTCCGGAGTGGGAACCCGGGCGAGTATGTCACGGGACGGGGGTCATCCCGAACGGGGCGACGTGCCCGGCTGGGTAATGATCACTTTGATGTCCGCGGTGCTGGTCGCCGCCCTGTTGGCCCTGGCCGGACCTGCCCTGGAGGGGCTCTTCAACCAGGCCATGGACAAGGTCGGAAACTAGCACATGCCTGCGGCGGTCCCGGTAGCGGAAGATACCTGCTGCCGGACGGCAACACAGCAGGCCGGGTGCGGTGGTACGCCCCGGCGGGAACGCGGCTCTGCCGTTGTGGACTTTGTCCTGGTCGGGGGCCTGCTCACAATGTTCTTCCTCGCGGTGATCCAGCTGACGCTGGTCCTGCACGTCCGCAACACACTGATCGATGCAGCGGCCTCGGGGGCAAGGTACGGCACACTCGCCGACCGGAACGCCGCCGATGCAAGGGACCGCACGGGCGAACTGATTGGAATAGCCCTGAACGAAGATTTCGCCAAGGACGTGACCACCACGGAAGTCACGTTTCAAGGAATCCGTGCGCTCGAAGTCACAGTCCGGGCGCCGCTGCCGGTGATCGGCCTGATCGGTCCACGCGAGGCTCTGGAGGTGAAAGGCCATGCCGCCATCCAGCCGTAGATTTCCATTATGGCCGACACGCCGTTTGCTGGAAACTGCGGGCCGCGCCGCGAGCCCCGGGATCGAACGCGGGCCCCAAAGCCCCCGCGAACGCGAATCCGAACCGGGCACAGCGTCCGGAAGCGGGACAACGCACCCGGGGGAGCGGGGGAGCGCCGTTGTCGAATTCACGTTCCTCGCCCTCCTCCTCATGGTCCCCCTTGTGTACTTCATCATCACCGTGGGGCAGATCCAGGGTGGGGCCTTCGCCGTGGTCGGTGCGGCTGACCAGGCCGCCAAGGTGTATGTTGCCCAGCCCGACGCGGAAAGCGGCCGTGCAGCTGCCGAGCAGGCAGTCATGCTCGCCCTGGCGGACTATGGGCATCCGGCGGACAACGCGCGGATGGACACAAGCTGCCAGCCGTCGGACTGCCTCGCCCCGGGGTCGGCCGTCACCATCACCGTCCACCTCACGGTCCCGCTGCCATTTGTGCCGTTCAGCGATTCGTTCCGCCTCAACGCCAGCCAACTGGACGCCTCGGCCACCCAGGTTGTGGGGCGATTCCGATAAGCGTGAACAACCCTCGCATCGAACCTGACAGGGAGGACGGTCAGATGGTGGTCCTCATCATCGGCTACGTCCTCCTTGCGCTCCTGGTTACCACTGCAGTCATGGCGGCATCCGCTCTGTACCTTGAACACAAGAGGCTGCTGTCGGCGGCAGACGGTGCATCCGTGGCAGCGGCGGACAGCTACACGCTCGGCCAGGTCGAGACCGAAGGCGGAAGCCCCACGGCGGTGCTCAACGGCGCTCGGGTGCGGAGCGTCGCCGCCGACTACCTCATCCGGAATGACGCCCATGCCAGCCTCGACGGCCTCGCGGTCGCGCCGGCCACCGGAAGCCCGGACGGTTCAACCGCCGTCGTTGTGCTGACCGCGGAGGTGCATCCGCCGATCGTCAACTTCTTTATCCCGGACGGAATCAGGATTGAGGCGACATCCACTGCGCGTTCCCGGCTGGTCCGGTAGCCGTCCGGAACCGGTGAGGGCGGCTAGGAAGGATAGCGTAGGCTTTAACAACCATGGCTCAAATTGATTTTTCCGCAGAAATCCGCGCTCTGCGCGCCACCTACACCTCCATCGAAAACGTCTCGAATGTCGAGGAGCTGAAGGAAGACATCGCCGAACTGAGCGAACGCGCCGGCGAGCCGAACCTCTGGGACGACCCGGCGGCCGCGCAAAAGATCACTTCCAGGCTCTCGCACCGTCAGAGCGAACTCGAACGGCTCAACACCCTCGTTTCCCGGATCGACGACCTTGAGGTCCTGGTGGAGCTGGGCCAGGACGAGGACGACGCCGATTCCATGGGCGAGGCGGCGGCGGAACTTGACTCCATCCGCAAGTCGCTGAAGGACCTTGAAGTGGTGACCCTTCTGTCCGGTGAGTTCGATGAGCGTGAAGCCGTTGTCACCATCCGCGCGGGCGCCGGCGGCGTTGACGCGGCGGACTTCGCCGAGATGCTCCTCCGGATGTACCTGCGCTGGGCTGAACGCCACGGCTACCCGACCACCATCATGGACACTTCCTACGCCGAAGAGGCCGGGCTCAAGTCCGCCACTTTCGAAGTCAAGGCCCCCTACGCCTACGGCACGCTCAGCGTCGAGGCCGGCACGCACCGGCTGGTCCGGATCAGCCCCTTTGACAACCAGGGCCGGCGTCAGACGTCCTTCGCTGCCGTGGAAGTGATTCCGCTGATCGAGCAGACGGACTCGATCGACATTCCGGACAACGAAATCCGCGTGGACGTTTTCCGCTCATCCGGCCCCGGCGGGCAGTCGGTCAACACCACCGACTCCGCCGTGCGCCTCACCCACATCCCCACGGGCACCGTGGTGTCCATGCAGAACGAAAAGTCCCAGCTCCAGAACCGGGCCGCCGCCCTGCGGGTCCTCCAGTCCCGGCTCCTGCTCCTCAAGAAGGAGCAGGAGGACGCGGAAAAGAAGGCCTTCGCCGGAGATGTCAAGGCGTCGTGGGGAGACCAGATGCGCTCCTACGTGCTGAACCCGTACCAGATGGTCAAAGACCTCCGGACCGAGCACGAAGTCGGCAACACCTCGGCCGTGTTCGACGGCGAAATCGACGATTTCATTGACGCCGGCATCCGCTGGCGCACCGACAACCGCAACGCCGCCAACTAGGACCACACAGTTACGGGGCATTCCATTCGGTGGCTGAAAACACGCGACACGCCCCGGAACTCAAGCTTTTCTGCAGGTGCCCGTGCGTATAGTCGAGGAGCCGGAGCTCTACTTCCCCCAAAAGAAAGCCCGTGCGCCGGCTGCAGTACGGGGCTCCATCAGCCGTGTCCTGCAGGGTACTTAGGGCAATGATCCGTTTCGAAAATGTCACCAAGGTCTACGACCAGACGGCCCGGCCGGCGCTGGACTCTGTCAACCTTGAAATTGACCGTGGCGAGTTCGCGTTCCTCGTGGGCGCTTCCGGTTCCGGCAAATCCACCTTCCTCCGACTGGTACTCAAGGAAGACCGGGCCACCTCCGGCGCCGTGTACGTGGCCGGCCAGAACGTAGCGAACATTTCAAGCTGGCGCGTTCCGCGGCTGCGCCGGGGGATCGGCGTTGTGTTCCAGGACTTCCGGCTCCTCCCGCAGAAGAATGTCTTCGCGAACGTCGCCTTCGCCATGCAGGTCATTGGCAAAAGCCGCAGCATCATCCGGGACACGGTCCCCGAGGTCCTCAAAACGGTGGGCCTGGAGGGCAAGGAACACCGGATGCCCCACGAGCTCTCCGGCGGCGAGCAGCAGCGCGTGGCGATCGCCCGCGCCGTCGTCAACCGTCCGGGAATCCTCCTGGCGGACGAACCCACCGGAAACCTCGATCCCACCACTTCGATGGGCATCATGGGCGTCCTGGACAAGATCAACCAGAACGGCACCACTGTGGTGATGGCAACGCACGACGACGACATCGTCAACGAGATGCGTAAACGCGTGGTGGAGCTCCGGAACGGCGTTGTCATCCGTGACGAGGCCCGTGCCCTGTACACCTCGATGATTCCGGTCGTAGGGCAGTCCCGGCGCCTCAAGGATGCCAGCGGACGCCCGGATGAGTCCGCAACCGAACCCGGTGACGGGTCCGTCCCCTCGTCCGCAGGGGAGGCCAAGTGAGGCTCGCATTCATCCTCGGCGAAATTGGCAGCGGGCTGAGGCGCAACCTGTCCATGGTGGTGTCGGTGATCCTGGTGACTTTCGTGTCGCTGACGTTCGTTGGCGCGGCGGGTATGCTCCAGCTGCAGATCAACCAGATGAAGGGCTACTGGTACGACAAAGTCCAGGTGGCAATCTTCCTTTGCGGTGACGGCTCGACGGCGGCCGGATGCGCCACGGGGACGGCCACCCCGGAACAGCAGGAGAACCTGCGCACGCTCCTGGAATCGCCCGCCGTGTCCCAGTACATCAACGACTTCCAGTTCGAATCCAAGGACGACGCGTACAAGCACTTCAAGGAGCAGTTCTCCAATTCACCGATCGTTGACTCGGTGACCCCGGACCAGCTGCCCGCCTCCTTCCGGATCAATATGAAGGATCCGGAAAAGTACCAGATCATCAGCGAGACGTTTGCGTCACAGCCCGGAGTTGAAACCGTGATCGACCAGCGCCAGGTCCTGGAACGGCTCTTTTCGGTGATGAACGCCGCCTCGCTGGTGGCTGTCATCATCGCCGGCGTGATGATCGTCTGCGCAATCCTGCTGATTGCCACCACCATCCGGTTGTCCGCGTTCAGCAGGCGACGGGAGACCGGAATCATGCGGCTGGTCGGCGCCTCCAAGATCGTCATCCAGCTGCCGTTCATTCTCGAAGGCGTCATCGCCGCCGTGATTGGAGCGGCGCTGGCTTCCGGCACCCTCTGGGCCGTGGCCCACTTCTTCCTTGGCGAGTACATGTCCAAGCAGTATCCGGACACGGCATTCATCTCGCCGGCGCAGACGCTGCTCCTGGCCCCGGCGCTGCTCGCCCTTGGCGCAACCTTGGCTGGAATTTCGTCTCTCTTGACCTTACGTAGATATTTGCGGGTCTAGGCTGTGGCTACCAACGAAGGAATGATGATGACAGCTATGGACCGCAAGGCCCGCCGGTTCCGGACCGCGGGACGGGGCAGCCGCATGATCAGTGCCGTCCTGGCGCTATTTCTGGCCGCGAGCCTGGGTGCCTCGACACCCGTGGCCTTCGCAGACGAGCTTGAGGACAAGCAGGCCGCTCTGGAAGCCGAGGCCGCCCGCGTACAGCAGTCCCTTGAGTTCGTGGACGCCAAGATTGCCAAGGCTGCAGGCGACCTGGTGATCTACCAAGGGCAGCTCCCTGCCGCGCAGCAGGCGCTGCTCGAGGCACAAGGCCGGGTTGCGAGTGCAGTCAAGGAAGTCGAGGCCCTCGCCGCCCGTGTGGATCTTGCACAGCAGAACAAGGCCAAGATCACCCAGCAGCTTGAAACCGACAAGCAGAAGATCGCCGACACCAAGAAACTCATCGGCCAGATTGCCACCCAGGCCTACAAATCCGGGGGCGTTCCGTCGAACCTCACGCTCTTCTTTGGATCCAAGAGCGGCGGAAGCCTGACGGACACCATCGACCTCGCGGACCAGGCCATGCGCAGCCAGAACTCCGCCATGGACAAGCTGTCACAGCAGAATGCCACCAACGTCAATTCGCAGGCCCGCCTGCAAGCCGTTGAGGCGGAGATCAAGGACCTCAAAGCCAAGGCGGACGCCGCCCTGGCCCGGGAGAAGGCAGCCCGCGACGAGGCTGCCGCCAAGAAGGAACAGGTGGACAAGCTCATCGCTGACACCACCCGCCTCAACAACGAGCTGCAGGCAGCCAAGCCCGGTATCCAGAGCCAGCTCTCCAAGGTCCAGGCGGCGCAGGATGCAGTAGCCTCCGAGATCGTGGAGCGCGACCGGAAACTCCGGGAAGCCTGGGAAGCGGAACAGCGCCGCATTGCCGAGGCTGCCGCCGCCGCGGCAAGGGCAGCCGGCCAGGCAGCCCAGCCGTACGTCCCGCAGATCGGGCCGCCCTCAGCCTTCGGGCTGCGGCACCCGTTCTCGTCCGACGTCCCCATCACCTCGGGATTCGGCTGGCGCGCGACGCCGCCCGGCACCGTGGACTTCTACGGCTCCGGCGGATACATGCACACCGGAATCGACTTCGGCGCCAGCTGCGGCACCCCTGTCTACGCCCCTGCGGCCGGCACCATCGTGTCAGCCGGATGGAGCAACGACGGCGGCGGCAACAACGTCAAGATTTCCCACGGCGTTGTCCAAGGCAACTCGTTGACCACCATCTACTACCACAACAGCAGCGTGGTGGTTTCGATGGGCCAACAGGTCAGCCAGGGCCAGCTCATCGCCTACTCAGGAACGACCGGCAACTCAACCGGCTGCCATTCGCACTTCGAGACGTGGCTCAACGGCAAGGCCGTAGATCCCATGATCCTGCTCTGACAGACCCTGGGCGCCGGGCCCTGGGTACAGGGTAGTGACCGGGTCAAACGGCATGCCCCGCGCCTGCCGTAGAATTAAGTAGCTTCGAGCCGCCGCGGCCGGGGCATCCATCAAGACCAAGAGCTGAGGAGTTCCACCGTGCCGAAAGAAAGTGGCCGTAAGGTAGTGGCCACCAACCGGAAGGCCCGGCACGACTACCATGTCCTCGACACCTATGAGGCCGGCATCGCCCTGATGGGGACGGAAGTCAAGTCCCTCCGCGAGGGCCATGCCTCCATGGTGGACGGGTTCTGCACGTTCTACAATGACGAGCTGTGGATGGAGGGTATCCACATCCCCGAATACAACCAGGGAAGCTGGACGAATCACTCCGCCCGCAGGCGGCGCAAACTGCTGCTCCACCGCGAGGAACTGACCAAGATCTCGCACAAGATCCGTGAATCCGGCTTCACCATCGTCCCTCTCCAGCTGTATTTCCTGGACGGCCGGGCGAAGGTGGAGATCGGCGTCGCCCGCGGTAAAAAGGAATACGACAAGCGGCAGACGCTCCGCGAACAGCAGGACAAGCGCGAGGCGCTGCGGGTCATGCGCGAACGCAACCGCGGCTGACCTCCCGGCCAGCGGCGCGAAAGCAGCCGCCGTCCGCAACACGCAGGTTGCTGCCGGGAATGATTCCGCGCGGCAGTGCGTTATGATTGGTAGTCCGGGAAGGAACGGCGCGGAACCCATGAAAGGTTCTGCAAGGGTCCGGACCGGTTTGATAACAAAATACGGGGATGATCGGTTTCGACGATGTTAGTCGCGACAGGTGAAGCGGGCCGAGGATGCAGAATTATCTCGTAAACGCTGTCTGCAAAACAATAAGTGCCAAACAAACGCGCACTGACTTCGCTCTCGCTGCCTAAGCAGTAAGACAGTCCGTCAGCCCGGGAATGCTATCGTCCCGGATCCTGGCGTCATTAAGATAGCCACTGCTGTTTACCCTCGTCATTGGGGTGAACGGGACTCTTAAATGACTGGGCCCGGATCAGCTACCTGTTCGCAGGATAGCTGGGGCCGAGAAAATCCGACGCGAACTGCGCCCGGAGAAGCCCTGACAACACGACATCGGACGGGGGTTCAATTCCCCCCATCTCCACCATCGGGACGGCGGCAACGCCGTTCCACCCCGTGCAAAAGGCCGGAAGCGAAAGCTTCCGGCCTTTTGTGTTTCGGCACCGTTCCTGCGTCCGCCAGCGGCCAGCCGTGGCTGCGGCGCGTCAGCGCTTCTTGATGTGCGCTACAGGGTCCACGTGGGCGTCCACCTCATGCTTGGACTTCTTTTCGGCCCTTTTTTGCTTGATGGTCTTGTCCGACTTCTTGGTGACCTGCCGGTGCGGCGATTTGTCAGGCATGTCGCCCTCCCTAACGTCGGGGCCCTGAATAGGCCCCGTGTTTGTAAGGTACGCCTGTTTTGTCGTGAATGAAACTGGCACCAACGCCGGCTTCGGGCCCTGCCCGATTCACGCGGTCAGGCGGGCACCGCCCGGGCGCCGGCCGTCAGGAAGCGGGGACTTCAACGTCAACAATGCCGACGAACCGGCTGCCGATCCCCTCATACTCGCTGCGAACCAGGCCCGGCAGGACCGGCGGGAGGTCATCGAGGGCGTGATGGGCGCAGCACACGTACGTGAACGGCGGCCACCATTTCTTGGGCCGGGCGGCTTCCGAGAAGCCGCAGACGGCACAGGTCAGCTGGACCCAGACAGGGCGCTTGCCGGTCCGGTTGGCCTTGGACTGGACGAGCCAGGCCGGGGGATTGTCCAGGAGCTCGGACAGCTCGGCATCCGACAGCCTGGCAGGGATACCGTGACGGTGTGCCATTTCCAGTGGAATATCAAGGATCTGAGCTGCTTCACGTCGCGTAACCATCGTTTAACGATACGGGATGCAGGACCCCTCGAGATTCACATATTCAGACCGCAGGGCGCTGGCTGGCGTCGGTTGGAAAGCCGCGGGCCTGTCAGCCCGCGAGGACTATGCCTGCCGCCGCCGCGGAGAGCCCTGCGACGAGATTGACAGCCACGTTCAGCGCCGCCGCCGGGTACCGCCCTTCACTGACAAGCCGGATGGTTGCAGTGGTCCAGGAGCTGAACGTCGTCAGGCCGCCCGCGAGACCCGTGGCGACCGCGGCATGCCATTCCTCGTCGAGCCCCAGCCGTCCGCTGACGCCCACGGAAAGGCCGATGATGAGTGACCCGGTGACATTGACCAGCAGCGTTGCCCAGGGCCAGTGCCGGCGCGTGCCGGTGCGGTGCGCGAACCAGGTGTCGATGGAAAACCTGAGCAAGGCCCCGGCAACGCCAAAAATACCCACCAGCACAGCTGTCATGAGGCTCCTCCGGTCCGGTCACTCAATGCCTTGCCGGCCTTCCAGCCCGCAGCGGCCGCACCAAGCCCCAGGACCAGCGAGAGCCCGAGATAGATCAGCCATGGCGTGTGTAGGCCGGAACGTGCCTGCTGGTCAACGGAGAAGACCACCGCCGAGAAGGTGGTGAAGGATCCCAGGAGCCCCGGCCCGATTCCGGCCCTCAGCCAGAACGCCGTCGTCGGCCGTGCGATCCAGAGCGTGGTGAGGGCCGCGAGGACGAAGCTGCCGCTGACGTTGATGGCCAGGGTGGTCCAGGGGACCGCTCCGGCGGTTTCCGGGATGACCACGCCCAGGCCGTAGCGGAGCTCTGTCCCAACGAGCGCCCCGACGGCCACCGCCGTCCAGGCGCGCCAGCCCGGGCCCGCGACACCCTTCATTCAGGCCGCACCGTTACAGGCGGCACGCGTTCAGGCGTCCGCAAGCCGGCATCCGGCATGGCCCGTGTCGCTGTGCACCCACAGTGCTGACGAAACCTCGTCGGCAAGATCGAATTCGCGGTCGGCGCCCGGCGGGCCGATCCGGACGACGAGGGCACCGCCGAAGGGTTTCCGGCCGAGTACTTCTATGTCTGCATCGAGATCGATCTTCTCGGCGGACAGATAGCGCAGGAGATCGGGGTTTTCGTCGCTGATCCTGGTGATCCGGCCTGTGTGGCCCTCGTCGAGTTCGCTCATACGGTGGGCGCGGGGCATGCGGACGGTGCCGTCCGCTGCGGGGATGGGATCGCCGTGCGGGTCGCGGAGCGGATTGCCGAGCTTGCCGGCCATCCGCTCGATGAAGGTGTCGGAGACGGCGTGTTCCAGGAGCTCCGCTTCGTCGTGGACCTCGTCCCAGCTGTAGCCCAGTTCCTGGACGAGGTAGGTCTCGATGAGCCGATGACGCCGGACCATGGACAGCGCCAGCCGGATGCCGTCGGCCGTGAGCGTGATGGCGCTGTACGGCTTGTGGTCAACCAGGCCCTGGTCCTTGAGCTTGCGGACCATTTCCGAGACCGAGGAGTTGGCGACCCCGAGCCGCTGTGCAAGCTGCGAGGAGGTGATGGCTTTGTCCTGCCACTCCGTGAAGGAGTAGATGACCTTGACGTAGTCCTCAATAGAGGAGGAGGGCGCGCTGGTCTTCACGGGTCCTAGCCTACCGCTTTGTCTGCAGGACTCATGCTTTGAACGCCCGCCAGGTCTGGGTCAGGTAGGGGAGTCCGACGACGTCGCCGCGCGAGTGCGCCAGATGCTCATGCAGGTACCAGTCCAGGTTGTCCCGGACTTTGGCCCTGGTGCCTTCGCTGGCGGCAAGGTAATAGCTGCGGGACTTCGCCAATTCCACAATGTCCCCGGAGGTCACCGGGTCTTCCCAGCGTGTCAGGTGGCTCTCAAGCCCGGTGAACTCCGGCCCGATCGCGGGACGGAAGTCCGGCTTGTGCACATCCCCGGCATGCATGATCCGGGAGAGCCGGTGAACCCACGGGACCGACGTATCCAACTGGTTCCAGACCAGCCCCAGCACGCCGCCGGGGCGGAGGATGCGGGAAAGTTCCGTGCTCGCAAGGAGCGGATCGCACCAGTGCCACGCCTGGGCAACGCTTACGACGTCGAACGCACCGTCCGCGAGTCCGGTCGCCTCTGCGGTGCCCTCCGCCGCGGGAACTCCCGGCAGCGCAAGCCGCAGCTGGGCGAGCATGTCCGGCGAGGGGTCCACGGCGGAGACCGTGAGACCACGCTGCACCAGCAAGGCAGTGAATTTGCCCGTCCCGGCTCCAATGTCAGCGGCGTTGGCGGCCCCGGCTGTCCCGCCGGCGCTTCGGATCAGCCAGTCCGCCGAATCGGCAGGATAACCCGGACGGACACGGTCATAATGCTCACCGCCGTCCTGGAAGCTCTGTCCGAGTTCGTACCGGCGGCGGTGGTGCAGTTTGGGGCCTCCCCGTGCCACGTGCAGTCTCCTTCGGGCAGGCTGGATTACTTACCCCTCGAATTTACCGCAAACGCCGGGCCCTTAGTCTTCGGTGCAGGGCGCGGCTCCCGCGGTGCCGGGGGTGTTGGGTGCCCAGTCCGGGTAGCTGCGGGTGTCGTTGGCCGGCACCCAGCGTCCGGAGTCCACCACGTAGTCCCAGCCGAGACCGGTCCGGCGGAGTTCCTCGATGCCGGCCAGCAGGCGCTGGGCGTCCTCCAGCCTGGATCCGACGCCGAAGCTTGCCCGCAGCGAACCGGACGGAAGGCCCAAGCGCTTGAGCAGCGGGTGGGCGCAGAAGCGGCCGTCGCGGAGGCCAACACCGTGTTCCGCGGACAGGTAGGCGGCCACGAGGCCCGCGTCGTAGCCCTCGACCGAGAAGTTGACCACGCCGATGGTGTCCGTTGCCTGGTCGGTGTCGCTGAAGATCTGGTGGACCGTAACGCCGTCGATCCTCCGCAGGCCTTCAACGAGGAAGGACCTGATGGCGGTCTCGTGCGCGTGCCACAGCTCCTGGTCCAGCGCACCGATGACCTGCGTGGCGCGGGCCAGCGTGGCTGCACCCAGCACGTTGGGCGACCCGCCCTCATGCCGGGCCGGTCCGGTGGCCCAGCTGACGGAGTCCAGCCGGGCCTCACGGACGGCTCCGCCGCCTGCAAGGTGGGGCGTGCCGGCGTCGAGCCAGTCCGGCCGTCCCACGAGGACACCCGAGCCGAACGGTGCGTACAGCTTGTGGCCGGAGAAGGCGAGGTAGTCGACGTCGTCCGCCGCGATGTCGATGCGGCGGTGCGGGGCCAGCTGCGCCGCGTCCACGACGATCCTTGCGCCGTGTTCGTGGGCCAGCGCGGCCAGCTCGCGGACGGGGAGGATTTCACCGGTGACGTTGGAGGCTCCCGTGACGGCCAGCAGGCTGATGTCGCCCTGGCTGAGCTCGGAGCGCAGGTTCTCGAGCGTGGCGCTCAGCGTGGGAGCGGCAACAACGCTGCGGTGCGGGACGCCCTGCCAGGGGAGCAGGTTGGCGTGGTGTTCGATGTCGAGATACAGCACCTCACCGGTGTGGCGGCCGTCCGCCACGGGCAGGCAGCCCGCCAGCAGGTTCAGGGAGTCCGTGGTGTTCCTGGTGAAGATGACGGAATCGTCAGTCCTGCCGCCGACGAATGCGCGGACAATGTTCCGGGAGTTTTCGTACACTGAGGTGCTGATCTGCGAGGCGTAGCCGGCGCCGCGGTGAACGCTGGCGTAGTACGGCAGGATTTCGTTCAGGTAGGCCGATACGACGGACAGGGCCGGAGCGGACGCTCCATAGTCCAGGTTCGCGTAGCGGACGTGGCCCCCCTGGATCAGCGGTGCCTGGATCTCGGCGCCGGTGACGGCCGAGAGCGGCCGCTTGGCAATGGTGAAGCGTTCGTCCAGGAGGCCTGCGGCCGTCGCGGACGCGGTTCCGGGGTTTGCGGGGAAAGTGGCAGTAGTCATGGGGACCTCACTGTAAAGGACCCCTCACTCCGGGGATCCGCGCTTGCCGGGTCCGTTCCGGACCGGCCTGGTCGTCACCCGGGGCACCCCACCGCGAATGGAGGGTTGCCGGCCAGCAAACCGGGGTTTCGCGCTGGCACTCGTGACCTGTTTCGAGATTAGGACATTCGCGGCGCCGCGGGAAAGCCACGCCAATTATTAAGCCGTTTGTTACGCATGCCTGGAGAAGCGGGTTCCGGCCGAATAAACGACGGCGGACACCCACTTGGGAGGGGTGTCCGCCGTCGTTTATTCTGCAGTCCGTCCATGCGTCCGCACCGTGTTCCAGTGCGGGGCACGCGTCAGAGGAGGTCGTCGAGGTCCGGGTTCAGCCGTTTGAGGACTTCGGAGTGGAGGATCGAGTTGGTGGCCAGGGCGTTTCCGCCGAAGGGGCCGTCCACTCCCTCCAAGGACGTGAAGCGGCCGCCCGCTTCGGTGACAATCGGCACCAGCGCGGCCATGTCGTAGAGGTTCAGCTCCGGCTCGCAGGCGATGTCCACGCATCCCTCGGCCACCATGCAATAGGACCAGAAGTCGCCGTAGGCGCGGGTCCGCCAAACCTCCTCGGTGAGGCCGAGGAACTCGTTGAGGTTGCCGCGTTCCTTCCAGCCGCCCAGGCTCGAGTAGGAGAGTGAAGCGTCCGAAAGCTCGGACACGTTCGAGACCTTCAGCCGCGTGGCCGCAGCAAGGGACCGCCCCATGTAGGCGCCGGCGCCCTTCGCGGCCCACCAGCGCTTGCCCAGTGCCGGCGCGCTGACCAGGCCAACCACGGGTTCGCCCTCATCCACGAGGGCAATCAGGGTGGCCCAGACAGGCACACCACGGACGAAGTTTTTGGTGCCGTCGATCGGATCGATGATCCAGCGGCGGGAACCATGCCCGGAACTGCCGAACTCTTCACCGAGGACGGCGTCGCGCGGGCGGGAGCGCGAGAGCTGTCCGCGGATGGATTCTTCAGCTGCCTTGTCAGCATCCGTGACCGGGGTAAGATCCGGTTTGGTTTCAATCTGAAGATCCAGCGCCTTGAAACGGCTCATGGTCTGGGAGTCAACAGAGTCGGCCAGGACATGGGCGAGGCGCAGGTCATCGTTGTAGCTCGAAGCGGGTTGGGTCATGCTTCCAAACTACCGTCTCTGCGGCCGGCTGGCTGGGAGGCCACGTCCTGCACCGTGCTGCCCGGGAACCCGCCCCGCGGCGGGGCCCCTGGCACAGGCGGCGAAACGGCGCTACGAAACAATGCCGAGTTCCTTGGCTTCCTGCGCTTCCATCCGGGGATCGGTGCCGAGCAGACGGCGCAGTGACGCCAGCCGTGCTGCGCCGGACGGCCCTGCGTGCCCTTCGGACACCCAGGCGTCCACTCCGCAGTTAACGGCGGAGGAATCATGCTTGCAGCCGCGTTCGCAGGCGTCCGTGCCGGGTTCGAGATCGGGAAAGGACCGGAGGATCCGGTCCGGGTCCACGTGGGCGAGGCCGAATGACCGGATGCCCGGGGTGTCGATAATCCAGCTCCCGGCGGGCGCGTCACTGATCCGCAGGGCCAGTGCCGACGACGACGTGTGCCGTCCCCGCCCGGTGACGGCGTTGACGCCTCCGGTAGCGCGCTCTGCGCCGGTCAGGGCGTTGACCATGGTGGACTTCCCCACGCCGGAATGGCCAAGCATGACCGTCACCTTTCCGTCGAGGTGGGTGCGCAGCTGCGACACGGCGTCGCTGTCGAGCCGGGCGGACAGCCCGTCATCGGAGCGCGCATCGATTCCCGAGGCGGCCGCATCGGCGGTCCTGCTGATGATCACGGGGAAGTCCAGGTGCCGGTAGTTGGACAGGAGTTCGGTGGGATCCTTGACGTCCGCCTTGGTGACGAGGAGCAGCGGCTCGATCCCGGCGTCGTAGGCCGCCACCAGGGCGCGGTCAATAAAACCGGTGCGCGGTTCGGGATTGGCCGCGGCCACGACCACCACGAGCTGGTCGGCATTCGCAACCACCGCCCGTTCGATCGGGTCGGTGTCATCGGCGCTGCGCCGCAGGAGAGTGTGGCGGTCCTGGATCTTCACGAGCCGGGCAAGGGTGTCCGGCTCGCCGGAGACATCGCCGACGAGGGACACGAAGTCACCGGCCACCACCGGCGAACGCCGCAATTCGCGCGCCCGCGCCGCGATGACAATGCGTTCGTTGCCGGTATCCTCGCCCACCACAGCCGTGTAGCGGCCGCGGTCCACGGTGATGATGCGACCGGTGACGGCGTCGTCATGGCTGGGCCGGTCCTTGGTCCGGGGACGGGTGCCTTTCTTATTGGGGCGGATCCGGATATCGGACTCGTCCCAGGAACCGGTGCTACGCCCCACTGGCCTGTTCCGTCTGCCGGCCAAGCTGCGTCAGCATGGCTTCCCACAATTGCGGGAAGTCCGGCATGGTCTTGGATGTGGTGCCGATGTCTTCGACTTCGACTCCGTGGACGGCGAGGCCCAGGATTGCCCCCGCCGTGGCCATGCGGTGGTCAGCATAGCTGTGGACGACGCCGCCGTGGAGCTTCGCGGGCCGGATCACCAGGCCATCGGCTGTTTCCTCGGCATCACCGCCCAGGCGGTTGATTTCGGTGACGAGGGCGGCAAGCCTGTCCGTCTCATGGCCCCGGAGGTGCGCTATGCCGCTGAGCCGTGAGGGGCCGGTGGCCAGCGCGCACAAGGCGGCCACTGTGGGCGCCAGTTCACTGGTGTCGGCGAAGTCCGCGCCCTTGATTTCGGGGCCGCCTGTGACGGTGAGTGTCCCGTTCTCCAGCGTGACAGCGGCACCCATCTCTGCCAGGATGCTGCGCCAAAGATCGCCCACCTGTGTGGTGGGGGCCGGCCAGTTGGGAATGCGGACCGTGCCGCCGGTTGCCAGCGCCGCGGCGAGGAAGGGACCGGCGTTGGACAGGTCCTGCTCAATCCGGCGGTCGAACGCCCGGATGGAGCCGGGTGCCACGATCCAGTGGTTCGGGACGGAATCGTCGACGGACACGCCGACTTCGCGCAGAACGGCCACGGTCATGTTGATGTGGTCCAGGCTCGGCACGGGCTTGCCGACGTGCTCCAGGTGCAGGCCCTCGGTGAAACGCGCACCCACGAGGAGCAGTGCCGACACGAACTGCGATGATGCGCTCGCGTCAATCACCAGGTGGCCGCCGCGCACTTCGCCCGTGCCTTCCACTACGAAGGGAAGCGACGTCGGCCTCGTCCCGTCGGCGGCAGTGACCTCAACGCCGAGTGCAGCCAGTGCCTCGATGATGGTGCCCATGGGCCGCTTGCGGGCGTGCGGATCGCCGTCGAAAACGGTGGCGCCGTTGCGGAGCGCAGCCACCGGGGGGACAAACCGCATCACGGTTCCGGCCAGGCCACAGTCGATCGCGGTACCGGCCGCCGCCGCGTCCGGGCTGAGCGGCGTGATCTCCAGGTCGGGCCCGAACGAGCCGTCCCCCGGGACCTCACGGATACCGGCTCCCAGCTGGCGCAGGGCCTGGATCATCAGCGCGGAGTCGCGCGAATGCAGGGGTGCACGGAGGCGTGACGGGCCGTCGGCCAGGGCAGCAAGGACCAGGTACCTGTTGGTCAGCGACTTGGAGCCCGGGACGGTAACCGTCGCGTTTACCGGTGTGTCAGCGAACGGTGCGGGCCAGTGGGTTCCATCCGCGGGTGCTGAGGGAGCCGGGGTGGTGGGGGCAGTGCCTGTCATTCGTGCCTATGCTTTCACTGCGTGGTCCACGGCCTTGCGGACGGCCTTGTCGGCCTTCTTAAGTTGCTTGCCGGTGGTCTTGCGAACGTCCGACGTCAGGTGGCTGGCACCTTTGCGGGCATCAGCGGCCAGGTGTTCGGCCCGCCAGGCCAGGCTCGGCGTGCCGGCGGTGTCCACGGAGGCCAGCAGCACGCCGCCAGTGAGCGTGACGTTCTTGAGAAGCTGCGTGCGGCGTGCGTCCCGTGCTGCCTTGGACGTGATATCCGCGCTGCGCCACTCGACGTAGGCATTCAGAACTGAAATAACCGCGAGCACGGAGGCGGCGAGCCGGGCTGACTTGCCCAGGGCGAACAGCACGCCGGCGCCCACCTGGGTGCCACCGATGACCCGGGCCAGCACCTTTTCGTTCGTGGCGAACGGGAGGGTGTCCGCCGCACGCCGCAGCAGGGGGGACAACTGCGTCGCAGTGTCATCCGCGTTCTTGAGCTTGTCCAGGCCGGCGAGGACGAAACTGGAAGCCAGCATGGGCCGGGCGAGAAAACGGACTAAGGACATGAATTTCCTCCTGGGTGGACGAGCCGCGGAACTTCTGCGGGGGAACCGGTTCTAGTCTTGCACTTTTGCGGAATATTTGCCCGCCGGACGTGGTTGTGAAAAGCAGGTCCCAAGGAGTCAGGGGCCGCGCATGGGCGCGGCCTTGGGACGTTTGCGGACACCGGGCGGTTGCTCGCTCCAGCGTCAGCGCGGGGCGTTAACAACAAGGGCCCCCACAGTAAGGACACGGAGCGGAGATGGAGCTTGACATTGGTTAGGGACAGCGTGGAAGTCCTCGCTCCGTTGGAGTTCCCCGGAGGCGACGGCGAAGCCGGCGGACTCCCGCCGGGAGCTGCCGGACGCGTCACAGTAGACTTGAAGGCAATGAGCACCATTGACCCGGCCGTTGCGGCCATATATGAGGCTGCCGGAAACGACGCCAAGACCATCAGTGAGCCCCCGAAGGACGCTGCGGTCCGCCCTGGCGGCGCGCCGCAAGCTGCGGAGACAGACGCTGAGGAGACGGACGCTGCGGAGGCGGAAGTCGACGTGGTGTCCGAGACCACGGAGCAGCGCAGGCAGCGGTTTGAACGCGACGCCATGCAGTACGTCGACCAGCTCTATTCCGCTGCCATGAGGATGGCGCGGAACCCTGCTGACGCAGAAGACCTGGTCCAGGAGGCGTACACCAAAGCCTTCTCCGCCTTCCACCAGTACAAGCCCGGCACGAACCTCAAGGCGTGGCTCTACCGGATCCTCACGAACACGTACATCAACCTGTACCGCAAAAGGCAGCGCGAGCCGCTGCAGTCGAACTCGGACACGATTGAGGACTGGCAGCTGGCACGGGCGGAGTCGCACACCTCAACGGGTCTGCGCTCCGCGGAAGCCGAAGCGCTGGACCACCTTCCCGATTCCGATGTGAAGCGGGCCCTGCAGGCGATCCCGGAAGAATTCCGGCTCGCGGTGTACTTCGCTGACGTGGAGGGGTTCGCCTACAAGGAAATCTCGGACATCATGAACACCCCCATCGGCACCGTGATGTCCCGGCTCCACCGCGGCCGGAAAATGCTGCGGGACATGCTCGCGGACTATGCCGCAGAGCGGGGTTTCAAAGCCGCAACCGATTCAGGCGCAGCGGCCGAAAGCACAAAACAGGAGAACAGGAAATGAGCGACTGCCAGGGACTGGGCGATTGCGACGACGCCCGGATGCAACGTATTTACGAATACCTGGACGGTGCGCTGACACATAGCGACATCGCCGAGATCAAGGATCACCTGGACGGTTGCCCGGAGTGCCTTGAGGAGTACGATCTCGAGTGCGTCATCCGCAAGGTGGTCAAGCGGTCCTGTACGGAAGCCGCTCCGGAGAACCTGAAAAACGCGATCCTGGACCGGATCCACTCGATTCGTCCCGTGGAGGCTTAGCTCCCCGTCGGCGGTCCGACTGCCGGGTGGCCGCCAGGTCAGTTCCGGCAGCCCGCCCCGGATTGTTAAAGCGAAGGGCCCCGGAAACCATGTGGTTTCCGGGGCCCTTCGCTTTAAAGCTCATGTTCCAAACCGTAGTTTAGGCGTTGGGGCGCTTCCCGTGGTTCGCGCCGCCACGCTTACGGTCACGACGTTTACGTGCTCGCTTGCTCATAGCTGGCCTCCTTAATCTTGGTACTCAAAAGAGCTGCCCTCAAGTCTCCCACATCACGCGACGGCCCGCGAACCGAGTCAGGCTCAGTGACTGTCGGCCTTCAGCGAGTTACGGATGGATATCCGGGCCTGATCCAGTACCGTTCGGATCGTTTCCAGGGTGACGCCGCTGATGGGGGCGGAGCCGGCCCTAACCCGAAGCTCAACCCGGAGGCTGTCCCTGAATGCCTGGAGCAGCATTTCCGCTTCTTTGAGCGTTCGGTCGCTTTCGGGGCCATGCCGGGTGGCGCGGTCGGGAAATGCGGCGGAACGTGCTGATGACCTCGCAGCTTCCGCGGTAGCGGCAAGATCGGCCCGGAGTCCGCGCATATTGGCGCGGGTGTCCTCGCGCAGGTTGTCGGCCAGCCTGCGCACGGAGTCCGAAATATCATTTTCGACTCCGGCGAGTTCGTCCCTTCGCCGGTTGAGCTCCACCAGCCCGGCGGGCGTGATGCGGTAGTTGGTGCGGCGCCCCGCGGACTCCGTGGCCACTAGCCCCTCTTCCTCCAGCTTGCCGAGCCGCGGGTAGATGGTGCCGGCGCTGGGGGAGTAGGTTCCCCCGAACCGCTCGCTGAGGGCCTTGATGAGTTCGTAGCCGTGTTTGGGGCCGGACTCCAGCAGGGAGAGGAGATAGAGACGCAGTGCGCCATGGGCGAAGACCGGAGGCATCTAGGCCCCCGAGTCGGCTTCTGCGGGCGACCCGCTGTGGATGATGGACGTCTTGCCGGAGATGGAGTTGGTCCGGACCAACATAAGCTGCGTATCCGGGCCGGCGATGGTTTGGACCTTGCCGCCGGGCTGGACGTATTTGTGGTCGTCAATGACCACGGCGCCGCTGGCGGACTTTGCCACGATGTCCACGCCGACGTCCTGGGGCACCCGGACCGTGAGGTCGCCTGACACTGAATTCGCCCCGAAGTCGTGGGTGAAGCCGTGCAGGTCAAAGCTCATGTCGCCGCTCACGGTGTTGGCGCGGATGTTGCTGAACCGGCCGGAGGCAGTGACTTCGCCGGAGACGCTCTTGGCGGTGAGGACGCCGTCGTGGTTCCGGGCGATGACTTCGCCGCTGACCGTGTTGACGTGGAGCTCGCCAGCCGTGCCGTCCGCCATGACTGATCCTGAGACGGTATTCAGCCTGGTGTGCCCGCTGATCCCGGAGACGAGGCCGTCGCCGCTGACGGTACCGGCTTCGACTTCGACTCCGGCCGGGAGCGCAATGCTGATCACGATGGAGTTGGTGCTGTTGTTGTGGACTGTTCCCATCAGGTTCTTGAACCAGCCCTGGGCGCCTTGAAGCTGGTGGCGCACCTCAAGCCTTCCGTTGGCCAGCGTCACGGTCAGCGGGTCGCCGTGTATTTCGGAGACTTCGATCCGCGTGACATCCTCGGCGTGGGTGACCACATCGAACCGGCCCCGGATGATTCCGAGTTTGAGTGACCTGACGCCGTCGACGTCGATGGTCTGCGGACCGGTGACGGTCCAGGAGTTGTCGTCCACAGTTCCTCCAAGTTGCGATATATCGTGAATATGAATTGACGATATATCGCGTCTTGGCCAAAAGCAAGAGTCCACAGCCGTTAGCTGTAGAGCTTCCCGATGAGGGTGCGGGCGATGGCCGTCGCCGGGTCCCGGCCGTCCGGCGTTGGGGCCAGGTTGGTCCAGACAATCAGGGTGACCTTGTTCCCGGGGTCATAGCCGGCGAAGCTGTTGAACCCCGGCAGTTCACCGGTGTGCCCGAAGAGGTTGCCGAATTTTGCGATGCCCAGCCCGTAAAGGGCGCCGCCCGGGTCGTCGGCCTTAACCGGCTGGAGGCTGTCCAAACGCAACTTCTGCAAGTCGGGCCCGAGCACCTTCCCGCCGCCTAGCGCCTCGGCCCAGGTGGCCAGGTCCTCCGCCGTCGAGATTCCCGCCCCGGCGGCCCAGCCCCATGACGGGTTCATGGCTGTCTGGTCTGTGGGCTGGAGCGTCCCGTCCGCGGCAGCCTTTTGCATGTCCTCGGGGAGGGCCGGATCGTCGAGGGTCAGCACGTTATTCCCGAACATGTACCCCTGCGGATGCGGGGCGGGAATCTCGTTGGACGCCCGCTCGGGAAACACGGATCCGGTCAGGCCAAGCGGCGTGAACAGCCTGTCGCGGAAGGACGCTGCCAGCGGTTTACGGTCCAGGGCTTCCGCGATCAGGCCTAGGAGCACCGTATTCGTATTGGAATAGTGGAAGCCCTCGCCGGGAGGAAAGTACGGCGGGTTGCGGAAGGCAACGGCGAGCAGTTCGTCGGTGTTCCACGTCTTCCCGGGATCCGAGTCGAGGACCTGGTTTATTTCCTGGGCCTCCGTGTAGTTGTAGAGCCCGCTGCGCATCGTCAGTAGCTGCTCGATGGTGATGCTGGCACCGTTCGGTACATCCGGGCGGTAGTCCGCCACCGGGTCATCGAGCTTGATCCTGCCTTCCTGGACCAACTGCAGGATGACCGTGGCGGTCCATGTCTTGGTGATGGAGCCGATCCGGACGTGGTCTTCCGGCGTCACCGGATCGGATCCGCCAATGCTTCGCACGCCGTAGGTGCGCGTGAGGTTACCGCCAGGGGTCCGCAGCAACATCACTGCCCCGGGGACGCGCAGTTCGCGGGCAGCTTCGCTGAAGGTCTGCTCAAGCGCGGCCTGGTCAAAGGGGTGCAGCGCACTGTCGCCCGATGACGGTGTCGGTGGACCTCCGGTGGCGTTGGACGGCGACGTTGGGGCTGAGTCCGACCCCGGGCTGGACGGAACCGGAGACTGGCCCGGACTGCACCCTGCCAGGGCAAGCATCAGTGCCACGGCCAGGGCTGCGGGGGCAAAGGAGGCCTTGGAATTTCCGGGAGCGGTCATGACCCACAACCTTCTGTCGACGGCGCTATGGGGCCATTGGGTCACGGGCGCGACTCAGGTGTCGAGCCTTACCGGGTGCGGTGCAGCGAATTGCCCGCGGCGCCGCGGCAGGGATGTGGTTCTTACTCCGGAGCGGCGATGCCGAGCCACTGGAACCAGCCGCGGTGCAGCACCAGCCAGGCCATCAGTCCGTAGCCGGCCTGTCCCGGTGTGCCGCTGTTGGCGGCGAGGTCCTGGCGCCACTGCTCGTGGTTGAGCAACGGCGAAAACGTGTCAACGTAGAGGTGCTTGCGCCGTGTGGTGACGTCCGCGAACGCCGTGTTCAGTTCACCCAACCGCCGGTTTTGCGCCGGATCGAGCGACGGCGGCGGGCCCACCACAAAGACCTCGATTTTGTTCTGCGATGCGGAGTCCAGGATGTTGGCGAGGTTCAGCCGGCTGCGGGCCGTGGACAGCCCGAACTCGACGTCGCGCCCGCTGAGCCCGATCACGAGCCGGTTTTCGTGGTTGTTGCCGAAGCGACGCCCCGCCTCGTCAAGCCACCGTGCGGCCAGGCCTTCGGTGCCTTCCTGCGGACAGGGGAGGGCATAGCACTCGACGGTGATGCCGTCCTGCGGAGTGCGGGCCAGCACGCGGCCCAGCCAGCCCAGCGCCCGGGGATCGCCCAAGCCGGCCAACAGTTCATCTCCAACAGCCGCAATCCGCAGCTTCCTGTCTTCCACGACTACCTCTTTACCTCAATATGCAACTAAATTCAGCGTTCCATGGAAACGGGCTCCCGGCCAACTCCGGCGGCGGACGGTCTGTTGACGGCAGCCCCTTCCATTAAGCAGCGCTGCCCGGCCGGAGTCGTGAATTTCGAGCTCCGACCGGGCAGCGTTCAAGCTACTTCCGTGCGAACGCCTGCTTAAGGAGGGCATCCTGCTCCGCGGCGTGCCGCTTCATGGAACCGGCGGCCGTGGAGGCCGAGGCCGGACGGGAAACCAGCCTGACCCTGCGGTCCAGTGCCTCGGGCAGGTTCAGGCCCATGAACGGCCACGGACCCTGGTTGGCCGGTTCGTCCTGTGCCCACACCACTTCGGCGTTCGGGTACTTGGCGAGCTCGGCAGCGATTTCAGCGGCGGGCAGCGGGTAGAGCTGCTCGACGCGGACGATCGCGGTGGTCTTGTCGCCGGTCTTCTGCCGGGTGGACAGGAGATCGTAGTACAGCCGGCCGGAGACCAGCAGCACACGCTCGACAGCGTCTGCCTGCAGGTGCTCGTGCTCGCCGATGACGGGCCGGAAAGCGCCCGTCGTGAAGTCCTCCACGGACGAGGCTGCGGCCTTCAGGCGGAGCAGCTGCTTGGGCGTGAAGATGATGAGCGGCTTCCGCGGCCGGCTGTACGCCTGGCGGCGCAGGAGGTGGAAGTGGGAGGCCGACGTCGTGGGGTTGGCCACGATCATGTTCTCTTCGGCGCACATCTGCAGGAAGCGCTCGATCCGTGCCGACGAGTGGTCCGGACCCTGGCCTTCGTAGCCGTGGGGCAGCATGAGCACCAGCGAGGACCGCTGGCCCCACTTCTGCTCGGCCGAGGAGATGAACTCATCGATGATGGTCTGGGCACCGTTGACGAAGTCACCGAACTGCGCTTCCCACAGGACCAGTGCGTCAGGGCGCTCCACCGAGTAGCCGTACTCAAAGCCCATGGCGGCGTATTCGGACAGCAGGGAATCGTAGATCCAGAGCTTGGCCTGGTCATCGGAAAGGTTGCCGAGGGGCAGCCACTCGTTGCCGTTGGCGCGGTCGTGGAACACAGCGTGGCGCTGCACGAAGGTGCCGCGGCGGGAGTCCTGGCCGGCAAGCCGGACGGGGACGCCTTCCATGATGAGCGAGCCGAAGGCTGCGATCTCGCCAAAGCCCCAGTCGATGCCGCCTTCGCGTGACATCTGTTCCCGCTTTTCCAGCAGCTGCTTGAGCTTGGCGTGGACGGTGAAGCCCTCGGGGATTTCAACGTGTGCCTTGCCGATGCGCGCCAGGGTTTCGGCGGAAATCGCGGTGGAGGCCGGTGCGTTGATGCCGAAGTCGGCCTGCTGGGCGATGGGCCGTTCGATGTCCGACACGGCAGCGGAATCCGCAGTGATGATCGGGATCGGGGAGGTCTGGGCCGCGTGGGTTTCTGCGAAGACGCGTTCCAGCCGTTCCTGGTAGTCGCGGAGCAGCTGCTCGGCTTCTTCCTCAGTGATGTCGCCTCGGCCGATCAGCGATTCGGTGTACAGCTTGCGCACCGAACGCTTGGCTTCGATCAGGTTGTACATCAGCGGCTGGGTCATCGAGGGGTCATCGCCCTCGTTGTGCCCGCGGCGCCGGTAGCAGACCATGTCGATGACGACATCCTTGTGGAAACGCTGGCGGAATTCGTAGGCGAGCTGGCCGATGCGGACCACAGCCTCAGGGTCGTCGCCGTTCACGTGGAACACCGGCGCCTGGATCATCTTGGCGACGTCCGTGGAGTAGGTGGAGGAACGTGACGAGGACGGCGCGGTGGTGAAGCCGACCTGGTTGTTGACCACCACGTGGATGGTACCGCCGGTGCGGTAGCCGCGCAGCTGGGAGAGGTTGAGCGTTTCCGCCACCACACCCTGGCCTGCGAAGGCGGCGTCACCGTGCACCATGATGGGCAGCACGGGGAAGGCCTCGCCCTGGTCCAGGCGGTCCTGCTTGGCGCGGACGATGCCTTCGAGGACCGAGTCCACGGCCTCGAGGTGCGAGGGGTTGGCCGCGAGGTAGACCTTGGTCTCCTTGCCGTTATCCGACGTGAAGGTACCCTCGGTGCCGAGGTGGTACTTGACGTCGCCGGAACCCTGCACGGAGCGCGGGTCCTGGGTGCCTTCGAATTCGCGGAAGACCTGTGCGTAGGTCTTGCCGGCGATGTTGGTGAGCACGTTCAGGCGGCCGCGGTGGGCCATGCCGATTGCGACTTCGTCGAGGTTGTCGTCGGCCGCATCGGAGATGATGGCGTCCAGCAGCGGGATCAGCGATTCGCCGCCTTCCAGCGAGAACCGCTTCTGGCCCACGAACTTGGTCTGCAGGAAGGTTTCGAAGGCTTCCGCGGCATTGAGCTTGGATACGATGCGCAGCTGCTCTTCGCGGCTCGGCTTGGAGTACGGGTGCTCCAGCTGGTCCTGGAACCACTTGCGTTCGGCCGGGTCCTGGATGTGCATGTATTCGATGCCGGTGGTGCGGCAGTAGGCATCGCGGAGCACGCCCAGGATGTCGCGGAACGCGAGCATGGGCTTGCCGCCGAAGCCGCCGGTGGGCCACTCGCGGTCCAGGTCCCACAGGGTCAGTCCGTAGGTGAGGACGTCCAGGTCAGGGTGCTTGCGCTGGACGTACTCCAGGGGATCGGTGTCCGCCATGAGGTGGCCGCGGACACGGTAGGAGTGGATGAGCTGCTGGATCCGGGCGACCTTGTTGATCTGGTCGGCGGGGTCAACCTGCAGGTCCGGGCTCCAGCGCACGGGTTCGTACGGGATGCGCAGGGACTCGAAGATCTCGTCATAGAAGTTCTGCGCGCCCAGCAGGAGCTGGTGCACGAGCTTCAGGAATTCGCCGCTGCCGGCACCCTGGATGACGCGGTGGTCGTAGGTGGAGGTCAGCGTGAGGACCTTGCTGATGGCGTTGTGCGCAATGATCTTCTCGCTGGCGCCCTGGAACTCGGCCGGGTAATCGAGTGCGCCGACGCCGATGATGGCCGCCTGACCCTTGGAGAGGCGCGGCACCGAGTGCACGGTGCCGATCCCGCCCGGGTTGGTCAGGGACACGGTGGTGCCCGAGTGGTCATCCGCGGTCAGCTTGCCGTTGCGGGCGCGCTTGATCAGGTCCTCGTAGGTGTGCCAGAACTCGGAGAAGTTGAGGGTCTCCGCCTTCTTGATGTTCGGCACCATCAGCAGGCGGGTGCCGTCCGGCTTGGGCATGTCGATGGCGATGCCGAAGTTCACGTGTGCCGGCTGGACCGCTACGGGCTTGCCGTCCACTTCGTCGTAGTAGACGTTCATGGAGGGGAACTGGGACAGCGCACGGATGACGGCATAGCCGATCAGGTGCGTGAAGGAGACCTTGCCGCCGCGGGCACGGGCCAGGTTGGAGTTGATGACCACGCGGTTGTCGATCAGCAGCTTGGCAGGGATGGCCCGGACGCTCGTGGCGGTGGGAACCTCCAGGCTGGTGACCATGTTGGAGGCGATGGCCTTCGCCGGCCCGCGGAGGACGGAGACGACGTCCTCTTCGGGTGCCGTGGGGGCCTTGATGTTCTTGGGCAGCTGTGCCGGGATCGGCGAGGTGCCTGCGGACTCGGGCTTCTTTGCGCCGTCGCGGGCAATAGTGGCAGGAGCTTTCTTTGCCGGGGCCGCCTGCGGCTGGGCAGCGGCGGGCTGGGCAGGAGCAGCCGGCTTGGCAGGGGCTGCCGGCGACGCTGCCGGTGCTGCCGCAGCGGGGGCTACAACTGGAAGTTCGCGAGTTGCGGGGTCGGCGGGCGCCGGTGCCCCCGAGGTCCCGTTGGAAGACGAGCTGTCACCGGCGTCGAAGGATTCGAACAGCGGCCACCACTTGGCATCAACCGTGTTCTTGTCCTGCTGGTAACGCTCGTACAGTTCGTCAACGAGCCACTCGTTTCCGCCAAATTCCTCTGGTAGACGGTGGCTAGGCTGCTCTGGCACTTGAAATACGCCTCTTCCATGAGTTTGATTTCCCTCTGGTCGCCTTCGGTGCCTCAGCACAACAATCGAACCAGTTTCTGCGTCCTGTGAACCCAGACCTTTGCCAGTCTAGTGACGATTCTTGGTTAACTGCCAATAAGGGTGACCCAAATCATGTAGCGGCGAAACTATTGCGGGAATAAGCCTCCGGAGCCGTCCCCGGCATCGTCCCTCTGGGGGTGCGCCCTCGCCTAGACTCGCAGGGAGAACCCCTTTTCGATGAGGAGCAGACGTGCGTTTTCTGAGTGAACCGTCCACCGACCTGACTTATTCGGATGCCTTCCTGGTGCCCTCGCGTTCGGACGTGACGTCACGGCTGGATGTGGACCTTGCAGCCGACGACGGCACCGGCTCGTCCATCCCGCTGGTGGTGGCCAACATGACGGCCGTGACCGGAAAGCGGATGGCCGAGACGATGGCCCGCCGCGGCGGGCTGGCGGTCCTGCCGCAGGACGTTCCGCTGGAGGTGCTTCGGGACGTCACAGCCTGGATCAAGTCCCGCCACACGGTATTCGAAACTCCGGTGAGCCTGATGGCCTCGGAAACCGTCATTGACGCCCTCCACCTGATGGGCAAGCGGCCGCACGGGGCAGTAGTGGTGGTGGACGACGCCGGCAAGGTTGCCGGAGTGGTCCGGGCGGCGGACTGCGAGGGGCAGGACCGTTTTGCCTCCCTCGCGTCCGTGATGCGGCAGTCCCTGGTGCTCGACGCCGCCGATTTCGACGCCGCCGATTTCGGCGCCGGTGCCGGCACCGCGGACAGGGCAGGAACAGGCCCGGCCGCCCGTGATGCCTCGCTCCGTGCTGCTTTTGCCGCCATGGACTCCGCGGGTACGGACTTCGCGCCCGTTCAGCTGGGCAGTTCCCTCGCCGGGGTCCTCACCCGCAAGGGCGCGCTCCGTTCCACCATCTACCGGCCGCTGCTGGATGCGGAGGGGAACCTCAAGGTGGCTGCCGCCGTCGGAATCAACGGTGACGTGGCGGGCCGGGCAGCGGAACTCCTGGCCGCCGGAGTGGACGTACTCGTCATCGATACGGCCCACGGGCACCAGCAGAAGATGTTCGACGCCCTGGCGGCCGTCCGCAGCCTGGACCCCTCCGTTCCCCTCGTGGCCGGCAACGTCGTGACCGCGGATGCCACCCGCGAGCTGATCCACGCCGGCGCGAACATCGTCAAGGTGGGCGTTGGCCCGGGCGCCATGTGCACCACCCGCATGATGACCGCGGTCGGTCGACCCCAACTGTCCGCCGTGCTTGAGTGCGCGGCTGCGGCGCGCGCCGCGGGAGGGCGGATCTGGGCTGACGGCGGCGTGCGTTACCCGCGTGACGTTGCCCTGGCACTGGCGGCAGGGGCAAGCCAGGTGATGATCGGCTCGTGGTTCGCAGGAACCCACGAAAGCCCGGGGGATCTGCAACCGGATGTGAACGGCCGTTTATATAAGGAGAGCTTCGGCATGGCGTCGGCCAGGGCAGTGCAGAACCGCAACCAGCGTGAAGGCGCCTTCGAAAAGGATCGGAAGGCGCTCTTCGAAGAAGGCATATCCACGTCGCGCATGTATCTGGACCCCGCCCGGCCGGGTGTGGAGGACCTCGTGGACATGATCACCGCCGGACTTCGCAGTTCCATGAGCTATGCCGGCGCCGCCGACCTCGCCGGCTTCCGCGAGCGTGCCGTTGCCGGAATCCAGTCTGCAGCCGGCTACGAGGAAGGCCGGCCCGTTCCGCAAAGCTGGTGAGGGGTGCGGGCGTTGGCGCGGCGGCGGCTGCCGGCCGCCGCACCGGTACGCCGTGGCTGCTCCTGTAGACTGAAACTCTTATGGACAGTAAATCTAGGTGCCGGCCTGGGGGCTGTCAGCGGAGCAGGAACACCAGCTCCCCGCAGCACACCCACAGAGCCGGCAAACCCCGTTCACGCGCCCATCACTCTGCAGCAGTTCACTCCGCCGCAGCCTTTCAGGAAACAGGGTCGGCACCGGCCGACCATCCTCCGCCGGCCAGTTTCCCCGGCAACACCTTCCACTCTTTGCCCTGTGGATCCCCGGCGCCCACTGATCCCGGGAAGGGACATCTGCTCGCCGGACATCCGGAGGCCAGCCGCTGATGGAATGGTTTTTGCTTGGAGCAGGCCTCCTGCTCATCCTTGGCACGGGCTTCTTCGTCGCCGTCGAGTTTTCCCTCGTCGCCCTTGACCAGGCCACGGTCCAGCGGGCCGTGGACAACGGCGACGCCGCGGCCGTGCCGCTGCTCAAGTGCCTCAAATCGCTATCGACCCAGCTTTCCAGCTGCCAGCTGGGCATTACCCTGACCACCCTGCTGACCGGCTACGTTATGGAGCCATCCGTCGGACAGCTGCTGGAAGGTCCGCTGGCCGCGGCCGGCGTTCCCGAGGCGGCAGCGGCGTCAGTATCCCTGGTGCTCGCCATGACCATCGCCACCCTGCTGTCGATGCTGATCGGCGAACTGGTCCCCAAGAACATGGCCATTGCGCTCTCGCTGCCCATCGGCAAGGCAGTGGCGCGCCCGCAGCTGGTGTTCACCGCGATCTTCAAACCGGCCATCGTCGTGCTCAACGGATTCTCCAACAAGGTGCTGAACGTCTTCGGACTCGAAGCCAAGGAAGAGATTTCGGGGGCGCGGACACCGGCCGAACTGGCCTCCCTGGTGCGGCGCTCGGCCGCCATGGGAACGCTCGACGCCGGCACGGCCAACTTCATCGACCGGACGCTCAAGTTCTCCGGCCGCACGGCCGCGGACGTTATGACGCCCAGGATCAGGGTGGAGACCATCGCGGCCGAACAGCCGGTGTCGGACATTGTGGACGCCGCGAAGCGCACGGGGTATTCGCGTTTCCCGATCATCGGCGAGTCCGCGGACGACATCCGCGGCCTGGTTCACGTCAAGAAAGCAATTGCCGTGCCCTGGGACCGGCGCGCCAACCTCGAAGCCGGCGCCATCATGACGGATGTGCTGAGGGTGCCCGAAACCATCCACCTGGATGCACTCCTGGCTGAACTGCGGGAAGGAAACCTGCAGCTCGCCGTCGTGCTGGACGAATACGGCGGCACGGCCGGCATTGCCACTCTGGAAGACCTCGTCGAGGAAATCGTCGGCGAAGTCGCGGATGAACACGACAAAGTCAGGCCCGGGCTCCTCCAGAGCGCTTCGGGTGACTGGTACTTCCCGGGGCTGCTGCGCCCGGACGAGCTCTCGGAACAGATTCCCGGCCTGACAGTTCCCGATGAGTCCGCCTACGAGACGGTCGGCGGCTATGTCATGAGCCAGCTCGGCCGGATCGCGGTGGTGGGGGACAGGGTCGACGTCGGAGGCGGAACACTGAGCGTGACCCGCATGGAGGGCCGCCGGATCGACCGGATCTGTTTCAAGCCATCTCCTGTCCACGGCGAAGAGCATGTTGCCGGCAAGGGAGGCACCGTATGAGCGACTGGGTAGGAATCCTGTGGCTCGTCATCCTCCTGATCGGCAACGCCTTTTTCGTGGCTGCGGAGTTCGCCGTGATGTCGGCGCGCCGGAGCCAGATCGAGCCGCTGGCGGAAGCCGGGTCCATGCGGGCCCAGACCACGCTGCGGGCCATGGAAAATGTCTCGCTGATGCTGGCCTGTGCACAGCTGGGCATCACGGTCTGTTCCCTGCTCATCCTGCAGGTGGCTGAACCGGCGATCCACCACCTGATGGCGGCGCCTCTGGAAGCAGTGGGCCTGCCGATGGAAATCGCCGATGTCGTGGCGTTCGCCGTGGCGCTCCTCGTGGTGACCTTCCTGCATGTGACCTTCGGCGAGATGGTGCCGAAGAACATTTCGGTTTCCGTCGCGGACAAGGCGGCCCTGTTGCTGGCGCCGCCGCTCATGTTCATTGCGCGGCTCGTGAATCCGGCCATTGTGGCCCTCAACTGGTCCGCAAACCACATCCTCCGCGCCATGCGGATCGAACCCAAGGATGAGGTCAACTCCTCGTTCACGCTGGAGGAAGTCCAGTCGATCGTGCAGGAATCCACCCGGCACGGGCTGGTGGACGATGATGCCGGACTGATCACGGGTGCATTGGAATTCTCGGAACATACGGCCTCCCACATCATGGTCCCGCTGGACAAGCTGGTCATGATGAAAGCGGCCACCACGCCGGTTGAGTTCGAAAAGGCTGTGAGCCGCACCGGGTTCTCCCGCTTCCCGATGATGGATGAGGACGGCATGCTCTCGGGATACCTCCACATCAAGGATGTGCTGTCCATTCCGGAAGGCGACTACGAGCATCCGATTGCGGAAAGCCGGATCAGGTCGCTGGCGAACCTGTCCATGGACGACGAGATCGAAAAAGCGATGTCCGTGATGCAGCGCACCGGTTCGCACCTGGCGCGCGTCATCGGGCCCGACGGGAACACCCGGGGCGTGCTGTTCCTGGAAGACGTGATCGAGCAGCTGGTCGGCGAGATCCGCGATGCGACGCAGGCGAAGGGTATCCGCCGGCTGGGTCAGCCGGACGGAGAGTAGCCGCCGGCAGCGCCCGCGCTTGACCGGTGTAGCCCTAAATAGGAATCATTCCCATTTAGGGCTACACTCGTCTTGTTGCTAATGCTCCTGATTCTCATGTAGCAAGTCCTAACAACCAGATCCGAGGTCCTTCCGTGCGCCGTTCAGCCGTCCTTTCCGTCACCGCCCTTGCCGGCCTGAGCATGCTGCTGTCAGCCTGCAGTACGACGGCGGGCAGCCAGCAGGAGGGTTCCGGCGCCATCGAGGTGGTCACCTCTACGAACGTCTACGGGGACATCGTCCGCGAAATCGGCGGGGACAAGGTCAATGTCAAGGCACTCATCACCAAGGCCAGCCAGGATCCGCATTCCTACGAGGCCACCACCCAGGACAAACTGGCGGTCTCCAAAGCCAAGCTGGTCGTTGAAAACGGTGGCGGCTATGACGACTTCATCCACAAGCTTGCCGATGACAGCAACCTTGGCCATGACAACATCATCAACGCCGTTGAGGTGTCCGGGCTTGCCCCCGAGGAGGAGCCGGCCGCCGGTTCCACAGCCGAGGCCGACGAGCACGGTCACTCCCATGACCACGGCGCCTTCAACGAACATGTTTGGTACAGCCTCGGCGCCATGACCAAGCTGGCCGATGCCGTTGAGGCCAAACTCGCAGCGCTGGAGCCGGCCTCGGCCCAGACCTTCCAGGCCAATGCCGCCGCGTTCAAGCAGGAGATTTCCGGGCTCAACGCGCAGGTCACCGGCCTCACGGCGACGTCCGCCCAGGCGCCCGTGGCCGTCACGGAACCTGTACCCCTCTACCTGCTCGAAGCCGCCGGCCTGGTGAACAAAACGCCGGCCGACTATACGGCCGCGATCGAGGAAGGCTCCGATGTGCCGCCCGCGGCGCTCAAGGAAGCCACGGAACTGGCCGGTTCAAAGGACATCAAGTTCCTGGCGTACAACACGCAGACCGAAGGCCCGCAGACGCAGGCCCTCAAGAAGGCGGCCGAGGGAGCAGGGGTTCCGGTGCTGGACTTCAGTGAAACCCTTCCCGACGGGAAGACCTACGTTCAGTGGATGACCGCCAACGTGGACAGCATCAAGCAGGCGCTGGTCAAGTAGCCTGCCGCAACTTGACCGCTGGCAAAACGCCGCAACTGGACCGCCGGCAGCGGACCGTGCCGGATTGAACCATCCTTGGGCGGGCCGTCCTAAGATGGTGGGGGCGCTTCGCCCCGCATGAATCGAGGATATAGAACGTTGAAACCGGTAGTGAGCCTCCGCGGAGCCACCCTGAAGTTCGGCAAACGGACGCTCTGGGAGGACCTGGACCTCGACATCAATCCCGGCGAGTTCTTTGCCGTCCTCGGCCCGAACGGCAGCGGAAAGACCACGTTCCTGAAGGTCCTGCTGGGACTCCAGGAGCTCCATTCCGGGTCCGCGACCTTGGGTGGCCGACCGGTGGAACGGGGCAGCAACCTGATCGGCTACATTCCGCAGCAGAAATCATTCGCACCGGACACGCCCCTGCGCGCCCGGGACCTTGTGGGCCTGGGCGTTGACGGCCACCGCTGGGGCCTGCGGGTGGGTGCCGCCAAAACCAACCGCCGGATCGATGAACTGCTGGACCTTGTAGGCGCCACGGAGTATGCCAAGGTGCCGGTGGGTCAGCTCTCCGGCGGTGAACAACAGCGGCTCAGGGTGGCCCAGTCGCTGGCCGCGGATCCGCAGGTCCTCCTGTGCGACGAGCCGCTGCTCTCTTTGGACCTCCAACATCAGCAGGCTGTGAGCGCACTGATCAACAAGCAGTGCCGCAGCCAGGACAGCGCCGTGGTCTTCGTGACGCACGAGATCAACCCGATCATCGATTACGTGGACCGCGTCCTCTACCTTGCCGGCGGACGGTTCCGGGTGGGCACGCCGTCCGAAGTGATGACTACCGAGGTGCTCTCCGACCTCTACGGCAGCCGGGTGGAAGTGATCCACGCCAACGGCCGGATGATCGTGGTGGGGCTGCCCGAGGCCGCAACGCACCACCACGAGGACGCACACTCCGTGGCAGGGGAGGCGGGCTAAATGGATTTCGACAGCATCCTGCGAGCCATTTTCAATTTCGAGAACTACGGCGAGCTCCTGGCCCTGGTGCAGAACTCCATCTGGGCTGGCGCGCTGCTCGGCCTCCTGGGCGGCCTCATGGGCACCTTCGTGATGAAGCGCGACCTCGCTTTCGCGGTCCACGGAATCTCCGAGCTATCCTTCGCCGGCGCAGCCTTTGCGCTGCTCATCGGGGCAGACATCGTTTTCGGATCCCTCATCGGTTCGGTGCTCGCGGCGCTGCTCCTGGGAGTGATGGGCGTCCGCGCCCGGGACAAGAATTCCATCATTGGCGTGATCATGCCGTTCGGCCTCGGCCTGGGCATCCTGTTCCTCTCGCTTTACGAGGGGCGGGCTTCAAACAAGTTCGGACTCCTGACGGGACAGATCGTGTCTGTGGACACCGTCCAGCTCCAGGTGCTGGCCACGGCCGCCCTGGTGGTGATGATTGCGCTGGTGGCGATCTGGCGTCCGCTCACTTTTGCCAGCGTGGACCCGGAGGTGGCGGAAGCGCGCGGTGTGCCCGTCCGGACGCTGGGCATCGGCTTTATGGTGCTGCTGGGAATCAGCGTGGCGCTGTCCATCCAGGTAGTGGGGGCACTGCTGGTGCTCGCGTTGCTGATCACCCCTGCGGCCGCGGCGCTGCGCGTGACGTCCTCACCCCGGCTGGTGGTGACACTCAGCGTGGCCTTCGCGGTGACTGCCACGGTGGGCGGGATCATGCTTGCCCTGGGCGGCCGGATTCCGATCAGCCCGTACGTGACCACGCTGTCGTTCCTGATCTACGTTGTGTGCCGGACCGTCGGTGGTGTACGGGCCGGGCGCGGCCTGAACGGGCGTGTGCTCCCGGCGGAGGCCGGAGCGGCTTAGGCGTACGCCTAGCCTCCCGCGGCCTTCCGTGCAGTGCAGTCCGGGCACAGGCCGTAGATCTCCACGGTGTGGGCCACTTCGGTGTAGCCGTGTTCCGCTGCAGTCCGCGCGGCCCAGGTCTCTACCGCGGGAGCCTCGACTTCCACGGCCTTGCCGCAGTTGCGGCACAGCAGGTGATGGTGGTGGCCGGTGACGGCGCACCTCCGGTACACGGCCTCGCCCTCGCCGTTGCGCAGGACATCCACCAGCCCGTCGTCGGCGAGCGACTGCAGGATCCGGTAGGCAGTGGCCAGCGACACGGAGGTGCCCTGGTTCTGCAGGATCCGGTAGAGCTCCTGGGTGCTGACGAAGTCGTCAAGCTCATCCAGGGCGGCGCTCACCGCCAGTCGCTGCTTGGTGACACGCTGCTCCCTGCCGCCGGTGGCAGCCGGTGCGGCTAGCTTGGTGCCGTCGGCTTTGGCGCCGTGGGCCATGGATGGACTCGCTTCCCTGAGGGGTGTTGGCAATGTCCAAGATTACCAGCCGGGGGTTCATGGGCATTGCCGTCCATATGCATTGCCGTCCACATGCATGGCCGTTCATGGACACTGCCGCGCGGGCCACCCTAGGCTGGCTCCATGAAGTTGACCAAATACACCCACGCCTGTGTCCGGCTCGAGAAGGACGGCCAGGCGCTCGTGCTGGATCCCGGCACGTTCTCCGAAACCGGCGCGGCCCTCGACTCCGCCGGTGCCGTCCTGATCACGCACGAACACGGCGACCACGTTGATGTTCCGGCCGTAGTCGGGGCCCTGCAGGGCAACGATGCGCTGCAGGTCTTTGCACCCGCTGGTGTAGCAGCGAAGCTTCGGTCCGAGGCGCCGTCAGCGGCCCCGCGGATCCATGCCGTGGACCCGGGCTCGACGTTCACGGCTGCCGGATTCGATGTGCGGACCTTCGGCGGGCAACACGCGCTGATTCACCCGCAGATACCCGTGGTGGCCAACATCGGATACCTCATCGACTCCAATGTGTACCACCCGGGGGACTCCTTCGTTATTCCGGACGGCATCGCGGTCCGGACGCTCCTGGTGCCGGTCCACGCGCCCTGGAACAAAGTGGGCGAGGTGGTGGACTTCGTCATCGGGGTCCGTGCCGCCAAGGCGTTCCCCATCCACGACGCCCTGCTGAACGAAACCGGACTCGGCCTCATTGAAGGGCACGTGAAGCGGTTGGGGGCCAAGTACGGCACGGAGTATGCGCACCTTTCCAGCGGCGATTCGGTCGAGGTCTAGCTCCCTCCGGGCCAGGATCCTTTATCGAAGAATTCCCTGATGGTGGCCTCGTGCGGCCGCGGGTCCAGGCCGCGCGCCTGAAGCCACGCGTCGTTGTAGTAACTCCCCGCGTACCGGTCTCCGGCGTCGCACATCAGCGAAACCACGCTGCCCTGCGTCCCGTCCGCGACCATCTCCGCGATCAGCTGCCACACGCCCCAGAGGTTGGTCCCGGTGGATGGTCCCGCGTGCAGTCCTGCGAGGCCACGCAGGTGCCGCATCGCGGCCACCGACGCGGCATCGGGCACCTGGATCATGTGGTCGATCACGGCGGGCACGAAGCTCGGCTCCATCCGCGGCCGGCCGATTCCCTCGATGCGGGAAGGCAGCCCCGTGCTGAAGTCGGCCACGCCGTCCCTCCAACCGGGGTAGAAGGCGGAGTTCTCCGGGTCCACGACGGCGAGTTCCGTGTCGTGGCGGTGGTAGCGCAGGTACCTGCCGATGGTGGCGCTGGTGCCGCCGGTGCCCGCGCCCACCACGATCCACCGGGGGATGGGGTGCTCTTCGAGGGCCAGCTGCCCGAAGATGGACTCGGCGATGTTGTTGTTCCCCCGCCAGTCGGTGGCACGCTCGGCGTAGGTGAATTGGTCCATGTAGTGCCCGCGGGTTGTCGTGGCGACTTCCTCCGCGGCCGCGTACACCTCCGAGGCGTGGTCCACCAGGAGGCAGGAGCCGCCGAACTGCTCGATCAGGTCGATCTTCTCCGGACTGGTGGTGCGGGTCATGACGGCGATGAACGGCAGGCCAAGGAGCTGGGCGAAATAGGCCTCGGAGACGGCCGTGCTGCCGCTCGAGGCCTCCACGATGGTGGTGCCTTCCCGGATCCAGCCGTTGACCAGGCCGAAGAGGAACAGCGAGCGTGCCAGCCGGTGCTTGAGGCTGCCCGAGCGGTGCGTGGATTCGTCCTTCAGGTACAGCTGGACGCCCCAGTGTTCCGGCAGCGGGACGGAGTAGAGATGCGTGTCCGCCGACCTGTTGTTTTCGGCGTTGATCCTGCGGACGGCTTCATCGGCCCAGGCGCGGTCCTGGCTGCTCACGCGGTTACCTGCTCTGCTCACCGATTCAGCCTACCCGGGACGGCGGGCCACCACGGCTACAGTTGGAATCGGCTGGCCGCCGGCAGCAAAGCCTTGCGCCTACGCGCGCTTCCTGCACCGGACCGGACAGCCTGTCATCCGAACCAAAGGAGATTTGATGAACCCCCTGATGGACGTGTCCGCGCTGAACCACCGGATGACCTCCGGTGAGCGCACCGTTCTGCTGGACGTGCGCTGGGCGCTGGGCGATCCCCACGGCCGCGAGCACTACCTGGCGGCCCACATTCCCGGCGCGGTCTACGTTGACCTGCCCACCAAGCTGGCAGCGCCGGCGGATCCGGGCCAGGGCAGGCATCCCTTACCGCCGCTGCAGCAGTTCCAGGAATCGGCGCGGTGCTGGGGCATCCGGAACAACGACGTCGTGGTGGCGTACGACGACACGGGCAGCACTGCTGCGGCGAGGCTCTGGTGGATGCTGCGCGACGCCGGTCTTTCCACCGTCTTCCTGCTCGACGGCGGCTTGTCCGCCTGGCGGGCGGCCGGATACCCCGTCGAAGGCGGCCTCGAACAGGCATCGCTGGGCGACGTCACGCTGACCGAGGGTGCGATGCCGGTGATCGGTGCGGGCCAAGCGGCGGAGTGGCCCGGGCGCGGCGTGCTGCTGGACGCGCGGGCGGGGGAGCGCTACCGCGGTGAGATCGAACCGGTCGATCCGCGGGCAGGGCACATTCCCGGCGCGGTGAGTGCCCCCACTGCCGGAAACGTCGGAACCGACGGACGGTTCCTGCCCCCGGATGAGCTGCGGGACCGTTTCACTGCCCTGGGGGTGCGTCCGGACGTGCCCACCGCCGTCTACTGCGGCTCAGGCGTAACGGCAGCGCACGAAATCGCTGCCCTGGAAATCGCCGGCTTCCCGGCGGCGCTGTATCCCGGATCGTTTTCCCAATGGTCCAACGACCCAGCGAACGAGGTGGCCACGGGGGCAGCTCCCTAAGGGTGGCACCGTTTGCCCGGCTCCGATTGGAACAGCGGACGGGGCGGGGGTAGCGTCGGAGCATGACTCCCGGACGACCCGTACCGCCGCCCCTTGCCAAGCCCATCCCCGGCACTCCGATCCCTGAGGCCGCACCCCATGCCCCTGGATCCACACCTGTTTCCAGCCCGCGGCTGGCCGCGGCGTACGGCGCCACGGCCAGCGACAGCGGCCTTGTGCCGCTGACCGTCGCCCGCCGGGCTCCGAAGGACGACGACGTCGAGATCGCCATCGAATTCTGCGGGCTCTGCCACTCGGACGTGCACGCAACACGCGGCGAGTGGGGCGCGCAGAAATACCCGCTGGTGCCCGGCCACGAAATCGTCGGCCGCGTCCGCCGGGTAGGTGCCGCCGTCGGGGATTTCGCCCCGGGGGACCTCGTCGGAGTGGGCTGCATGGTGGATTCCTGCCGGGAATGCGACAGCTGCCTGGACGGTCTGGAGCAATATTGCGAAAACGGCATGACCGGCACGTACGGGGCAGCGGATGCCCGCAACGGAAACTCCGTCACCCAGGGCGGCTACGCGACCTCGGTGGTGGTGGACCGCCGCTATGTGCTGCGGGTTCCGGAAAACCTTGACCCCGCCGCCGTTGCGCCGCTGCTCTGCGCCGGCATCACCACCTACTCACCGCTGCGGCATTTCGACGTCGAGGCCGGGGACGTCGTGGGAGTGGTGGGACTGGGCGGACTGGGCCACATGGCCGTGAAGCTTGCCAAGGCCATGGGCGCCGAGGTGAAGGTGTTCACCACCTCCGAATCGAAGTTTGAGGCGGCCCGCGAACTTGGCGCCGACGATGTCATCCTGTCCCGTGACGAAGCGTCCATGGCAGCTGCAAACCGGACCATCGACGTCATTATCGACACGGTCGCGGCACCGCATGACCTGAACCCCTACTTCCGGACCCTGCGCCTGGACGGAGCGCTGTTCCAGCTGGGCCTGCCGTCCGAGGCAATGCCGCCGGTCAACCCGGGGACCCTGATCCGGCGCCGGATCGCCTACGCGGGCTCCCTGATCGGAGGCATCGCGGAGACCCAGGAGATGCTGGAATTCTGTGCCGAACACGGCGTGGTGTCCGACGTTGAGGTGGTGCGCGCCGACCAGCTGAACGAGGCTTATGACCGCATGGTGGCAGGCGACGTCAAGTATCGTTTTGTCCTGGACACCAGTACCCTCGGGACCCCATCGGAAAAGGCAGACGCATGAGCACCGTTTTCACCAAGATCATCAACGGCGAGATCCCCGGACGGTTCGTCTGGCGCGACCGGGACGTTGTGGCGTTCCTGACCATGGGCCCGCTCGCTGACGGCCACACCCTGGTGGTTCCCACTGAGGAAGTGGACCGCTGGACGGACGCCCCGCCCGCGCTCCTGGCCCGGGTGATGGAGGTTGCCCGGAAGATCGGCGCGGTCCAGGTCGATGTTTTTGATGCCGCACGGGCCGGACTGATCGTTGCCGGGTACGAGGTCAACCACCTCCACGTCCACGTGTGGCCGTCCAACTCCATGGCTGATTACGACTTCGGTTCGGCCGACCAGAATCCCGATCCCGCAGAGCTGGACGCCAACGCCGAGAAACTCCGCGAAGGGCTCCGCAGGGCCGGCCACGGAGAGCACGTTCCCTCCGCCTGACGCGCGTTCCCTGCCCGGCAGGATTCCATCGAGCGCGAACGGACACTTGAGGCCCTCCTTGGATGAAGGGCCTCAAGTGTCCGTTCGCGCATCTCTGTGAGCAGTTCCCCTTCCCGGGGCTACGCCGGGGCCAGAGCCTTGTTCAGCACGGCGCGGATCCGCTTCTCCGAGACGGAATAAGCCGTTCCGAGCTCGACGGCGAAGAGGCTCACGCGCAGCTCTTCGATCATCCAGCGCACCTGGGTTAACTCTGCGCCCGCGCGGCGGCCGGGCAGCAACGCGGAGACAGCGTCGTCGTAGTCGTCTTCTAGTCCCTGCACCGTTGCCATGCTCAGGGCGTCCCTCTGGACGTTGCCGGGCAGTTTCTCGAGGCGCTTCTCGATGGCGGCCAGATAGCGCGGCAGCTGGCTGAGCTGGGCGTAGCCCGAGCGTGCTACGAAGCCGGGGAAGACGAGCTGTTCGAGCTGGCTTTTCACATCGTTGAGAGCGCTGATCAGGGCCAGGCTGGTGGTCGCCCTGAGCTGCTTTTCGATCCGCCGCGTACTGGCCAGGATCCGTTCGACGACGGCGGTGACCGTGAAGACCGTGTCGATCAGCTCCGCCCGGACCTGCTCGTAGAGTGCCTTGAAGGAGGCCTCGTCCCACGGCAGTTCGGCCGGTGTGAGCTTGTCGATGGCTGCCAGTGCGCAGTCTGCGATCAGCGCGGACACGGAGCCGTGCGGGTTCTGGCTGAACGTCAGCTTCTCAGTGTTGTTCAGGTGCTCCAGGACATACCGGTCCGGCGGCGGCACTTTCAGCGCCAGCAGGCGTATGACGCCGCCGCGCATGGCCTGTTCCTGTTCGGACGTGGTCTGGAACAGCCGTAGCGCAACGGAGGAGCCCTCATCGACCAAGGCGGGGTAGCCGGTGACAGTGTGTCCCTTCACTACTCCCTGGACCTGGCGCTGCACTGTGCCGAAGCCCCAGTCGGTCAGCCCGGTCTTCTCAGCGAAGCCTGGTGTGCCTGCCCCGTCCGGGGACGCCGCAAAGCCGCCGGCCGTCTGCGGGGACCGCGTGGACTGCCCGCCCTTCGGCCCCTTGGGGGCCGTCGTCACCGGGGTTGCACCGAGGGATTCGGCGATGGCCCGCCTCGTGGCCGGTGCCAGCCGTTCCTGCAGTTCCGCGAGGTCCTTGCCTTCATCCAGCGTCCTGCCCTTGGAATCGACCACCCGGAAACTCACGCGAAGGTGGGACGGCACGGCATCCCAGTTCCAGGAACCCGGCGGGATGATCTGTCCGCGGATCCGGCGCAGGACCAGCTCCAGGGAGGGCTCCAGCTCGTCGGTGGCGGGGTCGAAGTCGGCCTCCAGTGCGGCCACGGCCTGTCGCGCCACATCCGGGGCGGGCACGAAGTTCTTGCGCACCTGCTTGGGCAGCGACTTGATCAGGGCCGTGACGAGCTCCACCCGCTGGCCCGGAATGAGCCAGCGGAACGCGGCGTCGTCCAGCTGGTTCAGGAAGAGCACGGGCACCTCGGCCGTGACGCCGTCGGACGGGTTGGGCGGGGAGCCCGGCGCAACGGGGTGGAACTCGTAGCTCAGGGGCAGTTCGAAGCCCTTGTGCAGCAAGGTCTTTGGGTAGGCCGAATCGTCGAGGGCGTCCGCGTCCTCGCTGATCAGCAGCGCCTGGTCGAAGTCGAGCAGCGCGGGATCCTGCTGGCGGGCTTCCTTCCACCACTTGTCGAAGTGGCGTTCGGACACCACGTCATTGCCGATCCGGGCGTCATAGAACCCGAACAGTGTTTCGTCGTCCACCAGGATGCCCCGGCGCCGCATCCGGGCCTCGAGCTCCTCGACTTCGTGGAGCAGGGCCCGGTTGCGGTGGAAGAACTTGTGGTGGGTCTGCCAGTCGCCCTCGACGAGGGCATGCCGGATGAACAGCTCCCGGCACAGTTCCGGGTCCACCTTGCCGTAGTTGATCCGCCGGCTGGCAATGATGGGCACCCCGTAGAGCGTGACCTTCTCGTGGGCCATCACCGAGCCCATTTTCTTGGACCAGTGCGGTTCGCTGTAGCTTCGTTTGACGAGGTCCGGCGCCACCTGTTCGGCCCACAGCGGATCGAACTTCGCCGCCACGCGGGCCCACAGCCGGCTCGTCTCGACGAGTTCCGCGGCCATCACGAAGGTGGGCGACTTCTTGAACAGTGCCGAGCCGGGGAAGACCGCGAACCGGCTGCCGCGGGCGCCCGCGTACTCGCGCTTGCGCTCGTCGAGGATGCCGATATGGCTCAGCAGGCCCGAGAGCAGGCTGATGTGGATGCCCTCGTGGTTGCCCACCGGATCGGCCAGGCGCTTGTTGTCGAGGCTGATGCCCAGCGGCCTGGCGAGCTGGCGGAGCTGGGCGAACAGGTCCTGCCATTCCCGGACGCGGAGGTAGTTGATGAACTCGGTGCGGCAGAGCCTGCGGAACTGGGTGGAGGAAAGCTCCTGCTGCTTCTCCTGGAGGTAGTTCCAGAGGTTCAGGAAGCCGGTGAAGTCCGAGTTCTCATCCCGGAACCGCGCATGCTTCTCGGCGGCGAGCTGTTGCTTGTCGGTAGGGCGCTCGCGCGGGTCCTGGATGGTCAGTGCCGCGGCGAGGATCATGACTTCCCGGACGCAGCCGCGCTTGCCGGACTCCACGATCATCCGGCCGAGCCTTGGGTCCACGGGCAGCTGGGCAAGCTGCTGCCCGACGGCGGTCAGCCCGCCGCTTTTCGCGTCACCCGGGCGCACCGCAGTCAAGGCGCCGAGTTCCCGGAGGAGCGTGACGCCGTCGTTGATGGCGCGCGAGTCCGGCGGCTCCACGAACGGAAAGTTCTCCACGTCCTTGGGTCCGCGGGCCACGCCCATGGCCGTCATCTGCAGGATGACGGCTGCGAGGTTGGTGCGCAGGATCTCGGGATCCGTGAACTGCGGCCTGGACTCGTAGTCCTCTTCCGAATACAACCGGATGGCGATGCCGTCGGAGACACGGCCGCAGCGCCCGGAGCGCTGGTTGGCCGAGGCCTGGGAGACACGCTCGATGGGCAGACGCTGCACCTTGGTCCGGTGCGAGTACCGCGAAATGCGCGCCGTGCCCGTGTCCACGACGTACTTGATGCCGGGCACGGTGAGGGAGGTTTCCGCGACGTTGGTGGCCAGCACGATCCGTCGATTGCGGCCGGGATGGAAGACCTTGTGCTGCTCCTGCAGGCTCAGCCGGGCAAAGAGCGGCAGCACCTCGGTGCCGGCCAGCCGCCGGTTGGACTGGATCCGGGCGTTGAGGGCCTCGGCGGCGTCGCGGATTTCGCGCTCGCCGGAGAAGAAGATGAGAATGTCGCCCGGCGCTTCGAGAGCCAGTTCGTCGACGGCGTCGCAGACGGCGTCGAGCGGGTCGCGGTCCTCCTCGAGTTCGTCGTCGGAGGAGGTGTCTTCCTCATCGCCGGCAGATGCGGCCCCGCCGGCCGGCTGGGAGAGCGGCCGGTACCGGATTTCCACCGGGAACGTCCGGCCGGAAACCTCGATAATGGGGGAGGGATCCTCTTCAGTGCCGAAGTGCTTGGCGAACCGCTCGGGGTCGATGGTGGCGGACGTAATGATGATCTTCAGGTCCGGGCGCTGCGGCAGGATGCGCTTGAGGTACCCGAGGATGAAGTCGATGTTGAGGCTGCGCTCGTGGGCTTCGTCGATGATGATGGCGTTGTACTTGCGCAGCAGCTTGTCGCGCTGGATCTCCGCCAGCAGGATGCCGTCAGTCATGAGCTTGACCTTGGTGGACCGGCTGACCTCGCCGGTGAAGCGGACCTGGAAGCCCACCTCCTGGCCGATCTCCACACCGAGTTCTTCGGCGATGCGTTCAGCCACCGTGCGGGCAGCGAGCCGGCGCGGCTGGGTGTGGCCGATCAGTCCGTTCTCACCCAGGCCCAGTTCCAAGCACATCTTCGGAATCTGCGTGGTCTTACCGGAACCGGTCTCGCCGGCGATGATGGTCACCTGGTTGGCCGCTATGGCGGCCATCAGGTCCTCGCGGCGCTCGGAGACCGGCAGCTCGGCGGGGTACGAAATATGAAAAGTCATGGCTGGAACCAGTCTACTGTGGCGCAGCCGGTGAGCCCGGTTCATAGCCAGGGATACCGCCTGCCGCCGGCCTGCCGCCGCCCGCCGCCTTCCCCAGCCGTTCGGCCAGCTTGCTGACATGCTGCGCGAACTCCGCCGGAGCGAGGATCTCGAAGTCCATGTCCAGCCCTGCCAGGTGTGCGGCAGGGGCCTCGAGCCGGTCCCAGCCCGCGCGCAGGATGGTCCGGTCCGGTCCTTCAGCGGTAAGCGTGGCCACATGCGGGCCCACCAGGGCCGCCACGTCGTGCAGCGGGGCGTGCAGCCGCACCACCACCTCGTACCTGTACGGGGACCGCGTCACCGAGCGCTGCACATAGGCTGCCAGGTCCGGTGCGGGCAGCGGACGCGGCACATACTTCTTCCGTTCCGCCGGCATGGAGGCGAGGCGGTCCGCCCGGAACGTGCGCCAGTCCGCCCGGTCGCAGTCCCAGGCGACCAGATACCAGCGGCGCCCCGTGTCCACGAGACGGTACGGCTCCACCAGGCGGCGGCCCGCGCCGCCGTCGGCCTTTGTGTAGTCGAAGCTCACCTGGCGGCGGTCCGCAATGGCCGTCGACACCGCCGTCAGAAACAGCGGATCAACCGGCGCGGCGTCGCTTGCCAGCGTGGTCACTGCATTTCGCAGCGTGGAGAACCGGGTGCGCAGCCGGGACGGCAGCACCTGTTCGAGTTTGGCCAGGGCCCGCACGGAGGCCTCGCCGATCCCCGCAACCGGGCCTGCCGCCACCGAGCTGAGGCCCAGGGCCACGGCCAGGGCCTCGTTGTCGTCAAGCAGGAGCGGCGGAAGCTGGGCTCCCGACCCCAACTGGTAGCCGCCGGCAACACCGGGGGAAGCCTGGATGGGATACCCCAGGCTGCGGAGCTTGCCGATGTCGCGGCGGACGGTCCGTTCCGTCACCTGCATGCGTTCGGCCAGGGCCGGTCCGGTCCATTCGCGGCGCACCTGCAGCAGGCTCAACAACTGGAGCAGGCGGGCGGACGTCTGGATCATAGGAACGAATGTACGCCCCTATGCGGACCATAACTGTCCGGATAGGGGCGTAGGTTGCTGTGATGGGTGGGATGTCGGGCCGTTGGCCGGGTTTGCCCTGCGTCAGCCGGCCACGATGGCGGTGGTCAGTAGTTCCTGAGGGTGTAGCTGACGCTCGGCAGTTCCAGTGCGGACCAGTCCTTCTCCGAGCGTTCGGGCGGCGTGTGGCCCCGTCCGTCCTTGAGGAGTGCGGCGATGGTGGCTGACAGGATGACGAGCAACAGGACGATGAGTACGACTCCGATGGTTTCCATGCCTCCATGTTTCTACCGTTGCCGGCGACAAAACAGTGGCAGAAATGACCAAAAAGCTATAATTTCTGCCACAATGGAAGCATGCTCAAATCAGTGGCAGTGATTGTTGTTCCCAACTTTTCCATCTTCGAGTTCGGGACCGCGTTCGAGGTGTTCGGCATTGACAGGTCGGCCCGGGGGACCGGGGTGCCGGCCTTCGATTTCCGCGTCTGCACGCCGGAACCGGGCGATATCCGGCTCAAGTCCGGACTGTCCCTGCACGTGGACCTGGGGCTGGAAGCGGCCGCCGATGCGGACCTCGTGATCATGGCCCCCTACGGCCACGACGAGGACGTCCCGGAGTCGGTTTTGGATGCCCTGCGGGCCGCCCATGCCCGTGGCGCCTGGGTGATGTCCATCTGTTCCGGTGCTTTCGCACTGGCGCGGGCCGGCCTGTTGGACGGGCGCAGATGCACTACGCACTGGCACTATTCGCAGGTGCTGGCCAGCCGCTACCCGGCCGCCCTGGTGGATGAAAATGTGCTGTATGTCCAGGACGGCCGGATCATCAGCAGCGCAGGCACCGCAGCCGGCATTGATGCCTGCCTTCACCTGGTGAGGGTGGAACTCGGTGCCAACGTGGCGGCGAGCATTGCCCGCGACATGGTGGTCCCGCCCCACCGCGACGGCGGGCAGGCGCAGTTCATCGACCGTCCCATTCCTGCCTGCGGTTCACAGCCCATGGAAGAGCTGCTGCGGTGGATGGTCCGGAACCTCGAAAACGAGCACACCGTGAACGAACTTGCGGCCCGGGTCCACATGTCGCCGCGGACGTTCGCGCGCCGCTTCCGGTCCGAAACGGGGGCCACTCCCGCCGCCTGGCTGAACTCCCAGCGCGTGCTGCGGGCGCAGGAACTCCTCGAATCCACCGAGCTGAACATCGACGAGATTGCCCGCGAGTCCGGGTTCGGCCATTCCGTGCTGCTCCGGCACCATTTCGGCAAGGTGCTGTCCACCAGCCCCCAGTCCTACCGGAGGGCGTTCCGAGGGCAGCTGGAGCCGGCGCTCTAGCCGGGCCGGCGTTGGCTGTTCCGGGCGGCTTCGGCGGCCGCCCGGGTGTTGTCCACGAGGACCCGCCACGGCCCCGTGACAGCCTGCTCCGGGAGGGTGGCGCGGTGCTGGCCGGCCTTGATCGAATACATGAACCTGTCCGGCTGGCCCCCGGCCTCAGCGGACCGCGGGACGGCGTCCCAGGGGCAGGCCTCAACGAGCGGCTCCCAGCGGCTCTTGTCCGTGGGCGTCGTGGCCTGGACACTCCACACCCGCTTGAGCGCAGCAATCCCGCCGCTGCGCTGGACAGTGATCTTCATGGCCTGGTTCCTGTGCTTCCGGTACTGCTGGCCGCCGGCTGACCGCTCCGGCGGCGATCCAGTTACAGCTTTACCTTCACAGTTTCCCACGCCTTCCGGACGGCGTCATGTTCGGGGGAGTCTTCGCCGAACAGTTCCTTCGCGGATGCGGCGGTGGCTTTGGCGAACTTGGTGAACGTGGCATTGGCCGGCAGGGATCCTCCGGTGAGCGTGTCGTACCAGATCCGGCCCGGGGTTTCCCAGGCGTTGCCGCCGAGTGCCGACGCCACCAGGTAGAACGCGCGGTTGGGGATGCCTGAGTTGATGTGCACGCCGCCGTTGTCCGCACCGGTCCGCACATAGGAATCCATCGAGTCGGGCTGGGGATCCTTGCCCAGCACGTCGTCGTCGTAGGCGGTGCCGGGAGCCTTCAGCGACCGCAGGGCCGCACCTTCCACCTGATCGGTGAACAGGCCCTCGCCGATCAGCCAGCTGGCCTCCGACGACGGCTGCTGGCCGACGTACTGTTCCACCAGGGCGCCGAACACATCCGAAAGCGACTCGTTGAGGGCCCCGGCCTGGTTCCGGTAGACGAGGCCGGCAGAGTGCTGTGTGACACCGTGGGCCAGTTCGTGCCCGATGACGCTCAGGGACCGGGTGAAGCGCTGGAAGATCTCGCCGTCGCCGTCGCCGAAAACCATCTGGGTTCCATTCCAGAACGCGTTGTCGTACAGCTTTCCGAAGTGCACGGTGGCATCCAGCGGGAGGCCCTGGCCGTCGATCGAATTCCTGCCAAAGGCCTCGGCGTACAGACGGTGGGTGTGCCCAAGGCCGTCGTAGGCCTCGTCCGCCGAGGGGTCTCCCGTGGCGGGTTCGCCCTCCTTCCGGACCACCTGGCCTGGCAGGGATTCGGAGCCCTTTGCGTCATAGACCGAGCGGCTGGGCGGCCCGGGCTTGAGCTGCCGGATTCCGGACGCGACCGGCGGCAATGGAAGCGCACGCGTGGCCTGGATGGACCTGACATGGAGCAGCGCTTCCTTGGCTGCCCGCGCAACTGCCTGCATGCGGGGTTCGTGCTGTGCAGCAAGGCGACGCAGCAGGTAGGGCGGGATGATGGAGCAGTAGTACATATATGTCCCCTTTACTCGTCGGCGATGAAGACAGCCTACGAGGGGGTTACGACATTGCGGCGGACGGGACACGCCTGAAGCGCCACACACGCCTTAAGCAGGAAACCCCGCCAGCTGGGCTGGCGGGGTTTGTCTGTGCCCTCGATAGGATTCGAACCTACGACCTTCTGCTCCGGAGGCAGACGCTCTATCCCCTGAGCTACGAGGGCAGTCAGGGTTCCTGCCGTTGCCGGCGGGACGTCCTAGAGCTTAGCAGGAAGGTGGCCCCCAATGGAAAATCGGCGGTCAGTAGCCTGCAAACGAGTCGGTGCGGATGCGCCGCGCACCGGCGCTGCGGGCGGCGGCCCGCAGCGAGCGGACACTGGCAGGCGACCCGGAAACGAACACTTCGCGGCCGGCGATGTCCGGAACAAGCTCCTTAAGCGCAGGACCGTCGAACCGAGCCGGCGGCCGCGATACTTTGCCCGCGTCTTCCATGAACGACGGCGGTGCGGAGCCGTCGGACAGGCGCGCAATGACGCGGGCACCGGACTGCTCAAGCGCGTCCGCGTAGGCGAGTTCAGAGGCGGACTTCGCCAGGTAAAGCAGGACAACGTCGCGGTTCTTCGCAGTACCCGCGGCGAGCTGGGCAAGGTAGGGCGTAATGCCGATGCCGGCCGCAACCAGCAGGAGGGGGCCTCCCGGCCTTCGGGGGAGGACGAAGTCTCCGCCCACCGCGGTTGCCGTCACGGAATCTCCGGGCTGCAGGGCAAGCAGGGCACGCTTGGCGGCGGACACGGGTTCGGCAGTCCCGACACCGATCGTGACGTCCCGGGCGTCCGGTGCGCTGGTCAGACTGAACACGCGCCGCCGGCCTTTCCCGTCGGACTTGGCGTGGGGCAGGTGCAGCTCCATGTACTGTCCCGGCGCGAACCGGACCGCGCGTTCGGGCCGGAAGCTGAATTCCGTCGTCGTTGGTGTCAGGGGCCGCGATTCCCGGAAGTTCAGGCGGATGCCGCCGCGCTGCCCGGCCAGGAAGGCAAGCAGGTTTCCCACGAGCAGCGCCAGCTCGGGCGAGTTTGCCACGAATCCCAGGTTGTAGGGCACCGCGAACACCACCCCGACGACAGCGGCAAGCGCCAGCTGCTGCCAGCGCCGCGGCGGAAGGGTCAGCGGTTCGGTCAGCATGAAGCCCACGAAGAACAGCACCGGGCGCTGCGCGAGCGGCTGCCAGAGTGCCCCGCCCAAGGTCATCCCGGCCCGGAGGAGTTCCGTGGCCACAATGGATACGGACACGGCCGTGAACACGGCGCCCATGAGGACTTTCCTGGTGCGGTAGTGCACCAGCAGGATGCCGGGAACCAGGAGGAAGAGCATCGCGGGAGTGGCCGCCCACCACGTGGCGATGTTCAGTCCCGTCAGGCCCGCCGTGAAGGCGCCTGCCGCAGCCGGGTTGAAGATGTGCCGGCCACGCCAGGCCAGGGCGTATTTCGAGGCTGACGCCAGGACACAGGCGAGCGCGACGCCTGCGACGTCCAGGGCCTTGAAACTGGGCCAGAACAGGAAATACAGCAGCAGCCCCGTGATGAGCGATGATTCGGAGTGCGGCCGGACGTGGAACAGCGCGGCCAGGCCGCGGTTCGAGGCGTAGGTCAGTCCCAGGCAGAGCGCCAGGTGGGCCAGCATTTCGGGGATGCCGAACGTCAGCCAGCCAAGGACGTTGAGCAGCAGGCTGTATGCGGCCAGGACGGCAAGCACCCACAGCACCAGGCGGTACATGGTCAGGCGGTTCAGGGACGTGTCCACCTGCTGGATCATGGAACTCATGCGAACAGCACTCCTTCGAAACCTGCTGAGTAGGCGGCACTTCCGTCCGAAAAGACCGTAAGCCAGGAAAACTCAAAATCGTGTTCAAGCGCCTTGCCGGAAACGAAGAACAGCGCCGTGGCGAGCGCGTCGGCCGTCATCGCATTCCCCGCCAGTGCCCACGTGGCAATGACGGTCCGGACCGGTGTCCCCGTGGTGCCGTCCAGCACATGGTGCAGCCCGTCGCCCCAGGCCCGCCGGTTGGCGGCGGAGGCGCAGAGGGCGCCGGCGCCCAGGCTGATGGTGCCGATGGCCCGGCCGGGATCGTACGGATGCTCCAGGCCGACGGCCACCGGAGCCGGGCCGGAATTGAGGAGGTCGCCGCTGGCGTCGATGAAGTGCTCGCTGACGCCTTGGGACCGGAGTTCCGCTGCCAGCAAATCGGCCAGCTGCCCCTTGCCCGCGGCCCCGACGTCCACCACCACGGGAGCCGTGGTGGTCAGCACAGTGTCCTGCCAGTCCAGAACGTCGTCCCACGGCGGTGCGGGCAGCGGGGTTCCGCGGGACCGCAGCGAGTAGTCCGCGTCGTAGCCCAGCTGTTCCAGGCTGCCGCCGATCAGCGGAGTCATGGCACCTGCGCTCAGCCGGTAAAGGCTCCGGTACAGGCGGCCGAGTGCTCCTGCCCCGTCCGGCATCTGGTAGCGCCCCGCTTTCCTTGCCGCCTGCGCCACGAGGGAGTCCGTCCGGAAACGGGACCACGCGGCGTCGTAATCCTCCACCACGTCCAGGAGCCGGCGGCGCTGGCCCGTGTCCAGGGGGCCGGGCGTGGAAATCTCCCAGGCGGTCCCGATTCCCTCGAAACTAAAGGCTGCCCAGCCGGGTTGCGGCACGTTATTTCCTTTTGACGCGGTGAACTCCGGACACGGTGCCCCAGCTACTGGGCTTCGGACTTGATCTTCTCCACGGCCTCATTGAAGCCGCCGCTGGTCAGCGAAGAGCCGGCAACCTTGGAGACGTTCAGCTCATCCAGCTTCTTGCCCACGATCTGCGCCTTGATCCCGCCGGCGAACTCGCCCTGGAACTTGCGCGTGTTGGGATTGGAGGGATGCTGGGTGATGTTGACGTCGGATACCGTTCCGCCGGAAAGCGTCAGCTCAACGCCCACGGTTTCCGTGCCGTTGGGGGAGACATAGTTTCCGTCGGCGCTGTAGGTGCCGTCCTTGTAGCCGGACGCGGCCGATGTCGAGGCGCCAGTACTCGCAATGGGGGCACCGCTGGCTGCCGAGCCGGTTGAGGCGGCAGAGGACTGGGCAGCCGGTGCCTGGGCGGACGGCGCACAGCCGGCCACGGTGCCGATCAGGGACATGCCGGCGAGGCCGACGAAAACGCTCTTGCGTACCGGGAAGCTCATGCAGGGACTCGATTCGTGTGGTTGCGTATGGGTGCGTCCTTTGGGGACCCGGCACCGGGGTGGGTCAGCCAGGCAGTTACAGGATGGACAACGTTGGAATCAGCGTAATGGTTCAGGCTGTGACGAACCCGATTCAATTCTGTGAGGCTTCTTATTCCTGTGCGCCTTCACAGCGTCATGGCATTGCCCCGATTCCGCCGGGATCGCGGGCCACCGGTAGGCTAGAAGTGTGACTCCCGAAGAACTCTCCCTCGCCATATCCGCCTGCCTGAAAGACGCCGTCGCCGCCGGTGATATTGCACTTTCCGCATCAGCCGTGCCGGACGAGGTGCGGGTGGAGCGGCCCAAGAACCGGGACCATGGCGATTGGGCCACCAATATTGCCCTCCAGCTGGCTAAGCAGGCGGGCACGAATCCGCGGGAGTTCGCCACCATCCTCAGCGCACGGCTCAAGACCATCGACGGCGTGTCGGCCGTGGACATCGCCGGGCCCGGCTTCCTGAACATCACCGTCGACGCCGCCGCAGCCGGAGCGCTGGCCAGGGCCATCGTCGAAGCCGGTCCGCGGTACGGCACCAACTCGGCGCTCGCCGGCCACGTGGTCAACATGGAATTCGTCTCGGCCAACCCCACCGGCCCGCTGCACATCGGCCACACCCGCTGGGCTGCGCTGGGCGACTCCATCGCCCGCGTGCTCCGTGCCTCCGGCGCAAAAGTCACCGCCGAGTACTACATCAACGACGCCGGCTCCCAGATGAACGTCTTCGCCCATTCCGTGCTGTCCCGGCTGCACGGCCGCGGCGTCCCGGAGGGCGGCTACCCGGGCCAGTACATTTCCGACCTGGGCCACCACGTCCTGACGGAACACCCGGACATCCGCGAGCTGACCGATGTGGCGGCGCTGCCGGTCATCCGCAGCGCGGCGTACAAGGCCCAGATGAAGGACATCAAGGACACCCTCGCCGACTTCGGTGTTGCCTTCGACGTCTACTTCTCCGAGCAGGAACTGCACGACGCCGGCGCCATCGAAAGTGCCGTGGCGCGCCTTCGGGAACAGGGCCACGTGTTCGACGACGGCGGTGCCGTTTGGCTGCGCACCACGGACTTCGGCGACGACAAGGACCGCGTGATGATCCGCGCGAACGGCGAACCGACGTACTTCGCCGCGGACGCCGCCTACTACCTTTCCAAGAAGGACCGCGGCTTCGACCAGAAGATCTACCTGCTGGGAGCTGACCACCACGGCTACATCCACCGCCTGAAGGCTATCGCCGCCGCCGCCGGCGACGATCCCGAGGCCAACATCGAGGTGCTGATCGGCCAGCTCGTGTCAGTGAACGGCGCCAAGCTGTCCAAGCGGGCCGGCAACATCATCGAGCTCAAGGACCTCATCTCCTGGCTGGGCAAGGACGCCGTCCGCTACTCACTGGCGCGGTTCCCCGCTGACTCCCCGCTCACCCTGGATCCCGACCTGCTCAAGAAGCACAGCAACGAGAACCCGGTCTTCTACGTCCAGTACGCCCACGCACGCTCCCGCGGCACGGCCCGCAATGCTGTGGCGGCCGGAGTGGAACGCCAGGTCGATGGCGAAGAGGTGTTCGACGCAGCCCTCCTGGACCACGCCACGGAGAACGAACTGCTGTCCTACCTGGGCAGCTACCCGTCCATCGTGGCCAAAGCCGCCGAACTGCGCGAACCGCACCGCGTGGCCCGCCACCTGGAAGTCATTGCAGGTGCCTACCACCGCTGGTATGACGCCTGCCGCGTGGCGCCGCAGGGCGATGAGCCCATCACTGACGTCAACCGCACGCGGCTGTGGCTCAACGACGCCACCAGCCAGGTGCTGGCCAACGGACTGGAACTGCTTGGCGTTTCGGCGCCGGAACGGATGTGACCCCCATGTCAGAACAGCCCGGGAATCCCCTAAACCATGCATCCCCGCTGGCACCGGAATGGCTTGCCGTCCCGGCAGACCTCAATGCGCTCCATGAGCCCATGTGGGCGGCCGGCGTTGCCCGGAACGACGCCGGCGAACTGGCCATCGACGGCATTCCGGTCAGTGAGCTCCAGCGCCAGTTCGGCACGCCGCTGTTCGTGATGAGCGAGAGCGACTTCAGGGCACGCGCCCGGGCCTTCAGCGACGCCTTCAATGACGCCTTCGCCGACATCTGCGGGGGAGCGGATGTCTACTACGCCGGGAAGTCCTTCCTCTGCACTGCCGTCGTCCGGTGGGTGGAGGAAGAAGGGCTGCGGCTGGACACAGCTTCCGGCGGGGAACTCGCCGTCGCCAACCGCGCCGGCATCCCGGGCGCCGACGTTGCCCTGCACGGGAACAACAAGTCCGACGCCGAGATCCACCGTGCGCTGGACATGAAGCTGGGGCGGATCGTCGTGGACAGCCTCGCGGAGCTGGAGCGCGTCGCGAAGATCGCCTCGGACCGCGGCGAAACCGCCAAGGTGATGCTGCGGCTCACCCCCGGGGTGCATGCGCACACGCACGAATTCATTGCCACCGCCCATGAGGACCAGAAGTTCGGCCTCTCCATGGCGGAGGACACCACCGAACAGGCCGGTCTGTCAGCAGCGGAAGAGGCCGTAGCGGCAGCAACGAGCTACCCCGGCATCGAACTGCTCGGGCTGCACTGCCATATCGGTTCCCAGATTTTCGAACCGGACGGCTTTGCCCTGGCCGCCGAGAAGCTCCTGCGCTTCCTTGCCGCCATGCAGGAAAAATACTCCATCGTGATGCCCGAACTGGACCTCGGCGGCGGCTACGGCATTGCCTACACGCCGGCGGACACGCCGCGCCCGCCGGCCGAAATCGCGCAGGCGATGGCCGCCGTCGTGCGTTCCACCTGCGCCGAGCTGGGCATCACCGCACCGCGGATCTCCATTGAGCCGGGGCGCGCCATTGTGGGGAGCACCACCTTCACCCTGTACGAAGTGGGAACGCTCAAGACCGTTCGCGTGGACCCGCCCGGCGCCGGAACCGGCGACGGCGGCGGAAATGCCGCGAATGCGGAAGGAACCGTTACGCACCCCCGCCGCTATGTGTCGGTGGACGGCGGCATGAGCGACAACGCCCGTCCGGTGCTTTATGACGCGGATTATTCGGCAATTGTGGCGTCACGGAGCTCCGACGCAACCCCGCAGCTGTCCCGCGTAGTGGGCAAACATTGCGAGAGCGGCGACATAGTTGTTAGAGATGTATATCTGCCCGAGGACGTGGCAGCCGGTGATCTGCTCGCTGTACCGGGGACCGGCGCCTACTGCTGGGCCCTGTCAAGCAACTACAACTATCTGGCCCGGCCGGGCGTTGTCGCTGTGCGCGACGGATCAGCACGGCTGATTGTCCGCGGGGAAACCGAACAAGATCTGCTGAACCGCGACATGGGAGTCTGAATGACTGAATTGCGAACCCTGAAGGTGGCCCTGCTGGGCTGTGGCAACGTTGGGGCCCAGGTGGCGCGGATTCTGATTGAGGACGCCGAAGCGCTGGCCGCCCGCACCGGAGCCCGCCTGGAACTGACCGGCATCGCCGTGCGCACCCTCGATGCGCCCCGTGACGTTGAGCTGCCGCGGGAACTCTTCACCACCGACGCCGACACCCTGGTCAAGGATGCCGACCTCGTCATCGAACTGATGGGCGGCATCGAACCTGCCCGCACCCTGATCCTCGCCGCCATCGAGAACGGCGCCAGCGTGGTCACGGGCAACAAGGCCCTGCTGGCCCAGGACGGCCCCACGCTCTACGAGGCGGCAGACAAGGCCGGCGTCCAGCTGTCCTACGAAGCAGCCGTGGCCGGCGCCATCCCCATCCTGCGACCCATCCGCGACAGCCTCTCCGGCGACCGCATCACCCGGGTCCTCGGCATCGTCAACGGCACCACCAACTTCATCCTTGACCAGATGGATTCCACCGGTGCACAGTTCGCCGATGCCCTCGCCGAGGCCCAGCGCCTTGGCTACGCCGAGGCGGATCCCACAGCCGACGTCGGAGGCCTTGATGCCGCGGCCAAGGCGACCATCCTCGCCTCACTGTCCTTCCACACGCGCTTCGACCTGGAGAACGTCCACTGCGAAGGCATCACCGAAGTCAGCGCGTCGGATATCGCCGCGGCCAAGGACGCCGGGTTCGTCATCAAGCTCCTCGCCATCGCGGAGAAGCTGACCGCCGCCGACGGCAGCGAGGGCGTCTCCGTCCGCGTGCACCCCACGCTGCTTCCGCGCGAACACCCGCTGGCGGCCGTCCACGGCGCGTTCAACGCCGTGTTCATCGAAGCCGAGAACGCCGGCGAGCTGATGTTCTACGGCCAGGGCGCCGGCGGAACCCCGACGGCGTCGGCCGTCCTGGGCGACCTCGTCTCCGCTGCCCGCCGGATTGTCCTGGGCGGGCCCGCGCAGACCGAGACCACCATCGGCCACGTTCCGGCGCTGCCCATCGACGCCGTGAACACGAGCTACTACATTGGCCTCGACGTTGCCGACCAGCCGGGCGTGCTGGCACGGATCGCCCAACTGTTCGCAGAGCACGGCGTGTCCATCGAGATCATGCGCCAGACCATCCACCGCGATGCCGACTCCAACGTCGAATCGGCCGAACTGCGGATCGTCACCCACCGCGCAACCGAAGCTGCACTGGCAGCAACCGTCCAGGCCGTGAAGGGCCTCGACGTCATCAATTCCGTTACATCCGTTCTTCGGGTAGAAGGAGTCTAAGTGGCTCACCAATGGCGCGGTGTCATCCGCGAATACGCTGATCGTTTGCCCGTAACGGAGACCACCAAGGTCATCACCCTCGGTGAGGGCGGCACGCCGCTGGTCCACGCGCAAAAGCTGTCCGAGCTGACCGGCTCCACCGTGTACCTCAAGGTCGAAGGCATGAACCCCACCGGCTCGTTCAAGGACCGTGGAATGACCATGGCCATGACGGCGGCGGTGGCCTCCGGCGCGAAGGCCGTCGTGTGCGCCTCCACCGGGAACACCTCGGCTTCCGCCGCCGCCTACGCCACGGCCGCAGGGCTGAAGTGTGCCGTGCTGGTGCCCGAAGGCAAGATCTCCATGGGCAAGCTCAGCCAGGCCATCGCGCACGGCGCGACGCTGCTGCAGGTGGACGGCAACTTCGACAACTGCCTGGACATCGCCCGCAAGCTCGGCGAGGCCTACCCCGTCTTCCTGGTGAACTCCGTGAACCCCGCCCGCATCCAGGGCCAGAAGACCGGCGCCTTCGAGATCGTTGATGCGCTCGGCGACGCCCCGGACATCCATGTCCTGCCGGTGGGCAACGCCGGAAACATCACCGCGTACTGGAAGGGCTACAAGGAGTACGCCGCGCCGTTCGAGTCCGAAACTGCCGGCACGCTCCCTGCCGTGTCCACCCGGACCCCGCAGATGTGGGGCTTCCAGGCCGCCGGCGCGGCCCCCTTCGTGGCCGGCCACCCCATCACGGAGCCGGACACCATCGCCACGGCCATCCGGATCGGCAACCCTGCCTCCTGGGACGGCGCCATCGCCGCCCGTGACGAGTCCGGTGGTTTCATCGACGCCGTCACCGACGACGAGATCCTGGCAGCCCACCGCTGGCTGTCGGCCCGCGAAGGTGTCTTCGTCGAGCCCGGTTCCGCCGCCGGCGTCGCCGGACTGATCAAGAAGCACGCGGCCGGCGAGGTACCCGCGGGAAAGATCATCGTGATCACGGTGACCGGCCATGGCCTGAAGGACCCGCAGTGGGCGCTGCGCACCGAGGACGGCAGCGATGTCCAGCCTGTCAAGGTGTCCAACGATGTGGTCACCGTGGCCGCCGAACTGGGCCTGGAAGAAAAATAGCCTTGGAAACCACCCTCACAGTCCCGGCCGAGTCTGCCGCCGGCACGCCGGCAGTCCCGGCCGGGCAGCTGGTGACCGTACGCGTGCCCGCCACCAGCGCCAACCTCGGCCCGGGATATGACAGCCTGGGCCTGGCTCTTTCGCTGCATGACACCCTGACCGTGGAAACCCTGGGCAGCGGCGAACTGCAGTTCGAGCTCAGCGGCGAAGGTGCGGAGACGCTTCCGCGCGACGCCAGCCACCTCGTGGTCAGGGCCGTCACGGAGGCCCTGCACCGGCTGGGCTTCCGGCACGAGGGCCTCCGCATTACTGCCGACAACGTCAACCCGCACGGCCGCGGCCTGGGTTCCTCGGCTTCGGCCGTCGTGGCGGCGGTGACCGCCGCGAATGCACTGGTTCCGGAGGCTTCCCGGCGGGGCAAGGACTGGATCCTGCAGCTCACGAGCGAAATGGAAGGCCATCCTGACAACGTCGCACCGGCCATATTCGGCGGGCTGGCGCTGTCGTGGCAGGACAGTGACCAGTACAGCAGCACGTGCGCTACCGTGGCGGATTCGGTGATTCCCGTCGTCGCAGTACCGGACTACGAGCTTTCCACCGAAGCGGCCCGCGCGCTCCTGCCGGCGTCCGTGGGCCATCATGCAGCCGCCATGAACTCAGGCCGGGCGGCGCTGCTCATCCACGCCCTCACCAGCAAACCGGAATTCCTGCTCGCCGGCACGGAGGACTACCTCCACCAGAGCTACCGTGCGGAGGCCATGCGCCCCAGCGCGGAGCTGATCCGGGCCCTGCGCCGTGCCGGGCACGCAGCCGTTGTTTCCGGCGCGGGACCCACCGTCCTGGTGCTGGCCAACGGCGAAGACGAGGCCGGCACGGTGGTGGACTTCATTGACGCCTACACCCGGGCCAACACGCCGGATGTTGGCTGGCGCGTGATGAAGCTGGCGGTGGACGTCGAAGGTGCTAAAGTGGGAGTGCACCGGCGGTAATCCCGCAGGCAGTTAGTCAAAGAATCAGAATCGCAGTCAAAAGAACCCGATGTTGGCCATGGCGCCTGTCTAATCGTTTGCTGCTCTGAATATCAACTGCGCAATAGTCTCCGGTGCCGCCTGCTTTGGTCTGTCGCAGGAACCTGCAGAATCACTCTGCACCCCTGAAGCGTCAGTCCGCCATTCCGGTCTCTTGTTGGAATGTCGAGGTGTATCAGTATCCGGCCCTGCTGGCCGAATTCCATCCGGCAAGGCCGAAATCCGGCTGTAGATCTGAACTGCAGCCCAGATCAAATCATCGCGTCCAGCTCCCAGTCTGGACGCCGTCGAGGGGGAAGGATCCTTCGTGACCGAAACCACTGAGCTGTCTCCAGCTGTGGACATATCATCTTCTGCTACCGATTTGTCGGCAGCACCCGCCAAGAGCAGCGGCCTTGCCGGCCTCAAGCTCGCCCAGCTGCAGGCTCTCGCCAGCCAGTTGGGTATTTCCGGCGGATCCCGCATGCGCAAGGGCGATCTGGTAACCGCCATTTCCGCTCATCGTGCGGGCACTCCGGCCACCAAGGCTCCGGCCAAGGGCGCTGCGAAGACCGGCGAAACCATCTCCACCCGGGCAAAGGCACCGGCTGCTGCGGCCCCTGCGGCTGAAGCCGCGGAGGCTCCCGCCGCGGAAGGCACCCGTGCCCGCCGTGGCCGCAGCCGCCGCGCCGGCAGCGACGGTGTTGTGACCGCTCCTGCCACCGAGGCGCCCGCCCCGGAAGCCGCACCCAGCGAGGCGCCCGCAGCCCCGGCGGCTCCTGAAGCCGGCCAGGCCGCCGTGTCCGAAGCTGCTGCACCTGAAGCCGCAGAGCGCCGCCAGCCCCGCACCCGGAACCGCCGCCGCGGCGAAGCGGCAGCCCAGGCTCCGGTCATCGAAGCTGAAGCGCCGGCCGAGGCCCCCGCCGAGCAGCCTGGCGAGCAGCGTGAACAGCGCGGGGAGCAGCGTACGGAACAGCGTGAGCAGCGCACGGAACAGCGTGAACAGCGCACCGAACAGCGTGAGCAGCGCGGAGGTGACCAGGGCGGCGAGGCTGCCGAAGCCGGTCAGCGCAACGAACGCCAGACCACCCGCACCCGGGGCGGCCGCGACGGCGGAGACACCACCGGTACGCGTGAAACGCGCCGCGACGACACCCGCGAAAGCGATGATGCAGACGGCGGAAGCCGCCGCAACCGCCGCAACCGCCGTGACCGCAACGACCGGACAGGCGGCCAGGACAGCCGGGACAACTCCCGCAACGACCGCAACGACCGCTTCCGCGACCGTAACGACCGCCGTCGTGGACGCGCCCAGGGACCGGACGTCGACGACGTCGAGGTCACCGAGGACGATGTCCTGCTGCCCGTCGCCGGCATCCTGGACGTGCTGGAGAACTACGCGTTCATCCGCACTTCCGGTTACCTGCCGGGCCCGAACGACGTCTACGTGTCCCTCGCCCAGGTCAAGAAGTACAACCTGCGCAAGGGCGACGCCGTAGTCGGCGCCATCCGGGCACCGCGTGAAGGCGAAGACCGCAGCCAGCAGACGGCCCGCCAGAAGTTCAACGCCCTGGTCCGCGTCACTTCAGTGAACGGCAAGACGCCTGAAGAGCTCAAGGACCGCGTCGAGTTCGCCAAGCTCGTTCCGCTCTACCCCTCCGAGCGCCTGCGCCTCGAGACGGACCCCAAGAAGATCGGCCCCCGCGTCATCGACCTGGTTGCCCCGATCGGCAAGGGCCAGCGTGGCCTGATCGTTTCGCCGCCGAAGGCCGGCAAGACGCTCATCCTGCAGTCCATCGCCAACGCGATCACCACCAACAATCCTGAGGTCCACCTCATGATGGTGCTCGTTGACGAACGTCCCGAAGAAGTTACGGACATGCAGCGCACCGTGAAGGGCGAGGTCATTGCCTCCACCTTCGACCGTCCCGCCGACGACCACACCACCGTGGCCGAGCTTTCCATCGAACGCGCCAAGCGCCTCGTGGAAATGGGTATGGACGTTGTGGTGCTCCTCGACTCCATGACCCGCCTGGGCCGTGCCTACAACCTGGCGGCACCGGCTTCCGGCCGTATCCTGTCCGGTGGCGTCGACTCCGCAGCGCTGTACCCGCCGAAGCGCTTCTTCGGTGCAGCCCGCAACATCGAAAACGGTGGCTCGCTCACTATCCTGGCCACCGCGCTCGTCGAGACCGGTTCCAAGATGGACGAGGTCATCTTCGAAGAGTTCAAGGGCACCGGCAACATGGAACTGCGCCTGTCCCGCCAGCTCGCGGACAAGCGCATCTTCCCGGCCGTGGACGTCAACGCGTCCGGTACCCGCCGCGAAGAGAACCTGCTTTCCCCCGAGGAAGTCAAGATCATGTGGAAGCTGCGCCGCGTCCTTTCCGGACTCGAAACGCAGCAGAGCCTTGAGCTGCTGACCAACAAGATCCGGGAGACCCAGAGCAACGTTGAGTTCCTCATGCAGGTCCAGAAGACGACGCTTGGTGCGAAGTCGGATAACGACAAATAGCTGAACTAGGGGCGGGGCCGTCGGTTTGTTTTCGCCGGCCCCGCCCCTTTGTCGTTCCGTTTTTTCCGCCCCGCCTTCTCCGTTTGGGGGCCGCCCCCGTCACCTACCGCTGTGAGCATCACTAGACTTATACACACAGCGTTGAAAGGTTTTGAAAATGTTTGAGTCCGTACACGGCCTGCTTGATGAGCATGATGCTATTCAGGCGCAGCTGGGGGATCCTGCTGTTTATGCTGACCAGCGGCTGGCCCGTAAGCTGGGGCGGCGGTCTGCGCAGCTTAACGGCATTGTGGAGGCGTACCACAAGTGGCATGCGATCCAGGATGATCTCGCGGCCGCGAAGGAAATGGCTTCTGAGGACCCGGAGTTTGCGGCGGAGGTTCCCGAGCTGGAGGCTGCACTGGAGGCGGCTTCGGCCAAGCTGCGGCGCCTGCTGATCCCTCGCGATCCGGACGATGCCCGCAACGTGATCCTTGAGGTCAAGGGCGGTGAGGGCGGCGACGAGGCTGCCCTGTTCGCTGCGGACCTCCTGCGCATGTATAGCAGGTATGCGGAATCACGGGGCTGGAAGACGGAACTCATTTCAGCCACCGAATCGGACCTCGGCGGGTACAAGGACGTCCAGATGGCCGTCAAGGGCAACTCCAACGATCCGGCAGAGGGCGTTTACGCCCGGCTCAAATTCGAAGGCGGCGTGCACCGTGTTCAGCGCGTCCCCGTGACGGAATCCCAGGGCCGCATCCACACCTCGGCCGCCGGCGTGCTGGTGCTTCCGGAAGTGGACGAGCCCGAGGAACTCGAGATCAACCAGAACGATCTCAAAATCGACGTCTACCGGTCCTCCGGACCCGGCGGACAGTCCGTTAACACGACGGACTCCGCGGTCCGTATCACCCACCTTCCCACCGGAATCGTGGTGGCCATGCAGAACGAGAAGTCCCAGCTGCAGAACCGTGAAGCCGGCATGCGCGTCCTGCGTGCCCGCATCCTGGCCCACCAGCAGGAACAGATCGACGCCGAGAACTCCGCGCAGCGGAAGTCCCAGATCCGCACGATGGACCGCTCGGAGCGGATCCGTACGTACAACTACCCGGAAAACCGGATCGCGGACCACCGCACCGGTTACAAGGCCTACAACCTGGACCAGGTCATGAACGGCGACCTCGAGCCCGTGATCCAGTCGGCCATCGAGATGGACGAACAGGCCCGCCTCGACGCCATCGGCGAATAGTCCCCGGCCGGTCGCTTGATGACACTTGGAACAGGACTGAGCCTGGCGGAGGCCGTCCGCGAAGCAACCGCACTGCTGGCCGATGCCGGTGTTCCCAGTCCCCGCGTGGACGCGGAACTGCTGGCGGACCACCTCCTGGGCGTCGGGCTGGGCAGGCTGCGGGCCATGCTCCTGGGGGATTCCCCGGAACCGGACGGCTATGCCGAGCTGGTGGCGGAGCGCGTGCGTCGTGTCCCGCTGCAGCACATCACCGGTGTGGCCCACTTCCGGTACCTGCAGCTTGCCGTGGGCCCGGGAGTGTTCATTCCCCGGCCGGAAACCGAGTCGGTAGTCCAGCTGGTCATTGACTGGCTCAAGGACCTGGAGCGGCTGCACGGCAGGGACCACCCGAAGGTGGTGGATCTGGGCACAGGCTCAGGAGCCATCGCGGGCTCGGTGGCGCACGAGGTGCCCGGTGCGGAAGTCCACGCAGTGGAGTTCAGTGAATTCGCGCATGCCTGGGCGGCACGGAACCTGGCGCCGCTGGGCGTCAAACTGGTCCGCGGGGACCTTCGCGATGCGCTGCCGGAGCACAACGGAACCTTCGACGTCGTGGTGTCGAATCCGCCATACATTCCCGCGGAAGCGATTCCCAACGAACCCGAGGTGGCCCTGCACGATCCGCCCGAGGCGCTTTACGGCGGGGGAGCGGACGGAATGGAACTTCCGACGGCGGCAGCGGCATCCGCTGCCCGGCTGCTCGTTCCCGGCGGCTACTTCGTGATGGAACACGCCGAAGTCCAGGCAACGTGGATCGCAGCGATGCTGAAGAACTCCGGTTGCTGGTCCGATGTGACAACGCACGTGGACCTCAACGGCAAGGAACGTGCCACCAGCGCGGTCCTTGCCGAACCGTCCGACCATAGTGATGAAAGAATAGGCCAGTGACCACAACCTATGACTGTACGGCAGCCGACCAGCGGGCTGAAGGGCTGGAGCATGCCCAGCGGGCCATCCGCCAGCACAAATGCGTGGTGTTCCCGACGGACACGGTTTATGGAATCGCCGCGGACGCCTTTTCGCCGCAGGCCGTCACCATGCTGCTCGTCTCGAAGGGCCGCAGCCGGCAGATGCCGCCGCCCGTCCTGATCCCGAGGCTCAATGCCCTGGACGGACTGGCAACTGATGTGCCCGCCGAGGCCCGCAAGCTTGCCGAGGCCTTCTGGCCGGGCGGCCTCACCATGATTTTCCACGCACAGCCTTCGTTGGACTGGGACCTGGGTGAAACCAAGGGGACCGTGGCGCTGCGGATGCCGGCGGACGACGTCGCGCAGGACCTGCTGACGCTGACGGGACCCTTGGCGGTGTCCTCCGCGAACCGCACCGGCCAGCCGGCTGCCCGGACCGCCGCCGACGCCATGACCCAGCTCGCGGAATCGGTGGAGGTCTACCTCGAAGGTGGGCTGCGGCCGGCAGGCGACCGGGACGTTGAGGCTCTTCCGTCCACGATCGTCGACGCCACTGCCCAGCCGCTCAGGGTGGTCCGCCAGGGTGCCATCACGCTGGAACGGCTCCGCGAAGTTGTCCCGGGCCTGTTGGACATCGACGGTAATGCCGCCGACCTCGCGGCGTCCGGCACGGAAGCCGTCAATGAATCGGTGGCTGAACCGGAGCCGGCATCAGATGGGCCTGCTGAAGCGGCTCCCGCTGCCCAACCGCGCGTGACGGGAACCGGCACCGCATGATCATGACGCGGCAGCGCATCCCTGTTCTTGGCGTGGACGCGACGCCACTCACCGTGTCCGAGATGACCGCGACGCTCAACCGCTTTGTCGCCGAAGGCGTCACCCGCACGGTGGTGGGCCACAACCTGCACAGCGTCACGCTCTTCCATTCCGACCCGGAATTCCGCGCCCTCTACGAAGACAGCGATGTTGTGCTGCTCGACGGCGCTCCGGTCCTGTTGCTCTGGGGACGCTCGGGGGATGCCGACGGGCCGGTCATGGATTACCGGCTGGGCTCCACCGACTGGATCCCGGCCCTGGGGAATGTCGAAGGCCTCGAACGGATTGCCGTGATCGGCGCCGGAGCAGAGGCCAACGCCAAGGCAGTGGCGCGCCTGGCGGGGATCGTGCCGAACGCCAAGGTTGCGGGCATGCCCGGCGAAGGCTGGAACGGCGACATTGAGGACCAGGCTGTGGCCTGGCTGGCGGAGCTTCGCCCGCAGCTGGTGCTGATCGGTCTCGGCATGCCCCTGCAGGAGATGGTTCTCCGCCGCCGGTTGGACGACCTCCCGCCGGCCGTATATTGCGCAGTGGGCGGAGCGATCGAACAGATTGCCGGTATCCAGAGGCTGGCGCCGCGCTGGCTCGGCCGCCTGGGCCTGGAATGGGCGTGGCGGCTCATGCTGCACCCGCGCAGGGTGGCTTACCGCGTGTTCGGTGAGCCGTGGGTGCTCCTGGTGCTCCTGGTCCGCCGACGCCTTACCTCAAACCGCTAGAACTTCTGGTCCTTCAGGGGTGCGAACCCCTTGCCGCGGAGTCCGGTGGAAAACGCCCGGAACCAGTCGGCCAGCCCGCGGAAGTCGCCGCGACGCAGGAAGTAGCCGAGGTACCCTCCTACGTCCGCCACGAGGGACTTGACCCGGAAGTGACGGCGGATCAGGTAGCCGCGGTTCCGGTAATAGTAATAGCGCTTGAAAGCGGTCTCCGGAACAATCACGTGCCACCGGGCGCCGAAAACGTGCTTCGTCTCGGCAAACGCGTGCGGATGCGTGATGGCCGTCGTGGTTACCGTGCCGAACCGGATTCCCGCCTTGCGGAGCCTGATGGTGAAATCCACCTCGTCGCCGCGGATGAACAGCCGCATGTCGGGCAGGCCCACCTTGAAGAAAACGTCCGAACGGATCAGCGCGCCGTTGAAGAAGTGGCCGTCGTCGGGCAGGAAGCCGAGCTTCTCCACTTCCGCACGGTCATGCGTCACTTTGCCGTCGAGACGGAAGAAAAAGGACAGCCGATCGGGGTGGCCGGGCGCAGCCACCAGCGGGACAACCGCGTCGAGGCCGCGCGACTCAGCCTCGCGGAGCAGCGTGGCGAGGCATTCCGGGTCACCGGGCTCGGCGTCGTCGTCCATCATCCAGATCCAGTCAGCACCGCTGGCCACGGCCTTGAGGATGGCCAGCGAGAAGCCGCCGGCGCCGCCCAGGTTCGCTTCCGACCGGACATAGTCCACGTTGGAGTGCTCTTCTGCCACGTCTTTGGCGGGTACGGTGCCGCTGTCCACGAGGCAGATGGAACGGACAGGCGAAGTCTGCCTGTTGATGGCATTCAGCAGAACGGCGAGCTCACGGGGACGGTCAAACGTCACGGCAGCAACTGCAACCGACATGGACATTGCTGGTTCCTTTCAACACGGCCGCCGGTGGTTTTCCCGCCGGCGTTGGGCCGTGTGACGCGAAGCCAGCAAGCCGTTGGCATTAGTATCTTGACTAGAGTCCACTGTAATACAGCCCTGTCAGGCACTACGCACTGCCTGCCGCGCGCACGGCGACGGAGAAGTTTCATTTATCGAAAGTCAGTTCCACAGCAATCCCGCCCGAGCTATCCCAGCCGCCCGGCATTGACCCGGCCGCAGGGATACACGCTGCCGTGGGCCGGTTCCGCTGACGGCACGGGGAAGGTGGCGTCCCCATGATCATGTACCTGCTCATGATGCTGGCTGCGGCCGTGGTGTCCTATGGTGCAACCTGGGGCGCACGCCTGATCGGCAACAGGCTTCAACTCTTTTCGCCGATCCGCAGCCGCGACACGCACTCGCACAAGGTCTCCAGGCTGGGAGGCCTGGGCATTTACGCAGGATTCCTGGTGGCGCTCTGTGTTGCCAGCCAGTCATTCTTCGTCAAAGACATCTACCGCGGCAACGCCTCCCCGTGGGGGGTCCTCGCCGGCGCGACGCTGATCGTCATAGTGGGCCTCGCAGACGACTTGTTGGACCTGCGGTGGTGGGTGAAGCTGATCGGCCAGAGCGCCGCAGCCATGGTGGTGGCCATCTGGGGCGTGAGGATGGCCATCGTCCCGTTCGTACCCGAACCGATCATCCTCGAGAACGAGATTGTGAGCATAGTCCTCACCGCCGGGCTGATCGTGACCACCATGAACGCCTTCAACTTCATCGACGGGCTCGACGGGCTGGCCGCCGGCGTTGCCATCATCGGCGGCGCTGCCTTCTTCCTGACGGCCTACTGGGTGCACCGCAACTCGGACGTGCTGGACAAGTCCGACCTCGCGACACTCCTGACCGCCGTCGTGGTGGGCAGCTGCGTGGGCTTCCTGCCGCACAACTGGTTTCCCTCGAAGATCTTCATGGGCGACTCCGGCGCCATGCTCATCGGCCTGCTCCTGGCCTCCGCGGGCATCGTCTCAACCGGCCAGATCACCTCCGGACTCTATGACCGCGCCAACGGTATACCGACCATCATCCCCATCCTCCTGCCGTTCGCGGTATTGTTCCTGCCCTTGCTGGACCTTGGCCTGGCTGTCGTTCGCCGCACGGCGCTGGGACGTTCGCCCTGGTCCGCCGACCGCGGGCACCTCCATCACAAACTGATGGACATCGGATACTCCCACCGGACCGCCGTCGTCCTGATGTACATGTGGACCTGCATCCTGGCGTTCGGCGGCCTGGCATTCGCCATCTTCCCGTGGCAGACGGTGCTGGCCATGGATGTGGCCGCGGCCGCCGTTATGGCCGTGGTGACCGCATGGCCGTACCTTCGCGACAAGGCCCCGAAGCCGGGTCCGCGGTCGGAAGCAGAGGCCGAAGCCGAAGCCGAGGCAGCGGGGCAGGAATGAGCGTTGACGTCTCTTTTCCGAATAATTTCTATCTCATGTAGAATTCCAGTGCGGCCATTCGCCGCACCCACCCTTGCCAGCGCGCAGTACACGACGATTGGGATCTCATGACCTCCAACGCCGAACCCGGACCTAGCTCCGGCAACGGACCCGTTGGTGTCTCGGGCCCCACAAAATCACTGTGGCTGCGGCTGTTGATTCTGAGCAGCGGCGCCGGGCTGGCCGGTCTTGTCCTCGCGGGAATACCGGCCGCCATCCTCAACGGCACCGGGGGAGTGCTGTCCAGCACTTTCGGCGGCCTCCTGGTCATGGCCTTCTTCGCGATCAGCCTCCTGGTTGGCCATTTCGTCGGCCGGAACAATCCGTCAGGTGCCATCGGGGTCTTTGTCGTCACCTACTTCGTCAAAGTCGTGGGTTTTGCCGTGGTGCTCTTTGTCATCGGCACGCCCGACTGGCTCCACGACCGCTGGTTCCTGATCGGAGCCGTTGCCTGCGTCGTGTTCTGGCAGGCTGCCGAGATCTACGGTTTCAGCAAAGCCCGCTTCCGCATCTATGACGATCCCGAACCCGTGAAAGACGGCCATGATGAACAGCCGTAATTCCAAGCGCAAAAACGTGCGGCAAATCCCCAATTCCACGTCCGGTTCTCCGGGCGTATCTTCCGACGGCGGGGACGGCGGATACAACGCCGGCATCGCCGTTTTTAGCTACATAATTGGCGGAATCATCGTCTGGAGTTTGATAGGGTGGGGTCTGGATTATCTGTGGGGAACCCGCTGGATTGTGCTCGCAGGCGCTCTGCTTGGAGCTGCGGGAGGGTTCTATCTTTCTCATATGCACGGCCTCACCAGTAACAGAACGTCAACTGGTGAAGACAGTGCAGCCAGCGGCCCGTCCAAGGACGAGGAACAGTAATGCCTAACAATTTCACATGGGGAAGGGCGGTCATGAAGATCGCCGGACCCTCACCAACGCCCAATGATGGACACTGCAGAGAGGAAACGCGTTGATCGCGCTTGCGCTCCCGGCCCAAGATTCAGGAGAGTTCAATCCTCCTGGAATTGACGAAATGCACCTGCCGGCAATCCTGCCGTGGGGTGTGGCAGACGGATTCTCCAAGCAAATGCTGCTGGTAATCCTGTCGGTCGTCATTATCGCTACATTCTTTCTGCTAGCTGCGCGGAAGCAGCAGCTTGTTCCAGGCAAACTGCAGTTTGCAGGTGAGGCCGCCTACGGCTTCGTCCGCAACAGCATCGCCAAGGACATCATTGGCGGCAAGGACTTCATGAAGTACGTCCCGCTGTTGTTCAGCCTCTTCTTCTTCATCCTGGTGAACAACATCTACGGCGCCATCCCCGTGGTCCAGCTTCCGAGCTTCTCACACGTTGGCGGCGCCTACGTCCTGGCAGGCATCGTTTACTTCACCTGGATCGCCATCGGCGTCAAGAAGAACGGGCTCAAGTACTTCAAGCTGGCCACCGTTCCCTCGGGCGTGCCGGTGTACATCCTCCCGATCGTCATTCCGATCGAGATCATTTCCAACTTCCTGGTCCGGCCCGTCACGCACAGCCTCCGTCTGTTTGCCACCATGCTGGCCGGACACCTCATCGTGATGATTGCCGGATCCGGCATCGAGTACCTCGTCATGCAGGAGAACATCCTCCTCAAGGGCACCTCGGTACTGGTGCTCGCCGGCGCCATCGCCATGTACATGCTGGAAGCGCTGATCATGGCGCTGCAGGCTTACGTCTTCACGCTGCTGACTGCCATCTACATTGAAGGCGCACTGCACGCGGACAGCCACTAGGCACCCACAAACTTCCCCTTCGCGGGGATGAAGCAACCCAAACAACCTGCCACACGGGTGGCATCTTGAAAGGAAGAAAAATGGAAGGCTCCATCAACGGCTCCCTCAACCTCATCGGCTACGGCCTCTCCGCTATCGGCGGTGGTATCGGTGTGGGTCTCGTCTTCGCGGCTTACATCAATGGTGTGGCACGTCAGCCGGAAGCCCAGCGCGTCCTGCAGCCGATCGCGTTCCTCGGCCTTGCGCTGACTGAAGCACTCGCCATCCTCGGCCTGGTCTTCGCTTTCGTTCTTTCCTAAGCGTTAGAACCTATCGAACATCCAGAACCGAGTAGATAAGGACGGGTGAAATATGAATCAGATGATCATCTCAGCCGCCACCGAAGGCGCCGAGCCGACTAATCCGCTCATTCCCAATGTATGGGAAATGGGCGTAGTCCTGGCCGGCTTTGCTGTCCTCTTTTACATCGTGGTCAAGTTCGTTGTCCCGATGTTCGAGAAGACGTTCGCAGAGCGTGCCGAGGCTATCGAAGGTGGCATCGCCAAGGCTGAAAAGGCCCAGGCAGAGGCTTCTGCCGCACTCGAAGAGTACAAGCAGCAGCTCACCGACGCCCGTGCCGAAGCCAACCGCATCCGCGAGGAAGCCCGCGGCGAAGGCGCCCAGATCCTGGCGGACCTGAAGGAAAAGGCAGCTGCAGAGTCTGCCCGCATCACCGCCCACGCCCACGCGCAGATCGAATCCGAGCGGCAGGCGGCCGTTGTGTCGCTGCGCGCGGAGGTCGGCACGCTGGCTACCACGCTGGCGAGCCGCATCGTCGGCGAGTCACTCAGCGATGACGCGCGTGCAGCCCGTGTGGTTGACCGCTTCCTGGCAGATCTGGAGAACCAGAACGCAGGTGCAGCTAAGTAATGGCAGGTGTATCGAGCGAATCGCTGACCGCGGCGCTGGTGGCGTTGGAAGCCAAGCTTCCCTTCGCTTCGCTGCAGTTGGCTAAGGAACTCTTCGGAATCCTGGGAACGGTGGACAGCTCGGCTGGCTTGCGCCGCGCCCTGACTGACCCGTCCCGCAGCGGTGACGAAAAGTCGGCGCTGGTCAAGCAGCTCTTCGGTGGGAAAGTCTCTACTGATGCTGTGGAAATTGCGAGCGGACTGGCCGGTTCACGCTGGGCGTCGGCTCGGGATATCGGCGATGCACTCGAGACTCTTGCCGCTTCGGTGGTAATTGCCGTTGCTGAGAACAAGTCGGCCGTCTCTGCCTCAGGAATCACCGGACTGGAAACGCTGGAGAACGATCTGTTCGCCTTCAACCAGGCCGTTATTTCCAACCACGAGGTGCAGCGTGCTCTGTCCGAGCCGCAGGCGAGCCCGGCTGCCAAGATTGCCCTCGCCGAAAAGCTCGTTCCCAATGCGAGCGAGGAAGCGAAAGTCCTTATCGGACAGGCAGTTACGCAGCCCCGTGGCCTCAAGGTGACAAACCTTGTGCGCCGTTTCGCAGAGCTTGCAGCCAAGCGCCAGCAGCGTTGGATCGCAACGGTCAGCATCACCCGTCCGTTGACGGAGACGCAGACCAGCCGACTGCAGGCAGGGCTGAACGCCCTGTATGGGCGCGAGCTCAAGATCAACATGAACGTTGACCCGGCACTGATCGGTGGCATCCGGATCCAGGTTGGTGACGAAGTGGTTGACGCTTCGGTCATCGCCCGCCTGGGCCAGCTCCAGCGTCAGCTTGCCGGCTAACCGGACAAGCACAACTTAACTGATAGAAACCCCGGTCATCGTGACAACGATGATCACGAAAACAGGAGAGCAGGGACTGCAGATGGCCGAATTGACCATCAACGCCGACGACGTCCGTATTGCGTTGAACGAGTTCGCGGCGTCCTACGAACCCGGAAACGCAGAGCGCGTAGAGGTCGGCCGTGTGACCACCGCAGGTGACGGCATCGCCCGTGTTGAGGGCCTTCCCTCGGTCATGGCGAACGAGTTGCTTCGTTTCGAAGACGGCACGCTGGGCCTGGCCCAGAACCTCGACGTCCGCGAAATCGGTGTCATCATCCTCGGTGACTTCACCGGCGTCGAAGAAGGCCAGGAAGTCCACCGCACCGGTCAGGTTCTGTCCGTGCCGGTCGGCGACGCCTTCCTCGGCCGCGTGGTTGACCCGCTGGGCCAGCCGATCGACGACCTCGGTGAAATCAAGGCTGAAACCACCCGTGCACTGGAACTCCAGGCGCCCGGCGTGACCCAGCGTAAGTCGGTTCATGAGCCGATGCAGACCGGTCTGAAGGCTATCGACGCCATGATCCCGATCGGCCGTGGCCAGCGTCAGCTGATCATTGGCGACCGCCAGACCGGCAAGTCGGCAATTGCCATCGACACAATCATCAACCAGAAGGCCAACTGGGCTTCCGGGGATGTCACCAAGCAGGTGCGCTGCATCTACGTGGCCATCGGCCAGAAGGCGTCCACCATCGCGGCGGTCCGCCAGACGCTCGAGGACAACGGCGCGCTGGAATACACCACCATCGTGGCTTCTCCCGCGTCCGACCCCGCAGGCTTCAAGTACCTGGCACCTTACGCCGGTTCGGCTATCGGCCAGCACTGGATGTACGGCGGCAAGCACGTCCTCATCGTGTTTGATGACCTCTCCAAGCAGGCTGAGGCCTACCGTGCAGTGTCGCTGCTGCTCCGCCGCCCGCCGGGACGCGAAGCCTACCCGGGCGACGTCTTCTACTTGCACTCCCGCCTGCTGGAGCGTTGTGCCAAGCTCTCCGACGAGCTGGGCGCGGGCTCGATGACCGGCCTGCCGCTCATCGAGACCAAGGCAAACGACGTCTCCGCCTACATCCCGACCAACGTGATCTCCATTACCGATGGCCAGATCTTCCTGCAGTCGGACCTCTTCAACGCCAACCAGCGTCCCGCCGTCGACGTGGGTGTCTCCGTGTCCCGCGTGGGTGGTGCGGCGCAGGTCAAGTCCATGAAGAAGGTCTCCGGTACCTTGAAGCTGGAACTGGCTCAGTACCGCGACATGCAGGCATTCGCAATGTTCGCGTCGGACCTCGACGCCGCATCGCGTCAGCAGCTGACCCGTGGTGCACGCCTGATGGAACTGCTCAAGCAGGGCCAGTACTCGCCGTTCCCGGTTGAGAACCAGGTTGTGTCGATTTGGGCCGGTACCAACGGCTACTTGGACGACGTTCCGGTTGAGGACATCAACCGCTTCGAGACCGAGTTCCTGGAGCACCTGAAGCACAAGTCCTCCATCCTGACGACGCTGGCACAGACCAACGTCATGGACGATGACACTGCGGAAGCACTGAAGACCTCGATCGTGGCCTTCAAGAAGGGCTTCTTCGGCGAGGGCGACAACCTCCTGGTCGGTGCGGGGCATGAGGAACACGCCCCCATCGACGAGGCGCAGGTCGACCAGGAAAAAATCGTCAAGCAGAAGCGCTAGTTTCGCTGGCAGGGACTGCCGGGACCCCGACGGGTTCCGGCAGTCCCGGCCACCGGGATCTTAGGAAAGGATAAGTATGGGAGCCCAGATTCGGGTCTACCGCCAGAAGATCAGCTCGACGACGTCGATGCGCAAGATCTTCAAGGCGATGGAACTGATCGCTACCTCGCGCATCGGCAAGGCCCGCGCACGCGTAGCGGCTTCACTGCCTTACGCAAACGCGATTACGCGTGCCGTTTCTGCTGTCGCAAGCCAGAGCGAAATCGACCACCCGCTGGTCACCGAGCCCGAGCAGATCCGGCGCGCCGCTGTCCTGGTCATCACCTCGGACCGTGGCCTCGCAGGTTCCTACTCGGCAAGCGTGCTCAAGCAGGCGGAAGGCCTCACCGAGCTGCTTCACGAGGAAGGCAAGGAAGTCAAGACGTACGTTCTCGGCCGCAAGGCCCAGGCTTACTTCGACTTCCGCAACCGTCCTTACGCCCAGGTGTGGACCGGCAACACGGACGCGCCGGAGTTTGCCACCGCGCAGGAAATCGGCGCAGCACTGCTGGAGGATTTTGCCACCGCGTACGAAGAGGGAGGCGTGGACGAGATTCACGTTGTCTACACCCGCTTCAAGTCCATGGTGACGCAGGAACCGACGGTCATCCGTCTTCTTCCCCTCGAGGTCGTCGAAGAGCAGGCGCAGTCCGAATCGGACCTCCTGCCGCTCTACGAATTCGAGCCGGAGGCGGAGCAGGTTCTCGATGCCCTGCTGCCGCGCTACATCGAATCACGCATCTTCGCCGCAATGTTGCAGGCAGCAGCTTCCGAGCTCGCAGCCCGTCAGCGGGCGATGAAGTCCGCCGGCGACAACGCCACGGACCTCATCAAGAAGTACACGCGTCTGCGCAACACTGCCCGCCAGGCTGAAATTACGCAGGAGCTTTCCGAAATTGTGGCCGGCGCCGACGCCTTGAACGCGTCCTAGCCAGCACGGTTCCGGATCCAGCTGTACCTGCATCAAAGATAAACTTAACATCCACGCCATCTACTGAGTGAAGTGAGAGAGATGACTGCCACCGCTACCGAACACGTAGCCGCGACGACCGGTGCAACCGGCCGTATTGCACGTGTTATTGGCCCGGTTGTCGACGTCGAATTCCCGGCTGACGCAATCCCTTCGATTTACAACGCACTCACCACGGAGATTACTCTCAACGGTGAGACCAAGACCATCACGTTCGAGGTTGCCCTGCACCTGGGTGACAACCTCATTCGCGCCATCTCCCTGCAGGCCACCGACGGACTCGTCCGCGGCACCAACGTAGTGGACACCGGTTCGCCCATCACCGTGCCTGTCGGCGACGGCGTCAAGGGCCACATCTTCAACGTCCTCGGCAAGCCGCTGGATGTTGACGAGTCCGAGATCCAGGCTTCGGACCACTGGGCCATCCACCGCAAGGCCCCGGCCTTCGCGACCCTCGAAGGCTCCACCGAGATGCTGGAAACCGGCATCAAGGTGATCGACCTCCTCACCCCGTACATCAAGGGTGGAAAGATCGGCCTGTTCGGCGGCGCCGGTGTCGGCAAGACCGTGCTGATCCAGGAAATGATCACCCGTGTTGCCCGCAACTTCGGCGGCACCTCGGTGTTCGCCGGCGTCGGCGAGCGTACGCGTGAAGGTAACGACCTCTGGGTTGAAATGGAAGAGGCCGGCGTCCTCAAGGACACCGCCCTTGTATTCGGCCAGATGGATGAGCCGCCGGGAACGCGTCTGCGCGTTGCACTGTCCGCGCTGACCATGGCGGAGTACTTCCGCGATGTGCAGAACCAGGACGTGCTGCTCTTCATCGACAACATCTTCCGCTTCACGCAGGCAGGTTCCGAGGTCTCCACCCTTCTCGGCCGCATGCCTTCCGCCGTGGGTTACCAGCCGAACCTTGCTGACGAGATGGGCCTCCTCCAGGAGCGCATCACGTCCACCAAGGGCCACTCCATCACCTCGATGCAGGCCATCTACGTTCCCGCGGATGACTACACCGACCCGGCACCGGCCACCACCTTCGCACACCTCGACGCGACCACGGAACTTTCCCGTGAAATCGCTTCCCGTGGTCTGTACCCGGCTGTGGATCCGCTGACGTCGACTTCCCGGATCCTGGACCCCCAGTACATCGGCAAGGACCACTACAACACGGCTGTCCGTGTGAAGCAGATCCTGCAGAAGAACAAGGAACTCCAGGACATCATCGCCATCCTCGGCGTTGACGAACTGTCTGAAGAGGACAAGATCGTCGTGTCGCGTGCACGCCGCATCCAGCAGTTCCTCTCCCAGAACACCTACACCGCCAAGCAGTTCACCGGCGTCGAAGGCTCCACCGTGACCATCAAGGACACGGTCGAAGGCTTCACCGCTATCTGCGATGGCGAGCTTGACCACGTTGCAGAGCAGGCGTTCTTCAACGTCGGTGGCCTGGATGACGTTGAGCGCCAGTGGGCCAAGATCCAGGAACAGACCAAGTAATATGGCTGAGCTTGAGGTTGAGATTGTCGCAGCGGATCACTTCGTGTGGTCCGGAGCGGCCAAGATGGTCAAGGCCCGCACCAGCGATGGTGAAATCGGAATCCTGCCCGGCCACTCGCCCCTGCTGGCGATTCTGGCCGAAGGTGAGCTGGCCATTGAGCCTGTTTCCGGTGACCGCATTGCTGTAGTTGTCGACGGCGGATTCTTCTCCGTCGACAACAACAGGGTCGTCATTGTTGCTGACAACGCCCAAATGGGTGACGCGGCTACTGCGGGGATCCGCTAGCACGACCTTGATGAACGATCCTGGTTTTCCGTTCATCGCGTTGGCAACGGCCCTTGCGTTGCTGATTTTTGCACTGTGCCTGTCCGGGGTACGCCGCTTTAACCTGCGGCGTGCCCTGGGCACAGTGGACGCCTCCATTTGCACGGCTGGAAAGAGCTGGCAGATGGGGGTTTGTCGTTATCAGGACAACGACCTGGAGTGGTTCAAGCTGCTCTCGCTCAGCGTCCGTCCCAAATACACTTTCCGGCGCAGCTCGCTGGAACTCGTCGGGCGCCGCAAGCCCACCGAAGCGGAACTCGTCAAGGTGCAGCCCGATTCCGTCATCGTGGAACTTCACTACGAGGGCCAGGAAGTCCTGCTGGCCATGAAGTTCGACGCCTATGCCGGACTGTCATCGTGGCTGGAGGCCGGCCCCGTCATCGGTGTTGGCACCTGGCGCTAACGCCGGTGGATTTCATAGCTGACATCCATCTCACCGATGGACCCGTGCTCTGGATTGCCTGGGCAGCCGGAGCCGTTGGGCTTGGCTGGCTGCTGTGGGCCCGGGGACGCCGCTGGGCCCTGAGCGCGGGCGCTGCCCTCCTCCTGTCGGCCGGCGTTGTGGCCGGGGTGCACTGGCTGCTCATCTATGCGATTTCCACCCTGCCCGAGGTACTCCCGCGCGAAGTGCTCGCATGGTTTGTGGCAGCGGTCTTTGCCCTGTTCCTTTGGGTGCTGCGGCTCTGGAAATTCCGCCCGCCGTCCCCTCCGAAGAGCCGAGGCGCGTGGCGGGCGAGGACCGCCGTGACAGCTGCCATGCTGGGAGTGTTCCTGCTCGCCGCCGTCCAGATCAATGCCTACTTCGGCCTCAACCATACGGTCAGTGATGTCATGGGCACGGCCGTGGCCAGGATCCAGCCGCTCGAATCCGCATTGAAGCGGCAGCCCGCGTCCGCGGTCCCCACCCCCTTGGCAGCCTGGCGGGCACCGGAGGGACTGCCGGCGGGCGGAGTGCTGCGGCGGGCCGTGATCCCCGGCCCCGTGTCGGGCTTCAGCAGCCGCGAGGCCTATGTCTATCTTCCGCCCGCCTACCAGTCCGCCCCCCGCCCTGCCCTTCCGGTCCTGGTCCTCTTCTCCGGCCAGCCCGGCGGACCATCGGACTGGCTCACCGGCGGGGCGCTGCGCAGCCGGATGGACCGTTTCGCAGCGGAGCACGACGGCGTCGCGCCGGTCGTCGTTGTGGTGGATCCCAACGGAACGGCGTCGGCAAACACGCTCTGCATGGACAGCCGCATTGCCCGGGCCGATACGTTCCTGTCCCGGGACGTACCGCAGTGGATTGAACAGAACCTGGACATTGATACGGACCACCGGCAGTGGGCGGCCGGCGGATTCTCCTTCGGAGCTACGTGTGCCATGCAGATGGGCACCCGCCATCCCGACGTCTACTCTTCCGTCCTCGCCTTCTCCAGCGAGCGTGAACCGGCGCTTGCCAAGGAGCGGCAGAAGACGGTTGACGCGGCGTTCGGCGGAGACGTGCCGGCCTTTGATGCGCAGACTCCGCTGAACATCATGCAGAAGACCCGGTTCGAGGGCCATGCCGTGTACTTCGGTGCCGGTTCCAGGGATCCGGAGTTCATGGCCTACATGGACGAACTTTCCGCAGCCGCGCGCCAGGCAGGCTTCACCGTCCGGGCCCAGCCGGTGGCCAATACCGGTCACTCCTGGGAAGCCGCTTCCAGAGGCCTTCCGGCAGCCCTGGACTTCATGGCGGAGCGGTGGGGAATCCTGCCGTGACCAACGAGCGAGTTACCGGCCGGCCGGAGGCCAAGGACAGTTCCACAGCCGGGAGCGGCGTGACGTGGGCCGCTGTCATCCTGCGGGCGCTCCGGCGTACGCGGGACCACTTCAAGGCGGTGCCGTTCACCCTGGTTGTCCTCGGCCTGTTCCTTGGAACGGGCGCAGCCACCAACAGTTTCCTGTCGGGTCCTCCGGAAGCCCTTCTCGACGTCGCCTCGGTGAACATGACGGCCCTGAAAGGCGGGCAGTGGTGGTCCCTGTTCACGTCGCTCTTCTTTGCCACGAACCCCGCAGCCTACCTCACCGCCGCGTCCATGATCCTGCTGCTGCTGGGACTCGCCGAGCGCCGGCTGGGCACGCTGCGGACGGCCGGGTTCTTCTTCGGCGGACAGTTTGCCGCCGTTTCGCTGTTCCTGCTTTTCACCCAGCTCGCCCGCTACGCCGGCGACGGCTGGCTGGGACTCATGGTGGACGCCCGGCTCATTGGACCGTACGCCGCGGTCCTTGCCGCGACGCTGGGGGCCAGCGGACTCGTGCCCGCCCTGTGGCAGCGGCGCCTTCGCGCCGGCATCGTATCGGCGTCGCTGCTCCTTGTCCTCTATGTGGGGCATCCGGAGACCGTGGTGGGGTTCCTCGGTGCCTTGGCCGGGCTGACCACCGGGTGGTGGATCCAGAGCGACCACGGGACCCTCCACCGGCACCGCTCCACCGGCCGCGAGACGAGGAATCTCCTGTCCCTGATCGTGGGCATTTTCGCGGTCGGGCCCATCCTGACAGCTGCCGTCCGGAGTCCCACCGGCCCGCTGGCGCTGCTGCGGGACGTGGTCCTGAACCCGTTGCCCACCCTCAGCCAACTGGAGCAGAACTGCGGCGGGACTGTGGACGTGGACTGCCTGGAGATCGGACGTGCCGGGTTCGCGGGACCGCTGGGCCTTGCCCTGGCCGTGGTACCCGTGCTGCTCCTGCTGATCTGCGCCGACGGGCTCAGGCGGGGCCGCCGGCTCGCCTGGCGGATCACCATCGGCGTCCAGGTGGCCGTCATTGCGTTGTCCGCCGTGTACCTCTCGCTTTTTGCGCGGATACCGCACTACCCGTCGCGGCCGCACACGGCTGTGATGGGTTCCGGGTTTGTCCATGTTCTTCCGCTGGTGGCAGTTCCGCTGCTGCTGGTGGTGCTGCTGTGGATCAACCGCCGCCAGTTCCGTGTGGAAACCTCGGCAGCGGACAGGCGGCGTCTGACCCGGGTGCTGGCGGGAACCTGGCTGGCCCTTGCCGGCACTTACACCATCGCCTGGCTGGCGGCCGGCGGACTGGAGCGCGACGGCGGCCCGTCCGGGCTCGTGGCCGAACTCGCCCGCCAGTATCTGCCGGTACCCATTCCCAGCCTGTACAACCGGATCTTCCAGGACCGCAATTCGGTTGAGGCCTTCCTGTTCGCCTATTCGGGCATCGCTTTCTGGGCTGTGGCCCTGGCCGGAGTGTGGGTGGCACTCCTCGGGCAGCATCACGGTGCGGGGGCCGGTGTTGAGGAGAGGGACGTTGCCCGCCGACTGGTGCGCAGGGGCGGTGATTCACTGTCCTGGATGGCCTTGTGGGAACCCAACAAGTACTGGTTCACTCCCGCCCGCGACGCCGGTGTGGCCTACCAGCAGCATGGCAGCGTCGCCCTGACGCTGGGCGGTCCGTTCGGAGACCCGGACCTGCGGGATGAGGCTGCCGCCGGATTCCTGCAATATTGCGCGGAACACGCCCTGGTTCCTTGCTTCTATTCCTGCACCGACGGGCTGTGGCCCATGCTCCAGTCGCGGGCGTTCAGCCGGGTGGCCGTGGCACAGGAGACCCGGCTGGCCGTCAGGGAGCTGGAGTTCAAGGGCAAGGAATGGCAAAACGTGCGGACAGCGCTGAACCGCGCCCGAAAAACCGGGGTCACTGCTGTGTGGGGACGCTACAGCGGGTTTCCCGCGGCACTGCGCGCCCAGCTGCTTGAAGTGTCCGAGGAATGGGCCGCCCAGAAGTCCGTCCCGGAGATGGGTTTCACGCTCGGCGGCATGGACGAACTGATGGACGACGACGTGCTGTGCTGCGCCGCCGTCGACGGGGACGGCATGGTGCACGGCGTGACCAGCTGGCTCCCGGTTTTTGAGGACGGCAGCGTGGTCAGCTGGACGCTCGACTTCATGCGCCGGCGGGAGGACGGCTTCCCCGGCGTCATGGAGTTCCTGATTGCCTCCGCCGTCCTTGAACTGCGGAATTCGGTCGGGGTCATTTCCCTGTCCGGCTCACCCCTGGCCAAGGAGCCTGCTGACGCGGCGGCATCCGCCGCGCACCGGGACCCTGACCGGGAGCCTGACCCGGACCCGAAGCGGGAGAAGGACGGGGAGCCGGAGGGCCTGGCGGCGATCCTTGATGTGGTGGGGCGGGCACTGGAACCTGTGTACGGCTTCCGCTCCCTGGCCACCTTCAAATCCCGCTTCAAGCCTGACTACCGTACGCTCTACCTCTACTACCAGGACCCCCTGCAGCTGCCTGCCATTGGCCGGGCGCTGAGCCGCGCCTACCTTCCCGGGCTCTCGGTCCGCCACAGCGCCCGCCTGCTGCGTACATTGGTGCGCTAATTCCGTAACACCGGCCGAGCATTTTCGGCATCATGTTTTCAGATTCTGAAAACATTTGTGACAAGAAACAATGCGCCGGCCGGCATCGGATAATGGCAAAAAAATGATCCCCGGCGGTAATGCCGGGGATCATTTCATTCGTTGGAGGCCGCCGTCAGGCGCCACTCCGACGAGGGACTAGACCAGCGTTACGCCGGTAGCCTGGGGGCCCTTGGCGCCCTGGCCGATCTCGAACTGAACGCGCTGGTTCTCGTCGAGGGTCTTGAATCCACCGGTCTGGATCTCCGAGTAGTGAACGAAGACATCGCCATCGGAGTCGTCCGGGGTGATGAAGCCGAAGCCCTTTTCAGCGTTGAACCACTTGACGGTTCCCTGTGCCATTTATTTCTCCTCATTGTGGAACTTGCTTAAGTCCGGCACACTTCGTGCCGCACTTGGTCACTCCGCGAGAAGAATCCTGGCTTGCCGCCCGGTGGAACCGGACACTAGCTGACGAAGCTTCGCGCTCGCAACATGTCTTGCGAGCATGAAAAACACCTACACAAAGACTTATATAAGAATTTCATGTGGGTTGCGTCAGGTCAACGGGCAAAACGGGGAATTCGATAAATTTTGCGTAAAGCCCATGTGAACCGCTGCCTTATGACAGTGCGCCGCGCGCTATTGGGCGGCCGCCAATTCAGAAGAGGCGGGATTCGCTGTCGTCAACGCCGCGCATGGCGTCGTAGTCGAGGGTGACGCAGTCGATGCCGCGGTCGTTGGCGAGCACCTTGGCCTGCGGTTTGATCTGCTGGGCGGCGAAGATGCCGCGGACCGGAGCCAGCAGCGGATCCCGGTTAAGCAGTTCCAAGTAACGGGTCAGCTGTTCGACGCCGTCGATGTCGCCGCGCCTTTTGAGCTCGATGGCCACCGTGGCACCGTCTGCGTCCCGGGCCAGTATGTCCACCGGACCGATGGCCGTGAAGTATTCGCGCCGGATGAGGGAAAAGCCGGTGCCGAGCCGTTCGATCTGATCGGCCAGCAACCGCTGGAGGTCAGCTTCGACGCCGTCCTTGATAAGGCCCGGGTCCTGGCCCAGCTCATGGGAGGTGTCGTGCAGCTGCTCATGGATATTGATGATGAGCCGGTCATCGGTCTTGGCGGACTGGACCGTCCACTGCTCGGTGACGCCGAGCTCCAGGTCCACCTCGTCGGGCGTGGAGACCCGGAGGCTGGCCGGGGGGCTCATCCAGTTCAGCGGCTTGTACGAGCCGCCGTCGGAGTGCACCAGGACGGACCCGTCCGCCTTGACCAGCAGGAGCCTGGTGGCAAGGGGGAGATGGGCCTTGAGCCGGCCAACATAATCAACTGAACAACGGGCTATGACTAAACGCACCCGGTAAACACTACCGTCTGGGCCCAAGGCAGGAACAACGCGGGTCAGAGCCTGGGGCAGAATGGAGGCATGCCCCGTTCCAACCGCCCCCGCCGTGCCGCCTCCGGAAAATTGGGACAGGCCAGCCGCAAACACGCCGGCGGCCCCGTGCCGGAGCTGGACCTTGAACGTGCCCGGTCCGGCATCGCCCGGCGGGAAAGCGCCCCCGACGGCGAGTGGATGGTCCGCACCATGACGGCCAAGCGGGCCGAAAAGTCCTACATTTGCCCGGGATGCTCCACAGCGGTCCTCCCCGGCGTGGAGCACCTGGTGGTCTGGTCCGAGGATCACCTGTTCGGCGCGGCGGCCGGCCTTTCGGAACGGCGCCACTGGCACTCCAACTGCTGGACGTCACGCACGTACCGCTATCGCTAAGCTGTTAGTCATGACTTTTGACCCGGCGTCGTTCGTATTCAGCCAGCCTTCCGAAGCAACCGCAATCCGGGCTTCGACAGTTCTTCCCGCCCGCCGGGAGAACGTGGAAATACGCACCGAAGACGGTCACGTCCTCGTCGGCGAACTCGCCGTCCCGGAATCCGGCGAGATCACCGCCACACTGATCACGCTGCACCCGCTGCCCACCCACGGCGGGTTCATGGACTCGCACGTGTACCGCAAAGCGTCCTACCGGCTGCCCGCGCTGGCCGGTGTGGCCGTTCTCAGGTTCAACACCAGGGGCACCAGTTCGCCCCGCGGCACCAGCGAAGGCCGGTTCGAGGAGGGCATCGGCGAACGGCTCGACGTCGAGGCGGCCGTCAGGTTCGCCGTTGGCCGGAACCTGCCCAACCGCTGGCTGGTGGGCTGGTCGTTCGGCACCGAGCTGGCCCTTATGTACGGGGCCACGGAACCGGTGGCCCCGGCGGTGGAAGGTGCCGTGCTGCTTTCGCCGCCGCTGCACCGGGCGACGGATGTTCACCTAAAGGAGTGGGCGGCCGCAGGCAAGCCCCTGAAGGTGCTGGTTCCCGAACACGACGACTACCTCCAGCCGGCCGCCGCCGCCGAGCGCTTCAGCCTGGTGCCGCAGGCGGACGTGGTGGGGGTCGACGGCGCCAAGCACCTGTGGGTGGGGGAGAAGTACGCTGCCCGGGTGCTGAACGAAATCGTCGACGAGGTCACGGAGCGCGGCGCCGGACCGGACGGCCTGCCCCAGGAATGGAACGGGCCCGTGGCCACGGCCGCGCCGTAGGACGGAACCGCCACAGAACAGGACAGCCGCCCCGTGGACCACGGGGCGGCTGTCCTGTTTCCTGGCGGAATCGCAGGTCAGTGCTTGTCCTGTTCCTGGCGGAATCGCAGGTCAGTGCTTGTCCTGGCGGACGATGAAGATTTCCTTCACGAGCAGCATGACCGCCGCGGCGGTGGGAATGGCGATCAGGGCGCCGAGCACGCCCAGGAGGCTGCCGCCCGCGATCACGGAGATGACGGCAACGGCGCCGGGCACCGCCACAGCCTTCTGCATGATGCGGGGGGAGATGAAGTACGCCTCGAACTGCAGGTAGGCAAAGTAGCAAATGGCATAGACAACGGCGGTCTGCCACCCTGCGGTAAGGGCGATCAGGGTGACCAACACGCCCGCGATCATTCCGCCGACCAAGGGGATGAAAGCCAGCAGCGCCACAACGAACGCCAGCAGAACGGCAAAAGGGACGCCAACAATGGACATCACGATGAACGCAAAGGTCGCGTTGACGAGGGCAACGCAGGCCTGGCCGATGACGTAGTTGCCCACGGAACCGGTGATCTCTTCCGCAAGGGCTTCCACCCGCACCCGGCGGGAGCGGGGTGCCAGCCGGTAGCCCCACTTCTTCATGGCGGGAAGGGCAGCAAGGAAATAAAGGCTCAGTACGAGGACAATTAGGGTTCCGAAGAGCCCGTTCGCCACGGTGGACCCGAAGCCGACGACCCCGCCGAAGATGCCACCCACGGCATCCGGATTGTTAACGAACTTTTCCAGCTCCTGCGTGATGCGCTCCCGCACGCCAAACTGGTCGTCGAGGCTGCGGAAGAAGTCCGAATCGATGAAGTCCTGGATCCAGCGCGGTGCTTCCTGCACAATCTGGGTCACCTGCTGGACGATGGTGGGGATCAGCGTGGCAAAGAATCCGACGACGGCGGAGACAAGGACGGTGACCGACACCAGGATGCCGACGGGCCGCGGCAGCTTGCGCCCTTCCAGCCAGCGCACCACCGGGTCCAAGCCCAGGGCGATGAAGAGCGCGGTCACAATCCACAGCAGGAGCTGCGTGGTGTTGGACCCGATCCAGTAGACGAGCAAGGCCAGGCCGACGCCGACGGTTCCCATGAATCCCATATAAAGGGGATGCTGGGATGACATGCGCGGACCGGGATGGCCGAAGCGGGCACCGGTCTCGGTTTCGGGGGTGATGGAGTCCTCCGCGGACTCGGGCGGCATCTCGAAGCGCAGCCGGGGCTGGGCGCCGGGAAGGGGCGTCCGCAGCCTGCGTACCACCGCCGCCGCCAGGTCCGGCAGCCGCCGTCTGCGTTCGTGTTGCCTGCCGTCCGTTACACCTTCCTGGGCACCGGATCCCGTGATGTCTTGCTGTCCTGGGGTGGACGAATCCGTGTGTTCAGTCACTGCGTTTTGGGGCCCTTTACCGTGTGTGGCACCGCCTTTGCGGGCCTTGTGATGATCATCGCAAACACTATCAGCAGGCCTGTCAGCGCCCCGTTTTCCTGCGGTCGCGGCCAGTTGCCCTAGGCTGGGAACAAAGCCCCGATCTGACTCATTGGTAACAAAACGGTTACTATTGAAAGTAAACCCCCGCTGATGATAGGTATCCTTTTGCGTTTCAAGACTGCAGTTGCACTAGTGCTGCTCGGCCTCCTAACACTGCTGGCCGGCGTAGGACAGAAGACCATCTGGGCCCCGGCCGAGACCGTTACAGCCTCGGTGCCCGCCGACGGCACCGCCGCACCACTTACCGTCATTGACCAGAAGTTGAGGACCCTTCACGGGGGAACGGTCAAGATCAACGTCAAGGGCGAAGGCAGCTTTATGCTGGCCGCCGGCCGCCCCGACGACGTGGATGCCTGGGTCGGCAAGACGGCCCACAACACGGTCTCCGGTGTTACCGAGGACAACAAGTCCCTCCAGCTGGCCCACACGGACGGCGAAGCCGCCGCACCGTCGCCCGCCGGTTCCGACCTGTGGGTCTCCACGGAGAACGCCAGCGGTGAGCTGAACTACACCTGGAGTGCCCCGGCCGACGGCGAGTGGTCGCTCCTGCTGGCCTCGGACGGCACCAAGCCGGCGCCGTCGTCCATCTCCATGACGTTCCCCAATGACACTTCCACTCCGTGGGCCGTGCCGTTGATGGTCCTCGGCGGCCTCCTGATGCTGGCCGGACTGGCGCTGCTGGTGCTCAAGCCCAAGGGCGGCAAGCCCGCCGACATTGGCGGAGACGACACCGGCGAATCCCTGAAGGACAAACTTGTCCGCCGGGCCCGTGCAGTCCGTCCGGCCGACAAGACGGCGCCCACAGCCCCCTCGCCTGTTGAAAAGCAGCCCGGCGGCGCCGGCTCCACCGCCACCTTCAGCACGAGGCGCGCAGGCGTGGCAATGGCCGCGCTCGCTGCCACGATCGTTGCCGGCACGGGCGTAGCCGCTCAGGCCGCCACCACCCCGGCCCCGTCGCCGTCAGCCAGTGCAGCCGCCGGGGCGGACACCGCCGCGGACTCGCCGGTGCTGCTGGATGCCCAGTTCCGCCGGATCCTGGAGCAGGTCTCCAGCACCGTGGATGCCGGCGACGCTGCCAAGGATGCCGCGAAGCTCAAGTCCCGCGTTGACCGCACCGAACTCGAGGTCCGCACGCAGAACTACAAGATCCGCTCGCAGGTTGGTGCCTACGAAGCGCGCATGCCCGTCCGCGCCACCAAGCTGCTGACCACCGTTGTCACCAGCAAGCGCGCCTGGCCCCGCTCGGTCATGGCCGTCACCCAGGGCGAAGGCAACGTTGTGCCCCAGCTGCTGACCCTGGTGCAGAAGTCCCCGCGCGAGAACTACAAGCTCGTGGAGACCACACCGCTGCAGCCCGGCACCACGTTCCCCGCCATCGGACGGGACGGCACGGAAACCCTGGCCGCCGACGACAAGTCGGGCCTGCTCTACAGCGGCGAGGAAGCCCTTGCCGGACTCGGGGATCGCCTGACCAAGGCCGATTCGACGTTCAAGGACAAGCTCGTGGAGGGTCAGTCCTCGCCGTATATCGCCGATACCCTGGCGTACCAGGCCGACGTCGCCAAGACCGGCGTGGACGGCAACTTCAGCTTCACGCACAAGGTGGCACCCGAGGAAACGGTGGTGTTCCGTACGGCAGACGGCGGCGCCCTGGTCCTTGGCCGCCTGAACTTCGCTTTCGACGGAACGCCCAAGGCCGAAGGGGACAAGCTCGCGATCGGCGACGACGCAGCCGTCCTGGCCGGAGGCAAGGAAACGAGCTCCGGCATGGTGCTCAACTTCGCCGAGTCCATGGCCGTCTACATCCCGCCGACCGGGTCCAAGGACCCGATGAAGCTCGTGGCCGCCACCCGCGGACTCGTCGGAGCAAGCTTCAAGTAGCGCCTGCTCCGGGTATGACCAGCAGCGGCCGGAGTGGCTAGAGTGGAAGCTATGAGTTCGCCAGCCTCCCGTCCAGTCCCTCCAGCCGCTGCCAGCCAGCTCAACCTGCGTGGCGCCGTCGACCTATCCAGCCTGAAACAGCGTCCTGCGCCACCGGCGGGAGGGCAGCCGCCCGCGGGTCAGCCTTCTGCCGGGCAGCCGGCCGTGCCCCCGTCGGCGCCTGCCGAGGGGGCGGCCCCGGACACCGGCGGACAGCCGTTACGCGTCGACGTCACCGAGGCAAACTTCCAGCAGCTCGTTGAACTGTCCGCGCAGGTACCCGTGGTGTTCGGCCTCTGGGCAAGCTATTCGCCCGCTTCGGGCGAGCTGATCAGTGTCCTTGAGGACATCGTCAACAGCTATGGCGGACGCCTGGTCCTGGGTGCCGCAGACATCGACGCATTCCCGCAGCTTGCCCAGGCATTCCAGGTCCAGGCAGTCCCGACGGCCGTGGCCGTGGTGAAGGGACAGCCGGTGCCCCTGTTCCAGGGCGGAGCCGACGAACAGCAGGTGCGCAGCCTGCTGGATGAACTGCTGAAGGTCGCGGCCGCCAACGGCGTCACCGGCAGCCTGGGCGGCGCCGGAGCCGCACCCGCCGACGCCGAACCTGCCCCGCTGCCCCCGCTGCACCAGGCGGCCTACGACGCCATCGAGGCCGGAGACTACGCCGCTGCGGCCGCTTCCTACCGGCAGGCGCTGCTGGAGATGCCCGCGGACGCGGAAGCCAAAGCCGGCCTCGCCCAGGTGGAACTGATGGAGCGCCTGCAGTCGCTGACCGGTCCGGACGGCGATGCGCTCCGCCAGCTCGCCGCTGATCAGCCGGACAACCTCGATGCCCAGCTGGGCGTGGCGGACCTGGATATTGCCGGTGGACACATCGACGACGCACTGGGCCGGATCGTCGGTTTCATCGGAAGGAACTTCGGTCCGGAGCGCGAGACCGCACGGGTCCGGCTGCTGGATCTCTTCGAGGTAGTGGGCCCGTCCGATGAACGCGTCGCCAAGGCACGGCAGGGGCTGGCACGGGTGCTCTTCTAATGCCCTCGGCCCTCTTTTCACCGCTGGAGCTGCGTTCACTGACACTGCGCCACCGCGGCTGGGTCTCGCCCATGTGCCAGTACAGCTGCGGCCCTGACACCGGCGAAGGCGTCCCCCACGACTGGCATCTCATGCACCTCGGGTCCTTCGCGGCAGGGGGAGCGGCCCTGATCCTCACTGAGGCTGCGGCCGTCAATGCAGCCGGCCGGATCAGCCCCATGGACGCCGGAATCTACAACGACGAGCAGGCGGCCGGCTGGGAACGGATCACGGCGTTTGTGCACCGCTACGGCGCCGCGGACGCCAAGATCGGCACCCAGCTGGCGCACGCGGGCCGCAAGGCCTCGACCTACTGGCCCTTCTCGGGAAAGCACGGTTCAGTGCCGGCGTCCGACGGCGGCTGGGAGACCGTGGGGCCGGGAACCTCGGCGTTCGACGGGTACGCGGCACCGGGCGCCATGACCGCGGCGGAAATTGACGGCGTCATCGCCGACTTCGCCGCGGCCGCCGTCCGGGCCGTCGACGCAGGGTTCGACACGATCGAAATCCACGGCGCCCACGGCTATTTGCTGCATCAGTTCCAGAGCCCGCTCATCAACTACCGCACTGACGCATGGGGCGGCGACGAGTCCGGACGAAACCGGCTGACCCTGGCCGTGGTGGACGCGGTGCGCAACGCCATCCCCGACTCGATGCCGCTGCTGCTGCGGATCTCCGCGTCGGACTGGGCCGAAGGCGGGATCGACGCCGCGGCATCGGTCCGTTTGGCCGGAGCGGCCGCCGAACACGGCGTGGACCTGGTGGACGTGTCCAGCGGGGGAGCGGTGGCGCACCAGCAGATTCCCGCCGGTCCCGGCTACCAGACAGGCTTCTCGTCCCGGATCCGGCGCGAGGCAGGCGTCCGCACCGGCACCGTGGGGCTCCTGACCTCGGCAGGGCAGGCGGAACACGCCGTCGCCACCGGCCAGGCTGACGGGGTCTTCATTGCGCGCGCGGCACTGCGCGACCCGCACTGGTGGCTGCGGGCCGCCTTCGAGCTCGGCCACGAGCTCCCGTGGGCCCCGCAGTATGAACGGGCCATGCCCCGCCACTCTTTCTAGGAAGTAACCCTTTCGGACGATCCTCCCGGCACATCCGGGAGACTACGCTGGCACCATGACTGAACCGCAACCCGGGCCTGATCCGTCCGCCGGCCCTCAGCAGCATCCCGTTCCGGCCCTTGCCATCCGCGGCCTTGCGAAACGCTTCGGCGGCAAGATCGCAGTCGACGGCATCAGCCTCGACGTGCCGGCAGGGTCCTTCTACGGGATTGTGGGTCCCAACGGTGCCGGCAAAACCACCACGCTGTCCATGGCCACGGGGCTCCTCCGGCCCGACTTCGGCACCGCCCTGGTGCATGGCGTCGACGTCTGGGCAAGGCCGCTCGAAGCCAAGAAGCTCATGGGCATCCTTACCGACGGCGTGCGGCTGTTTGACCGGCTCACGGGGGAACAGCTTGTGAGCTATGCGGGGCTCCTCCGCGGGATGGACAAGGACGTGGTGTCCGCCAGGGTGGCGGAACTGCTGGCCGCGCTTGACCTTAGCGCCGACGCCGGAACCCTGGTGGTGGATTATTCAGCCGGCATGACCAAGAAGATCGCCCTGGCCTCCGCCCTCATCCACGCCCCCAGGCTGTTGGTGCTCGATGAACCGTTTGAATCGGTGGACCCGGTCTCCGCGGCGAACATCCGGGACATCCTGGACCGCTACGTTGAATCCGGCGGGACGGTGATCGTCTCCAGCCACGTTATGGACCTGGTCCAGCGGATGTGCGACCACGTGGCTGTGGTTGCCGCAGGCAGGGTGCTCGCGGCCGGCACAGTGGAGGAAGTCCGCGCCGGGGCCTCCCTGGAGGACCGGTTTGTCCAGCTGGTGGGCGGCCGGAGCCAGACGGAGGGCCTGGAATGGTTGCGCACCTTCTAAGGCTGAAAATCACGCTCCTGCGCAACAGCCTCCGGCGCAGCCCCTGGCAGCTGCTGGGACTGATCATCGGCGGGCTGTATGCCGTCGGGATCGCCGGTTTCTTCGGCGTGGCACTGGTACTGCTCCGGACGGCTGAGCTGGAGCTTGCCCAGACCGTGGTGGTGCTGGGCGGTTCCGCCGCCTTCCTGGGCTGGGCCATCGTCCCTGTTGTTGCTTCCTCCGCCGACATGACCCTGGACCCGGCACGCTTCACCACCGCGGCAGTGCCCATGCCGCAACTGCTTGCCGGGCTTGCCCTTGGCGGACTGATCGGGATCCCCGGCATCGCCACCGCCCTCGTCGCGCTGGCCACCGTGGGCACCTGGAGCAGGGGAGTGCCTGCTGTCCTGGCTGCCATGTTGGGTGCCGCCCTGGGCGTGATGACATGCGTTGTCCTCTCCAAAGTGGTGACAACGGCGACGGCGGGCCTGGCGTCCTCCCGGCGGTTCAAGGATGTCAGCGCCCTTGCCTTTATGGTTCCGCTGATGTTTATGGGGCCGCTGGCGGCATTTGTTGCCCAGGGCGCCGCAGGCTCCGCCGGGTTCCTGGCCGATCTGGCCGGGTTCCTGGCGTGGACACCGGCAGGCGCAGCGTGGTCGCTCGGCGGAGACGCCGCTGCGGGTCACTACGGACCGGCCGTGCTGAAACTCCTCATCTCGCTGGCAACCCTGGCCGGTTTGGCCTGGTGCTGGAAGGTACTCCTGCAGCGCGCCCTGGTCACCCCGCCCTACACGGCCGGCGGCAAGAAGCGCGCCGGAAGAATGGGGCTGTTCGCAGTCATGCCGGCGACGCCCACGGGTGCCATTGCGGCGCGCTCGCTGACCTATTGGCTCCGCGATCCCCGGTACTCGGGCTCACTGGTGGTCATTCCGCTGCTGCCCGTCCTGCTGTTCTTCCAGGCGAGCCAGACCGGTGAGTACGGAGTGCTTGCGATTACCGGCCCGCTGGCGGCGTTCCTGCTGGCTTGGTCGATTTCCGCGGATGTCTCGTACGACAACACCGCGTTTGCCCTCCATCTGTCCAGCGGCGTCCGTGGTGTCCACGACAGGCTGGGGCGGGCGCTTGCCTGCCTGGCGTTCGCACTCCCGATCGTGCTGGTCTTCAGCATCGGCCCGTTCTTCTTCACCGGGGACTGGGAATGGCTTCCGTCGCTGCTCGGGCTGTCCCTTGGCATCCTGTTCACCGGGCTGGGCCTGGCGTCCGTTGTTTCGGCGCGGTACACCGTTGCGGTTCCGCTCCCGGGCGACAGCCCGTTCAAGAAGCCCCCGGGAAATGTCGCCCAGACCATGGCCGTGCAGTTCGGCGGGATGGGCGTGCTGCTGGTGCTGGTGCTGCCGGAAGCCGCGCTGTTCATCGCGCAGTCAATCACGGGCAGCATGGTGCCCGGTTGGATCAACCTTGTGCTGGGTCCGGTCCTCGGACTGGCCCTCTTCGTGGCAGGCGTCCGCCTCGGCGGCAAGTGGCTTGACGCGCGCGGCCCGGAACTGCTGGCTCAGCTCGCAGTGAACCGCTAGGCCGGCCAGGGGCATGATGTAGTGATAGCGACGCGGAAAGGCGGTTGGCCATGGAAATCGTGATTCTCCCGGGGAGCAAGCAGATCGGAGCCCTGGCGGCGGACGCCGTCGAGGACCTGCTGCGCCGGAAACCGGATGCTGTCCTGGGCCTTGCCACCGGGTCCTCCCCGTTGCCGGTCTACGACGAACTTGCCCGCAGGCACGAACAGGATGGCCTCGACTTCAGCCGGGCACACGGCTTTACCCTGGACGAGTACGTGGGCCTTGAGCCGGGGCATCCGCAGTCCTACCGGGAGGTGATCCGGCGGGAGTTCACGGACCGCGTGAACATTGCTCCGGAGAACGTCCACAGCCCGGACGGCTCGGCGGCTGACATCCCGGCCGCCTGCCAGGCGTACGAAGAAGCCATCAAGGCGGCCGGAGGCGTGGATCTGCAGCTGCTGGGGGTGGGGACCGACGGCCACATCGGGTTCAATGAGCCGGGCTCGTCGCTGGTGTCGAGGACCCGGATCAAAAGCCTGATCGAACAGACGCGCCGGGACAATTCCCGGTTCTTCAAGAGCATCCATGAGGTTCCCCACCATGTGCTCACCCAGGGGCTGGGCACCATCATGGACGCCCGCCATGTGATCCTCATTGCCACCGGCGCCCAGAAAGCACAGGCTGTCCGGGACCTCGTGGAGGGTCCGGTCGCCGCCATCTGCGCCGCGTCCGTGCTGCAGATGCACCCGCATGCCACAATCCTGGTGGATGAGGCCGCGGCGTCGTCGCTCCGGCTGGCGGACTACTACCGCCACACCTATGACAACAAGCCCGGGTGGCAGGGCCTGTAGCCCCGGGGTTCAGTTTTTTGTCCGGGACAACGGCTAAGATGGATGCCATGACTAGCATGACGGATCCCCTCGAAAACGACCCGATGCGTGAGCTTTCCGGAGCAGGAACGTCCACTGCCACTATCGAGCGCGAGGAACTGCGCCAGGAAGTGGAGCCCGGTGACCGGGAACGGTTCTCCCACTACGTGCGCAAAGAGAAGATCATGGAATCGGCCGTGACGGGCGACCCGGTCATCGCACTGTGCGGCAAGGTGTGGACCCCCGGCCGCGATCCCCAGAAGTTCCCGGTCTGCCCCGAATGCAAAGAGGTCTACGAAGGCCTGCGTCCGGGCAACGACGGCGGCAAGGGCTCGGGCGACGATTCCGGCAAGTAGCCGGTGCTTCCTGCGGTCTCCTATTCGTTGAGGTGACCGTGCCCGGCCAGGGCAACAAATCACGGTGCGCTATTCCCTGCTGCGCGCGTCCCGTGACGTGATGATCGTGGTTACCGGACCAGTGCGGCTCTTCCGGAACAGATTGGTGTTTATGTTTATGTGTCTTTCGCTGACGGCTGCCGCAACGCGGGGAATTGAGGGCTCTGCGTGACGGAGACACTCTTTGGCGGGCCAACGCTGCCACCGGCCTACCCCGAACGGGCAGCGTGGGGAACCGCGCAGAAGCTCCGTGCCTGGCAGCAGGAGGCGCTTGACCGCTATTTTGCGACCGGCCCCAGGGACTTCCTGGCCGTCGCAACCCCCGGAGCAGGAAAGACCACCTTCGCCCTGCGTGTGGCCTCGATGCTGATCGAGGCCGGCACCGTGAACCGCGTGACCATCGTGGCGCCCACGGACCACCTGAAACGCCAGTGGGCTGATGCGGCGGCCCGGGTGGGGATCGCGATCGACCCCAACTTCAAGAACTCGGACGGGCAGCACGGCCGCGGCTTCATCGGTGTGGCGGTCACGTACGCCCAGGTGGCCAGCAAGCCCATGCTCCACCGTGCGAAGACTGAGGCTGCCCGGACCCTGGTGATCCTCGACGAGATCCACCACGGCGGCGAAGCCCTGTCCTGGGGTGACGGCCTCCGTGAAGCCTTTGATCCGGCAGCACGCCGCCTTTCGCTGACGGGAACGCCGTTCCGCTCGGACACTTCGCCCATTCCGTTCGTGGAGTACGCCGAGGACCGGGACGGCATCCGCCGCTCCAAAGCCGACTACACCTACGGCTACGGGAATGCCCTCCGTGACCACGTGGTCCGTCCCGTCATGTTCATGGCCTACTCCGGACAGATGCGCTGGCGCACCAGCGGCGGCGAGGAGATGGCCGCTTCCCTGGGCGAGACGGCCGTGACCAAGGACATCATTTCCCAGGCGTGGCGCACCGCCCTCAACCCTGCAGGCGAATGGATCCCGGCTGTGCTGGCCGGCGCGGACAAGCGCCTGAGCGAGGTCCGACGGACCGTGCCCGACGCCGGCGGCCTGGTGATCGCCACCGACCACGACGACGCCCGCGCCTACGCTGGCCAGCTGAAGAAGATCACCGGCGAATCGCCCACCGTGATCCTTTCCGACGATGCCAAGGCATCCAGCAAGATCGAGGAGTTCACCGCCAGCGAAAAGCGCTGGATGGTTGCGGTCCGCATGGTGTCCGAAGGTGTGGACGTGCCACGGCTTTCGGTGGGCGTCTACGCCACGTCCACATCCACGCCGCTGTTCTTCGCCCAGGCCGTGGGCCGATTCGTGCGTGCCCGGAAGCGGGGCGAGACGGCCTCCGTGTTCCTGCCCTCCGTTCCGCAGCTGACCGCGCTGGCGAACTCGATGGAGGCCGAACGGGACCATGCCCTGGACCGGCCGGAGAAAGAGGACGGCGACGGCCTGTTCAATCCGGAGGACTCGCTGATGGAGGAGGCCAACCGGGAGGACAAGGCCTCCGACAGCCTCACCAAAGGCAAGTTCGAGGCCCTGGACTCGCAGGCACTGTTCGACCGGGTGCTGTTCGACGGCGGCGAGTTCGGCACCGGCGGCGACATCGGATCAGATGACGAACTGGACTTCCTCGGCATCCCGGGTCTCCTGGACGCCGAGCAGGTGGGCACGCTGCTGCGCCAGCGCCAGCACGAACAGCAGAGCCGCAAGAAGCTCAGGTCCACGGAGCCGGTTGCCGCGCCGGCCGTGCCGGACCACCGGATGCTGATGGACCTCCGCAACGAACTGGCAAAGAATGTGGCTGCCTGGTCCGCCCGGACCGGAACGCCGCACGGCGTGGTGCACACCAAGCTCCGCACCGTCTGCGGCGGCCCGCCGGTGGCGCAGGCCAACGAGGAACAGCTGCAGGCCAGGCTGCGGAAGCTTCAGGACTGGTTCATCGGCCGCAAGTAGGGCCGGCCATCAGCGAACGGCCGGCTCAGGCCAGGTCCACGCCGCCCAGCTCCATTTCGGCGTAGGCGTCGTCGAGGTCGTCGGCGATCCCGGCCGTGAGGTCCCGGATCACCGTCACGGAGTAGCCTGCCTGGACGGCATCCAGGGACGTGGCCATCACGCAGTAGTCGGTGGCGAGGCCCACGATCACTACGTCTTCCACGTCATGGCTCTGCAGCCAGTCGTCCAGGCCGATCGCATCCTCGTCGGCGAATGAACTGGCGGTGAACGCCGCCGCGTCGTCCGGCAGCGGCAGGGCGCCGGGCTTGCGGTCACCTGTGGGGACGGCGTCCTCGGGGGCAAGGATGCCCTCGAAACCGGAGTACGCGGCCGTGAACTGGCCCTTCTGGAAATAGGCCTGGATGTACTCGGTGTCCAGGTCCGGATGCAGTTCCGCGCCTTTGGTGCCGGCGACGCAGTGCGGCGGCCAGGTGTCAATGAAGTCGGGTTTCTCCGCGAAGTGCAGGCCGGGTTCGATGTGCCAGTCCTGGGTCGCGACGATGTGGTCGAACTGGCCGTGATGGGCGTCGACGTACTCGCTGATTGCCCCGGCGACGTCGGCCCCGCCCTTGACGGCGAGGGAGCCTCCTTCGCAGAAGTCGTTCTGGACATCAACAATGATCAGGGCGCGGGACATCAGTTCTCCTCAGTTTTCTTCGTAGAGAGTGGGGATGGCCGGTTCGCCGCGCTGCAGGCGGTTGACCACCGCGGGCAGTTCCGCCATGGAGTCCACGTGCCGCTGCCGGGCGCGGAACACGCCCTCCGTTCCGGTCCAGCCGGGGAGCAGCTCGCCGTTCTTGATGAACTGCTGCAGTAGCTGGCGGTCGTTGCCGTCGTCCTCGGGCCGGTGTCCCACCCCGACGATCTCCTGGGTGGCGACGCCCCGCTCGTTGAGCCGTCGCAGCGCGTACTTCCGGCCGCCCTTGCTCGCCTTGTTCTTAGCGGCCTTGGCCACCGAAACGAATTCCCCGGCGTCATCCGTGCGGCTGACGAGTTTGTACACCATGCTCGCAGTCGGGGCACCGGAACCGGTGACCAGCGAGGTGCCGACGCCGTAGGAATCAACCGGTGCCGACTGCAGTGCTGCGATGGCGTACTCATCCAGGTCCGAGGTGACCACAATCTTGGTGTTCTCGTTGCCAAGGTCGTCCAGCAACTGCCGGACCCACTGGGCCTGCGCCACGAGGTCCCCGGAGTCCAGCCGGACTGCCCCCAGCTTGGGGCCCGCAAGGTCTACGGCCGTACGGACGGCCGTTTCGACGTCGTACGTGTCCACCAGCAGCGAGGTTCCGGTGCCGAGCGAGGCGATCTGCGCCTCGAACGCTTCCCGTTCGGTGTCGTGGAGGAGCGTGAAGGAGTGGGCGGCGGTGCCCACGGTCTTGATGCCGTAGCGCCTCCCGGCTTCCAGGTTGGAGGTGCTGTCGAAGCCGGCGATGACGGCTGCGCGGGCGGCCGCGGCCGCGGATTCCTCCTGGGTTCGCCGGGAGCCCATTTCGATGCAGGGACGGGTGCCTGCGGCAGTGATCATCCGGGACGCTGCGGAGGCGATGGCGCTGTCGTGGTTGAGCACCGAGAGAATGTACGTCTCCAGGATGCAGGCCTCTGCGAACGTTGATTCCACAATCAGGATGGGGGAGTGGGGGAAATATGCTTCGCCCTCCGCATAACCCCAGATGTCGCCGGTGAAACGGAACCCGGCCAGGTAGTCCAGGGTTTCGGCGTTGACCACTCCGGTGCTCCGGAGGAAATCCAGCTCAGGGCCGCCGAAGCGGAAGTCCGCGATGCCCTCCAGCAACCTGCCCGTTCCGGCCACGATCCCGTAGCGGCGGCCGTCCGGAAGCCGGCGGGCGAACGCCTCAAACACCGACTTCCGGTGCGCGGCGCCGGAATGCAGGGCCGCCTGGAGCATGGTCAGCTCATAATGGTCGGTGTACAAAGACGTGCGGGGATGGTCCCAGCCAGCAGAGGTACTCACGAATTCACTCTAGTCCCCACCGGCTCCCACGTCTCGCTTCGCTTCGCCGCGGGGCCCTCGCCGGCGTGGGCCCATCATCGCCCTAGAATGGACAGATGACCTTAAGCGTTGCGCTCGGCCCTGACACCCAGGAGAGCACCCAGACCGGAACAGTGACGTCCACCGACGCCCTGACGGCCCCGGACATTCCCTGGAACCTGGTGATCTGGAATGATCCCGTCAATCTGATGAGCTACGTGAGCTACGTCTTCCAGAGCTACTTCGGCTATTCGGAGCCCAAGGCCAACAAGCTGATGATGGAGGTCCACAAGAAGGGACGTTCCATCGTGGCGCACGGCAGCAAGGAACAGGTGGAGCAGCACGCCGTCGCCATGCATGGCTTCGGCCTGTGGGCAACGGTGGAGAAAGCCACCGGTGGCGGCAAAGACGGCGGATCCGGCAAGGGTAAAGGCAAACGTGGCTAAGGCATTCAAATACGGGCTCAAAGGCATTACCGGCTACCTGGAACCCGCGGAACGGGAACTGCTGCGCAGCCTGATTGACGACGTCATCTCCATGCTCGAGCCGGCAGAAAGTGCCAGCGAAGATCCGCTGACCGCCCTGATCGGGCTGGACATGAATGTCCAGGAACCGTCGGACCGCGCGCTGCGGCGGCTCCTGCCCAACGTGACCAAGAACGACGACGCCGCCTCCCTGGAGTTCCGCCAGCTCACCGAACGCTCACTGCGGGAAAACAAGATCGGTGCCCTGCGGGCGGCGGCGCTGGGGCTGGACACCAACGACGTGGTTCTTTCGCCCGCCGATGCCCGGCTCTGGTCCCAGGCGCTCAACGACGTCCGGCTTGTCCTGGCCGAACGGCTGGACATCCGGGACGACGCCGACGCCGACCACGTCCACACCATGCAGGACTGGTCCCAGGCCGAAGACGTGGAAAGCTACCTGGCGCTGGTGTACAACTTCACTACGTGGCTGCAGGAATCACTGGTGCAGGCCATGCTCCAGTCCATGGAATCGCGCGGCTGACCGGAAGCGTGCGCCCCCGGCGGCCCGTCACGCAAGTGTGACCCATCCGACATGAGTCGGACGACACAATGTGATGGCCGCACCAACAGGGAAGCCCTATCCTCGAATAATCATGACAACAGCCTCGAGCACGGATCCGGCAGCGGGAGCTGCGGCGGATTCCCCAGCGACCAGCACGGACAACAGCCCCATGGGCTCGCGGCCTATCGGCATCTTCGACTCCGGAGTCGGAGGGCTGACGGTGGCGCGGTCCATCATCGACCAGCTGCCCAACGAGTCGATCCTCTATGTGGGCGATACCGCCAACGGCCCGTACGGACCCCTGCCCATCGCAGAGGTCCGGGCCAACGCCCTGGGCGTGATGGATGAGCTGGTCGATTCCGGCGTCAAGCTGCTGACCATCGCGTGCAACTCCGCCTCCGCCGCCGTGCTGCGGGATGCCCGTGAACGGTACACGGCGCGTTACGGGATCCCGGTCATCGAAGTGATCCAGCCGGCCGTGCGCCGGGCCGTAGCCGCCACCCGGAGCGGGCGCGTGGGCGTCATCGGGACGTCCGCGACCGTGGGCTCGCGCGCCTACGAGGACACCTTCGCCGCCGCCCCGGACCTGCACATCACGTCCGTGGCATGCCCGGCGTTCGTCAGCTACGTCGAAGCCGGCGTTACCACCGGTCCGGAACTGCTTGCCGTCGCCCGGGAGTATCTTGAACCGCTCCGCGCGGCAGGCGTGGATACCGTTGTCCTTGGCTGCACGCATTACCCGCTGCTCACCGGAGTCATCTCGTACGTCATGGGCGAGGACGTCACGCTGGTCTCGAGCGCGGAGGAAACAGCCAAGGACGTTTACCGGGCACTCGTCTCGCACGATCTGCAGCGGACACTCGAGGCGCCGCCGCAGCACCACTTCATCGCCACCGGGGAGGCCGGCCAGTTCGAAACCCTGGCCAGGCGCTTCCTGGGCCCGGAAGTGCTCAGTGTGCGGCACGTGGACCATGTCGCCGCGCAGTACCCCACAGGCAGCCTGGCAAAAATAACGCCGGAGATGATCGCGGCCGCCCAGGCCGGCGCCGCCCGGCCGCGGCTCTCGAACTTCGTCAGCGGATCCGCGGCCGGAGGTTCCCGCCTGTGAAGCTGACCATTGTTGGCTGCACCGGGTCCTTCCCGGGCCCCGGCTCCCCGGCGTCGTGCTACCTGCTCACCGCACACGACGGCGAGCGGACCTGGAAGATCGTGATGGACCTCGGCAGCGGGGCGCTCGGTGCAATCCAGCGGTACACGGACCTGGAGGACATCGACGCGATCTTCCTCACGCACCTCCACCCGGACCACTGCATGGACCTGTGCGGCCTCCATGTTGCTGTGCGGTGGAAGCCCGGCGGCTGGGGACGTGACCGGATTCCGGTCTGGGGCCCTGCCGCCACGGCGGACCGCATGGCCACGGCGTACGGGCTGGAGCTTGACCCCGGCATGCACGAGGAATTCGACTTCACCAACTGGATTGAACGGCAGTCCGTCACAGTCGGTCCGTACACCGTGACGCCGTTCGCAGTGAACCACCCCGTGGAGGAGGCCTACGCCCTTCGGGTGGAGGTCACCGAACCGTCCGCCAACGGCGTTCCGGTCACCCGGGTGCTTACCTATTCGGGGGACACGGACTCCTGCGCCGGGCTGGAAGAGGCCGCGAAGGACGCGGATCTGTTCCTGTGCGAGGCCGCCTTCGAGGAAGGCCGCGACGACGACATCAAGGACGTGCACCTGACCGGCAAGCGTGCCGGCGAGGCCGCAGCCGCCGCCGGGGCGCGCCGGCTGCTCCTCACCCATATTCCGGTCTGGACGTCGCAGACCAAGGTGATGGCCGAGGCCAAGCCGGTGTTCAACGGCGACGTCGCGGTTGCCGTGGCCGGAGTCCACTACACGGTCTAAGGCTTCCGGCCGGAGTGTGCCGGTTTACCAGCGCGTTTTGACCGGTGTCCGGCGGGACCGCGCGGGTCGATAAGCTAAAGGCATGACTTCTGAAGCAATTGCCACCCCCGTCATTCGTGCCGACGGCCGTACCCCTGATCAGCTCCGCCCGATCAGCATCACCCGCGGCTGGTCCAAGCAGGCCGAAGGCTCGGCCCTGATCGAATTCGGCAACACCCGGGTGCTGTGCACGGCTTCCCTGACCGAAGGCGTGCCGCGCTGGCTCAAGGGGGAAGGCCGCGGCTGGGTCACGGCCGAATACGCCATGCTGCCCCGGGCCACCAACACCCGCTCCGACCGCGAGTCCGTCAAGGGCAAGATCGGCGGCCGCACCCACGAGATTTCCCGCCTGATCGGCCGCTCGCTCCGTTCCATCATCGACACGAAAGCCCTCGGCGAGAACACCATTGTGCTGGACTGCGACGTCCTGCAGGCCGACGGCGGCACCCGCACCGCCGCCATCACCGGCGCCTACGTGGCGCTTGCCGAGGCCATCCGCTTCGCCCGCGAAAACAAGATGATCTCCAAGAACGCGCAGCCCCTCATCGACACCATCGCCGCCGTGTCCGTCGGCATCATCGATGGCATCCCCATGCTGGACCTGCCGTACGTTGAGGACGTCCGCGCGGAGACCGACATGAACGTCGTGGTCACCGGGTCCGGAAAGTTCGTGGAGGTCCAGGGGACGGCCGAGGGCGCCCCCTTCGACCGCGACGAGCTCAACCAGCTGCTGGACCTGGCCCTGCTGGGCACCGAACAGCTCGCGGCCATCCAGCGCGAAACGCTGGCGGAAGCCCCGTGACGGAGAGCGTCCCCGCACCGGCTCCCGTGCTGGTCCTTGCCACGCACAACAAAGGCAAACTCCGCGAACTGCGGGAGCTGCTGCGCGGGCAGGTTCCAGGGCTCGACGTCGACACGCAGGTTGTGGACGCCGGCGCCGTCGGCGCGCCGGACATCGCCGAGACGGGCGTGACGTTTGCCGAGAACTCCCTGCTGAAGGCCCGCGCAGTCGCCGAGGCAACCGGCCTGGTGGCCATAGCCGACGACTCAGGACTTGCGGTGGACGTCCTGGGCGGCGCACCGGGAATCTTCTCGGCGCGGTGGAGCGGCCGGCACGGAGACGACGCCGCCAACCTGCGGCTCCTCCTCGCCCAGCTCGCGGATGTTCCGGATGAATACCGCGGGGCCGCCTTCGTCTGCGCGGCGGCTCTCGCCGTTCCGGACCGGGCAGCGGATGGTGGCGGACGCGAGGTGGTGGAGTACGGCCAGCTTGAGGGCTCGCTGCTGCGCGAGCCGCGGGGGGAAGGCGGCTTTGGCTACGATCCGGTGCTGCAGCCCAGCGGCCTTGACCGCAGCTGCGCCGAACTGAGCCCGGAGGAAAAGAACGCCATCAGCCACCGCGGCCAGGCATTCAGGGCGTTGCTGCCGGCCATCGTCGAGGCACTGGCGGAGCATCACCGGCGGAACCAGGCCTAGCCTCAGGACCAACGACGCCTCAGGAACAACGACGCCTCAGGAACAACGACGAAGGCGCCCCACACTGGTGGGGCGCCTTCGTCGTTATCCGTGTGCCTGGCTTTCCGCAAGCCGGAGCTACATGTTTGTCTTGCGCTCGTCTTCGGCTTCGTGCTCTTCGATGAACTCGTCCACGGCGTCCGTGCCGAAGTGGGCGGCCTGGCGCTTGGCGGACAGCCCGCGCAGGACTTCGATGCCGATGGGGATCACGGAGGCCAGCACGATGACGATGAAGATGATGTCCAGGTTGTCGCGGACCCACGGCACCCGGTCGCCCAGCAGGTAGCCGAGGAGCGTGACTCCGCCGCCCCACAGCACGGCGCCGATGACGTTAAAGAGGAAGAACTTCCGCTTGCTCATCTGCGCGACGCCCACGATCACCGGAACGAAGGTGCGGATGATGGGGACGAAGCGCGCGAGGATCAGTGCCTTGCCGCCATGCTTTTCAAAGAAGGCGTGCGCGCTTTCCACGTTCTCGCGTTTGAACAGCTTCGAATCCGGCTTGTTGAAGATCGCCGGTCCGGCCTTGGAACCGATGAGGTAACCGGTCTGGTTTCCCACGATGGCCGAGACGATGATCAGCGCGGCAAAGAGCCAGATGTTGAACTTGATGGTGTCAGTGGCCACCAGGAGGCCCGCCGTGAAAAGCATGGAATCTCCGGGCAGGAAGAATCCGATCAGCAGGCCCGTCTCCGCGAAGATGATGCCGCAGACCAGCAGCACAACCCAGGGGGCAAGTGCCGGGTCGGCCAGGAAAATCTGGGGGTTGAGCCAGTCAGGGAGGAACGAGGCCAGGTGCGGCTGCACGGGTCCCGCACCCCCGAGGGTGGACACGGCAAAGTCACTCATCGCATGTAGGTTCACCCCTCAAGGTTACTGGACCTCCGGCGACGGACTGTGCCCGGCGGACCCCGGCGTGACCATCGACACGCACGACAGGCGGGGCAACGGTACCGGGTCCCGGGCGGGCCGACGGTAAAGTTGACGCGTGGGTTTGGACTTTACGGCGATCGACTTCGAGACAGCCAACGGCTTCCGCGGTTCGCCGTGTGCCGTTGGGCTCAGCAAGGTCCGTGGCGGGGTGGTGGTGGAGGAAGCCTCGTGGCTGATGCGGCCGCCCGAAAACCATGACCGGTTCGACTACCACAATGTGCGGATCCACGGCATCCGGCCCGAGGACGTTGCCGGCCTGCCGCGCTTCGGCGAGCTCTTCCCCGAAATCGGCGCATTCATCGGGGGAGACGTGCTGGCGGCGCATAACGCCGCATTCGACCTGGGCGTGATCCGCTCCGCGCTGGAAGTGTCCGGCCTGCCGGGCCCTGCCTACGACTACGCCTGCACGGTGATGCTCTCACGCCGGTGCTATTCGCTCGTCTCCAACTCGCTGCCCTACGCGGCCGAGGAAGCCGGCGTCCCGCTGGTCAACCACCACGACGCGGCAGAGGACGCCAGGGCGTGCGCGGGCATCCTGATCGACATTGCGCGGCGGAACGGCGCCGGCAGCATCGCCGAACTCTTTATGTCACTTGGACTTGCTCTCCCGCATCAGCAGGCGTTCGATCCGGCCCGCGACGGCCTTTCGAAGGCAACGCTCACTGCCCTGGGGGCGGCCGGCGGCAACGGAGCCGCGCCGGTGCGGGCGTTCAAACCGGGCTGGCCCGAAGAAGGGGCCAATCCTGTGCCGAACACCGACGCCGAGCCCGGTCATCCGCTGTTCGGGCAGACGGTGGTGTTCACGGGCGAACTGGCCATGCCCCGGCCCGACGCCAAGGTCCTGTCGGCCGAGTTTGGCGCGCAACCCGAAAGCAGGGTGACCGGCCGGACCACGGTGCTGGTGGTCGGCGACGGCTTTGTGGCGTCCGATCTTCGCTCCGGCCGCCTGACGGGCAAAGCCAGGCGCGTCCTGGAGCTCCACGAGCGTGGCCAGCGCATCGAGGTGCTGTCCGAAGGCGAATTCCTGCAGATGGTGGGCGGCCAGGTTCCGGCAACCGCAGCGCTGCTCTAGCCGGGGCGTTGGCTCCGGGCGCCGGCTTCCGCACGAAGCTGCAGCGGGTCATACGGCGCAACAATGCTTCCGGTGCCGGAGGGCGCCTCCTAGCCTTGCACCATGGTCAAACTCCGAGTCACCGACACTACAGCTGACACTTCCGCTGACGCGAGCCCGGGCAACGGCAGCGTGGTTGCGGCGGGAAGCCGGCGCGCCGGCGTCGACTGGCGCAAGGTGTTCGAATTCCCCAACCCGGTCAACGAGTATGCCGCCCGGATCACCGCCGGCCTGGTGGTGGTGCTGGCCGCCGTCACCCTGCTGACAGGCTGGGGATGGGGACTGGCCGTCATCGCCGCCGGTTTCTGGCTGCGCGTGCTGTTCGGCCCCCGCATTTCGCCCCTGGCGCAGCTCTCCGTCAAGGTCCTGGCACCGCGCCTGGGCCGGGCAAAGCTGGTCCCCGGCCCGCCCAAGCGCTTCGCGCAGGGCATCGGGGCGGCGATATCAACAGCCTCGGCACTGCTCTTCGCGGCAGGGCTGGCACCCGCCGCCTGGATTCTCCTGGCCGTGCTGGTGCTGGCAGCCTCGCTGGAAGCGTTCGCGGGGTTCTGCCTGGGCTGCGCGATCTTCGGTTTCCTTCAGCGCCGCGGACTCATTCCGGCGGAAATCTGCGAAGCCTGCAACAACGTCAGTTTCAACCGACCGTAACCGTGATCAGCTGCCCGGCCATTCCCCGGATGACCTCCGGGGCTTCGAGGGCTGCCAGCCAATCGGCCGGAAGGCATTCCTCGCCGTAGAAGGCGCCCAGGATGTTCCCGGCGATGGAGCCGGTGGAGTCGCTGTCTCCGCTGTGGTTCACTGCCAGCACAATGGCGTCACGGAAGTGCGCCTCGGGTTCAATGCCGGCCGTCTCCGGTGTCACCTGCCGTGCGGGCGCAGTGGCCAGCACCGCGTATAGGGCGACGGCGAGGGCCTCCTCGGCCACCCAGCCTTCTCCCAGCTCGCGGACCAGGTCTTCCGGACTGAGCAGTTGGCCGGTGGCCGCCCCGGCCACCGAACCTTCCGCGAGCTGAAGGGCCCGCTCCAGCCGGTCAAGGAGCGCCGGCTCGGCGTCGGCCTGGCCCCGCGTATGGTTGAGGGCGAATTCGGCCGCTTCAAGGAGACTTTGGCCACTCATGAGGGCGTGGATCAGGAGGCTGAACGCTCCGGCGCTCTGCCGGGCCGAACGGTGCCCGTGGGTCAGTGACGCCGCGTCCGAGCTCAGCTTGTAAACCGCCTCGGCAGGGACGTGCGGAATGAGGCCAAACGGCGCCGAGCGCATCACGGTGCCGCATCCCTTGGAATCAGGATTCACCGGTCGGTACACCGTGCCCATTTCGCCGGTGGCCAGTCCGCTGAGGCAGGCGTTTCCGGGAGCGCGCCGGTGCTTCAGGGCTGCCTGGGCGTCAATCCAGCGCGGTTGCGGGACCGGTGCAGACGGCGGGACTGGCACCCCCTGCGTCGCGAGCCACCGCAGGTAGGCAAGCCACACGCAGGCGTTGGCGTCGGCGGCCGTCCCGTCGTTGGCCCACTCCAGCGCCTCTACGAGGCCGTCAACCGTGTAGAGCGTCATCTGCGTGTCGTCCGAGAAGTGGCTGCCGCCGTCGAGCGTTGAAAAATCCTGGAGCCCTGCGGGACCGAAGCGGCTCCGGATGGTGGAAATATCATCGAATTCCACGGCGTAGCCAAGGGAATCGCCCAGGGCGCCGCCCAGCAGGCAGCCATGGATCCGGGACTCGGGCGTCGGCGCCGTCCGGCGGAAAGGTTCAGTGCTCATGTCAGTAAATTTACCCCGGGCAGGTCACGCTCGGGTGCGCGGGCAGCCGCGCAGTCGCAACGGCAGGCGCCCGCCCGCTAAGCTCGGATCCAGCAAGCGTCCAGACTCAATTGGCAGAATACGTCGGACAGTACATTGCCGGGTGCACCGCCGCCCGCACGCGCACCGGAATCACCGGCTGCGCACCGAAGCAAAGGATCTTCCCACACATGACCTCCCCTGTGCCTGCACACCTGACCTCACGTCCCGATTTGCACGCCGCTCCGGAGGCCTTCAAACCGGGGCTTGTGGCCCGTTTGTCAGCCGAGGCCTTTGGCACCCTGTTCCTGGTGATCGCTGGGCTGGGCGTCCCGCTGTTCACGATTCCGCAGTCCAACCCGCTGCCCGCTTCCCTTGCCACGGGACTGGCCGTCACCGCGGCCATGCTCGCGTTCGCGTACATTTCCGGCGGTCACTTCAACCCGGCCGTGACGCTGGGCAACGCCATCGCCGGCCGCATCAGGCTGCCGGAAGCCGCGGCGTACCTCGGCGCGCAGCTTGTTGGCGCCCTCGCCGGAACCCTTGCACTGTTCGGCGTCCTGCGGACTGTCCCCAAGATCGAGGACACCCGCGCCGCTTTTGACACCGTGACCGCAGGCTTCGGCGAGCATTCCATCATCCAGGCGCCCATGGCCGGCGTCCTGCTCGTCGAGGTCCTGGGTGCGGCCCTGCTGGTCGCCGTCTTCCTCGGCACCACGGCTGCGCGCAACACCAACAAAGCCGCCGCACCCTTCGCCGTGGGACTCACGCTGGCCGTCCTGCTGCAGCTTGGCCAGGCAGTGGGCAACACCCCGTTCAACCCCGCCCGGGCAACTGCGTCAGCCATCTTCAGCAACACCTGGTCCCTCGAACAGCTGTGGCTCTTCTGGGTGGCGCCGCTGGTGGGTGCCGCGATCGCCGGCCTCGTCTTCCGCGGCTTCGCCGAGACGCCGGCGGTGCCGGCCCGAACGCACGCCGGGGACGGCTTCGCACTGGACTCCGACGACGACGGTCTGGACGACGACCTGGACTCCGACGGCCTTGACTCCGACAACCTGGACTCCGACGACCTTGACTCCGCGCAGCGGCCTTCGGCCCGTGCAGCTGACCCGCGCACGACGGCGGCACAGTCGAAGTCCGACGCCGCCGTCGTCAACGACGACGCCCGCGACTTCTTCGACGGCAAGCGCGGACAGTAGTTGCCCGCCCTGCCGTGTCTGTTCCGCAATACTGTCGGTACCCGCGGATAGCTTAAGAACATGCGGTTATTGCACACTTCCGATTGGCACCTGGGCAGGTCGTTCCACGGCGTTGGCATGCTGGACGCCCAGCAGCGCTTCATCGACCAGCTGGTCGATTTCGTCCGCGCGGAACAGGTGGACGTCGTCCTGATCGCCGGTGATGTCTACGACCGTGCCCTGCCGGGGGTTGACGTGGTGCGCCTCCTCGACGATGCCCTGGTGCGGCTGACGGACGCGGGAGCGCAGGTGGTCCTCACCAGCGGCAACCACGATTCCGCCATCCGCCTCGGCTTCGCCTCACGGCTGCTGGAACGCGGGGGAGTGCACCTGCGGACCCGGCTGGCCGAACTGGACGTTCCGGTGCTGTTTCCGCTGGACTCTTCGGCTGACGGTCCCGTGCTGGCCATCTACGGCATTCCGTGGCTCGAGCCCCGGCTGGTCGCCGAGCAGCTGGGCGTTGAGCCCGCGAGCCACTTCGAAGTGACACGCGCGGCCACCGGGAGGATCCGGGCTGACGTGGGCGCCCGGGCCACGGGCAGGCAGGTCCATTCCGTGGTGCTGGCCCACACTTTCGCGAGCGGCGGCATCAGCTCGGACAGCGAACGGGACCTGAGCATCGGCGGAGTCGGCGCCGTTCCGCTGGACCTGTTCGACGGCTTCGGTTACACCGCGCTGGGCCACCTCCACGGCAGGCAGTCGCTCTCGCCAACGGTCCGGTACTCCGGATCGCCGCTCGCCTACTCGTTCTCCGAGGCAAAGCACCGCAAGGGAGGCTGGCTGATCGAAGCGGATGCCACGGGCATCACCGAGGTCAGTGAGGTCCTGTGGGACGCCCCGCGCCCCCTCGCCGTACTGCGGGGCACGCTGGACCACCTGCTCTCAGCAGAGGAGCATTCCTGGGCCGAGGCCGCCTATTGCCAGATCACCCTGACGGATGCCCAGCGTCCCGCCCAGGCCATGGACAAACTGCGGGCCCGCTTTCCGGACACACTGGTTCTGGGCTTCGATCCCGAAGGCGCGGCTGCCGACGCCAGGACGAGTTACAGCAGCAGGCTCGCCGCGGCGGAGGACGATCTTTCCATCTGCTGCGGCTTCCTCGAACACGTTCGCGGCCGAAGCACCGACGACGCGGAAGCTGCCGTCCTGGGGGAAGCCCTCGAAGCCGTACGCCTGGAGGAGATGTCACGATGAGGATCCACCGCCTCGAAATTTCCGCGTTCGGCCCCTTCGCAGGCACCGAGCACATCGACTTTGACCGGCTCAGCGCGCACGGACTCTTCCTGCTGAACGGGGCCACCGGCGCCGGCAAGACCAGCGTGCTCGATGCCATCTGCTTTGCCCTCTACGGATCCGTGCCGGGCGCACGCCAGGAAGGCAAGCGCCTCCGCAGCGACCACGCCGATGCCTCCGCCGAACCACGGGTCACGTGTGAGTTCTCCGCCAAGGGCAGGCGCTTTGAAGTGTCACGGATCCCTGCCTGGAACAGGCCCAGTGCACGGGGCAGAAACGGATTTACGGAGCAGAAGGCCAACACCCTGCTGCGCGAACGCGTCGACGGGCAGTGGATCGAGAAGTCCGGCCGGAACGATGAAGCCGGAGCGGAAATAAGCTCGGTGCTGGGTATGGACCGGGACCAGTTCACCCGGGTGGTCATGCTGCCGCAGGGCGACTTCGCCGCGTTTCTCCGGTCGAAACCCGCGGACCGGCTCGACCTGCTCCAAAGCCTCTTTGGCACGCAACGGTTCGAAGCCGTCGAACAGGAACTTGCCCGCCGGGCCGCCGATTCCCGTGCGGAGGTCGCCGGCCTGAACACCCAGTTGGACTTCCTGCTGGCACAGGCCCGGTCCGAAGCGGCGCCGCCGGAACAGGACCTGCCTGGCGCCCTCCCGCAGCCGGAGGCCCCGGAGGAACTCCTTGACTGGCTGCAGGAGTCCGTTACGGCCAGGGCAGCGGCATTGCAATCCGCAGCTGAACAGGCGGAAGCGCAGCGCACCGGGAGCGCCAAACGCCTCGAGGCGGCCGCCGCCCGCGCCGCCCGCCAGGCGAAACTCTCAGCAGCAGAACGGCGGCGGGACGCCGCAGACGCCGCAGCCCCCGAGCTCGAGGAAAAATCTGAGCGCCTTGGCCTGCACCGCAAGGCCGAAGTCCTTGGTGGCCAGCTTCAGGCCATGGACAGGGCCGGGGACGCCGAAGAGCGGGCTGCCAGGGCGATGGCCGCGGCGGCCGACGAACTGCATGCGGCGGTACTTCTGGACCCGGAGCTTGTTGCCCTTTCCGCCGCCGCCGGCCAGGGCGAACCGCTTTTCGAGGCTGAAGTACTGCGCAGCGAGCTCACCCGCCTGAGGTCCCTCCGCGCCGTGCTCGAGGAACGCCTGCCTGACGAGGCCAGGCTGGACGGGGTGGTGGTCCGCAGGACCGAACTTCAGGCGACGTTGAAGCAGCTGGGGCAGGCAAGCCGGGCGGGCGCGGCGGCCCTTGATGCACTGCGCGACGAGGCTGCCGCGCTGCAGCAGCGGGTGCAGCCCCTTGAGGAGCTCGCTGCGGAGGCCCAGCTGCGGACGAAGGAAGCCGCGGCCGCAGAAGAACTCGTGGCCATGGTCAGCCGGCACACCGCAGCGGTCCAGGTATGTTCCGGCGTTGCGGAACGGCACCGCCTGGCCCGGGATGACCACCAGAACCACCGTCAGCGCTGGCTGGATCTGCGGGAAGAACGGCTCGCCAATGCCGCTGCGGAACTCGCTTCCCAGCTGCTGCCGGCCGAGCCCTGCCCGGTGTGCGGGAGCCCCGAGCATCCGTCTCCCGCGCCCGCGGCCACGGCGGCGTTGGCCGTTGCTGAAGCGGAACGGGGCGCCCAGGAAGCCTGCGAGGCAGCAGAAGCGGTCCTTGCGTCACTGGAGACCGAACTTGCCAACGTGCGGCAGCAGGTCGCTGTCCTGGCGGCCCAAGGCGGCGACACCCCGCCGGAGGAAGCCCGCGCCGACGCCGCCCTGGCGAAGGAACGGGCGGACCAGGCCATCCTGGCTGCCAGGGAACTCGCTGCGGACCGGGAACGGCAAATGGAACTGGGCGAGCAGATCGCCGCTGCCGAATCGACGCAGGCGGCCACTGAGTCCCGCATCGCGAAAACGGAATCCACCCTTCTGGAGGTCCTGGAACAGGCCGACGCCCTGGAGGGGGCGCTGCGCAAACTGCGTGCCGGCTACCCGACCCTTGGCGGCCGCATCACATCCCTGCGTGGAACAACGGCGCTCCTGGAACGAACAGATGCAGCGCGGACCGGTCTCGAACAGGCCCGGCTGCGGGCCGCGGACGCAGGCCAGCAGCTGGAGCAGGCGCTCCCGGACTCCGGCTTCGAATCCGTGGAGGCGGTGCGGTCAGTCCTGCTGCCCGCCCCGGACGCGGCCGTGCTCGAAGCAGCCATCCGCGCCGGCCAGGACGAGGCCGCGCGCGTCGCGGAACTCTTCGCCGGTGAGGAGCTCACCCTGGCCGCCCGGGAGCTGGCAGCGGACGGCCCGGTGGAGACCGCGGAGCTCGAACTGCTCCGCGCCGAGGCTGCTGCCGCTGAACGAACCGCCAGGCAAGCCGTCGTGGGCGCAGGCCTCGCGGACAAGTCAGTGCTGACCGTCCGGCGGATCGCGGCGGACTATGCCCGGCTCGCAGCTTCGGGCCAGGGACCCAGGGAACGTGCAGCGCTGCTGACCGCCGTGTCCGAAGCAGCCCGCGGCGCCGGGGACAACACCTACCGCATGAGCCTGAGCAGCTACGTGCTCGCCGCCAGGCTTGAGCAGGTAGCCATCGCCGCCTCGGAGCGGCTGGTCGGCATGAGCGACGGCCGCTATACCCTGCAGCACACGGACGCCAAAGCGGCCCGCGGAGCCAAATCCGGCCTGGGACTGGAGGTCGTGGACCAATGGACCGGCCACCGCAGGGACACCGCCACGCTGTCCGGCGGCGAATCATTCATGGCCTCGTTGGCCCTGGCCCTGGGTCTCGCCGATGTGGTGCAGCAGGAGTCCGGCGGAGTCGACATCGAGACACTCTTCGTGGACGAAGGTTTCGGCAGCCTCGACGAACAGGCCCTTGAACAGGTGATGGACGCCCTCGAGGGGCTCCGGGACGGCGGCCGCGTGGTCGGGCTTGTGAGCCACGTGCCGGAAATGAAGCAACGCATCAACACCCAACTGCAGGTGGTCAAGGGTCGGAACGGCTCCACCCTTCACATTTCCGACGACGCCGTGGCATGACCCGCAGGCACGCGCCGGGTCCTCGTTCACCGCATTGAGGCCTCGGCTACAATTGAAGAGTTACCGGGTCGCGCGCATCGGGAGGAGGGACGATGCGCACTCTTGAACGAACCCGGAATAATGACTCCTTCAACGTCTTTGCAGGCATCTGCCGCAACATCATCGGCCGCGGACACCGCACACCCCGCCCCTCATTCTGAGCAGGATCTCCCGAACCCGCCTTCGCCGACGGGTGGCCGCTACGCCCGGCTCCCTTTGCTGGCCGGCAGGGGATTCATCCCGCTGGGACTCTTCGCCCGTCTTCCCCTGGCCATGCTGACAGTGGGCGCCCTGACCCTGGTTACCGCGGTCACGGGCTCGTACGCCGTGGGCGGAGCAGCAGCCGGAGCGGTGGGCATCGGCTCCGCGCTGGGGGCACCTGTCCTCGGTGCGTGGGCGGACCGCCTGGGCCAGCGGCCCGTGCTGCTGTTCGCCGCGATTTTCAATACCGCCGCCGTGGTGGGCCTGATCCTCACGGCCTATCTCGTCCCGTCAGGCCGGGACCTGGCGGACGCAGTACCCGTCCTTGCAGCGGGTTTCGTGGCCGGAGCGAGCTGTCCCCAGGTGGGTCCCCTTGCCCGAGTCCGGTGGATGGCCCTGACCGCCCGGGGCAGCAGGGCGGGCAACGCACAGGACCTGGACGCCGCCCTGTCCTACGAAAGCACGGCGGATGAACTGACCTTCGTCCTCGGCCCTGCGTTGGTGGGCATCCTTGCCAGCCTGATCGCCCCGTGGCTCCCGCTTGCCCTCGCCGCCGCCCTGACCATCACCCTGGTTCCTGCGTTCGCCGTCCACCGCACGCACCGTGCGGTACCCCTGAGCGTGCGCCGCCGGCGTGGCACTCCCGCGGCTGCTGGCCCCGGCCCCGCCGGCTCTCCGGCTGCTGGCATCCGGGGCGCGGGCATGGCGGCCGTAGCCTTGCCCGTCCTGGCCATGGTGTGCATGGGAACATTCTTCGGTTCCACCCAGACCGGGCTGAGTGCCTTCTCCGCGGGCTTCGCCACCGCCGAAATCGCCGGGCTGCTGTACGCCGTCATGGGGCTGAGTTCCGCCGCGGCTGCGCTGAGCGTTGCCTACTGGCCCCAGCGCTTCACGCTGTCAGCACGCTGGATGGTCAGCGCCGTGCTGATGGCCGGCCTCGCCGTGCTCCTCCTGCTCCCGGCCTCGGTGCTCCCGATGGTATTGGTTCTGCTGGTCCTGGGACTGCCGGTGGGCCCGCTGATGGTCACCGTGTTCGCCATCGGCGGGGTGGTGGCTCCTGCCGGGCGCCTGGGAACGGTCATGACAGCCCTCGCCAGCGGCATTGTCGCCGGCACGGCTCTGGGGTCCTCCATCGCCGGACAACTGGCGCAGCACCAGGGGTATTCCGCAGCGTTCCTCGTACCGGTGTGCGCCGCAGCGGCGCTGTTCCTGCTCGGGGCGGCCGCCGCCGTCGTCATCCGCCAGCGCCGGACGGCGACGCCGGCAGCCGCTGGGTAGGGCAGCCGGCCAGGCGCGTTACAGCAGTTGCTTCTCGATGCGGGCCGCGCTCGATGTCAGGGCGGACGCCACCTCGGCAGGATCCTGCGTTGAGCGGATATAGACGACGGCGACCGATGCGGGGCGGCCGCCCGGCACGTTGATGGGGGCGGCCAGCGATGAAACCCCGGCGATGACTTCGTCGTGGCTTGCCGCGTAGCCGCGTTTCCGTGCTTCCGCCGCCTCGGCCCGGTAGGGGATATCCGGTGCCAACAGCTTCCAGTCCTGTTCCGTGAGCGCCGACTGGATGGCGATGCCCGGGGCTCCGGCGCTGATCGGGTGCCGCGAGCCGGGGTGCTGGACCACTGTCGCGGACGAGTGCCTGGGCTCCACCGTCACGAGGGTGATGCAGTCCTGGTGGTCCCACACCGCGATAAAGGCGGTCATGTTCAGGCTGTTGGCAAGTTGGGTCAGCTCAGGCAACGCTGCAGACTGCAACGTGCGTGAAACCCCCCTCGCCAGGACGGCCAGGCCCGGGCCGGGCTGGACCCTGCCGGCGTCGTCCCGGACCAGGAGTGAATGGTCCTCCAGCGTGCGCAGGATCCGGTAGGCCACGGAACGGTGGACACCCATGGCGTCCGCGAGTTCCGCGATGGTGAGTGGCTGCGCGGCTTCGGCCAGGATTTCCAGCGCGCGGATGCCGCGCGAAAGGGTCTGGGAGGGAGAAGCCGGCGCGGGCGCAGCCTGTGCGCCGGCGCCTGCGGTCTGAGTCATGCAGTCCATCCTAGGCCGGGATCTGTGGCGCCCTGTCCGCAGGGTCTTGTGTTGCGTCTCACTTTGGGCTAGCGTTCCATATGGGAACTATAAGTTCAATTATAGAACAATTCAAATATAGAACAGCCAGTCCAAGGGATCAATGATGATTGCCAGGCCCCGCCCGGGAGAGGCTCCCGAAGCCATGGGCAGAACACCCGCCCCGCGGTCCCACCATTTCCGCGGGAGCCTCGGCAGGTTTGCCACCGGAGTGGCGATCGTGACGTTCGACGGCGTCACCAAGCGCCACGGCATCACCGTCAATTCGTTCATGTCCGTGTCCATGGAGCCGCCCCTGGTCCTGGTCGGTATTGCGCGGACCGCCAAGGCGCATGATGAGCTGGCCGGCCGTCCGTTTACCGTGAACATCCTGGGCGCCGAACAGCGGCAGCTGGCCATGCACTTCGCCGGCCGCCCGGGGCCCGAACCCCGGTGGGTGGAAGGCGGGACAGCGCCGCGGCTGTCCAGCGTCCTCGCCTACTTCGAGTGCACGCCATGGGCGGAGTACGACGGCGGCGACCACACCCTGTATGTCGGCGAGGTGGTGGATTTCAATTACCGCAACGGAGACGCCCTGGCTTTCGCCAACAGCGCCTTCACCACCATCCCGGAGAGCCAGTTGGGCATGGAGGACCTTCTGTAGCGCTGCCATCCCCGAACCCTGGGGGCCACTGATTAACCCGACTACAGCTCAACGACGACTGGAGGAACAACAATGGGCATCCGAACCGGCCAGCAGTACCTGGACAAGCTCAACGCAATGACGCCCCATGTGGTGATCGACGGGGAAGTGGTCAGCGAGAAAATCGCCGAACACCCCGCATTCCGCAACGTGGCAAAGTCTTACGCGAAGCTGTTCGACATGCAGCACGACCCCGCATACCAGGAAGCCCTGACGTACACCTCGCCCGCAACCGGCGACCTGGTGAACGCGTCCTTCCTGGTTCCCCGTACGGTTGAGGACCTTCAGCGCCGGCGCAGGGCCATCTCCACCTGGGCCGAAGCCTCCAACGGTTTCCTCGGCCGCTCGGGAGACTATATGAACTCATCCCTGACGGCGCTCAGTACCGCAGAGAAATGGTTCGCGCAGGCCGACCCCAAATTCGGCGAAAATATCCGGAAGTACTACGAGTGGGCGCGCGAGAATGACGTCCTGGCCACGCATACGCTCATCCCGCCGCAGGTCAACCGCTCCGTCTCGGGCTCCGAGCAGATGGGCGGGCAGCTGACGGCGCACATCGTCGAAGAGCGCGAGGACGGCATTGTGATCAGCGGCGCGCGCATGCTGGCCACCATCGCGCCGATTGCCGATGAACTCCTCGTTTTTCCGTCCACTGTGCTGCGCGGCACCCCCGAGGATGCGCCGTACTCCTTCGCGTTTGCCATTCCCAACGATGCGCCGGGCTTGCGCTACCTGTGCCGCACCTCGCTGTACAACGGCGGAAGCACCCACGACGAACCGCTGGCCTCGCGCTACGAGGAGATGGACGCCGTCGCAATCTTCGACAAGGTGTTCGTGCCGAGTGAGCGGATCTTCATGCTCGGCAATCCGCAGCTGTGCAATGCCTTCTACTCGGAGACCGGCGCGGGTGCCCTGATGACGCACCAGGTGGTCACGCGGACCATCGCCAAGAGCGAGTTCTTCCTCGGCCTGGCGTCCGAGCTCGCCGATTCGATCGGCATCGACAGCTTCCAGCACATCCAGGAGGACATCGCGGAACTCATCATCGACGTCGAAATCGGCAAGGCGCTGGTCCGGGCGTCCGAGGCGGACGCCCAGCTCAACGAGGCCGGGATGATGCTGCCCAAGTGGTCCACGCTGAACGCCGCCAGGAACTGGTACCCCAAGATCGCCCAGCGCTTCCCGCAGATCATCCGGAAGTTCTCGGCGTCCGGGCTGATGGCGCTGCCCGGCGAGGCTGACGTCAACAGCGGGGCCAGGGCCGACATCGACACGTACCTGCAGGGCAAAACGCTCACGGGCCCTGAGCGTGTCCGCCTGTTCAAGCTGGCCTTCGACGCCTCCATCTCAGGGTTCTCGGGCCGCCAGTCCCTCTATGAGTACTTCTTCTTCGGGGATCCCGTCCGGATGGCCAGTGCCCTCGTCAACACCTACGACCGCGAGCCGGTCCGGGCCCGCGTTCGGGAATTCCTCAACCGGAAGGACTGACATGGCGGAAATGTGCGGTTCCCGGTCGCCGCCGCCGGTGACGGCCGAGGGCCCCGCGAAGATTTAAGTGCGCTTTGTCACACAATCGAGTATCCTCATACCAACTGACCGTTCGATCAGTAAATCGCACGGCCCAATTAATCTCCGGCAGTGTCCCTGCCCCCAGCCACGGAGTTCCAATGACCGCAACTTCACACGTCGATTCAGAGGCGGGCCCCAGCAGCAAGCATGAGGAACGCAAAGTCCTCGCAGGCACGCTGGTCGGCACCACCATCGAGTGGTACGACTTCTTCATCTTTGCCCAGCTGACAGCAACGCTGCTGTCGCCGCTGTTCCTTGCCCCGCTGAACGCCTCCAATCCGGGCCTGGCGCAGATCCTGTCCTTTGCCCTGATCGGCATCAGCTTCCTGTTCCGCCCGCTCGGCGCGATCATTGCCGGGCATCTCGGGGACCGCCTGGGCCGAAAGGCCATGCTGGTCTTCACGCTCATCATGATGGGTGCCGCCACGGCGCTGATCGGCGTGCTGCCGACCTACGAGACCATCGGTGTCTGGGCCCCGATCATGCTGATCACCCTCCGCATCATCCAGGGCTTCTCCGCCGGCGGCGAATGGGGCGGTGCGGCCCTGATGGCCGTCGAGCACGCCCCCATGAGCAAGCGCGGCCTGTTCGGCGCCTACCCGCAGATCGGGGTTCCCGTCGGCATGATCCTGGCCACGGGCCTGCTGTACTTCCTCAACACGAGCATGTCGAAGGAAGACTTCGCCGCGTGGGGCTGGCGCGTGCCGTTCCTGCTCTCCATCGTGCTGATCGTGGTCGGGTACCTGATCCGCCGCGCAGTTGCCGAGAGCCCCGTCTTCAAGGAAATGATCGAGCGCAAGGAGAAGGCCAAGGCCCCGCTCGGCCAGCTGATCAAACACCATAAGAAGTCCGTGCTCTACTCCACCATGATCTTCATCGGCAACAACGCCGCCGGATACCTGCTGATCGCGTTCTTCATCTCCTACGCCACCAAGACACTGAAGATGCCGGTCGCGGAGATCCTGCTGGCCACTACGCTGGCGTCCTTCGGCTGGCTGATCTTCACGCTCGTGGGAGGCTGGCTCTCCGACAAGATCGGCCGGGTCAAGACGTTCCTCATCGGCTATGGCATCGTGTTCGCCTGGATGATCCCGATGTTCGCCCTGATCGATACCAAGAACATCATGCTCTACGGCCTGGCCCTCTTCGTCCTGACCATCGGCCTCGGCCTGTCGTACGGTCCGATGTCGGCCATGTATGCCGAGATGTTCCCGGCCAACGTCCGCTACTCCGGCATCTCGATCGGCTACGCCTTCGGTGCGATCCTGGGCGGCGCGTTCGCCGCGACCATCGCCGAAGCGCTGATGCAGAGCACCAAGTGGACCGGGTCCATCGGCATCTACATCATGATCCTGTGCGTCATCTCCGCTGTGGGCGTCATCCTCGCCAAGGAAACCAAGGGACGCCCGTTGGGCGTCAGCAGCCACCACTAGGCCACGCTGATCAGGCGGCGGCGGGCACGGACCGAATGCGGTCCGTGCCCGCCGTTCTTGGTGCAGGACTCTCTAGACGCTCAGGAAGTCGATTGCGCCCTGCTTGAATGCCCTGCTGGTGATCACGTTGCTGTGGTTCCGGCCCGGAATCAGCAGCTGCTCCACGAGTGCCCCTGACTTGGCGCCCAGTTCGGCGAGCTCGGGCATGGTGGCGGCGCGGTCGTCCTTTTCGCCGGCCACGAGCAGCATGGGCATATGCGGGATGGCTTCGGCCGGGTCGAAGGGCTCGCCCTTGATCGCCTCCACGAGGGACAGCAGCGCAAAGATGTTGTTGCTGGGCAGCCCCTGCGCCATCTTCAGCAGCCCGGCAGTGGACTCGTCCGCGATGGGCGTGCCGTCCGCCAGGTACCGCTGCGCGGCCACCAGGTCGAAAGCGGCCAACGGGTCCGCGATGTTGGGGCCCCCGAGCACCAGCCGGTGAACCAGTTCCGGCTGGGTGGCGCCGAATTCCCATGCGAGCCGGGATCCCAGGGAGTAGCCGATCACGTCGAGACCGCTGGCCGGGTCGCCGTCCCGCAAAGGACGGGCGCCGGCGTCGAACGCCACCTGCAGGAGGTCTGCCCGGATCCTGCTCGGGCTGTACGAGTCCATGTCCTCCGGGGCTCCGCTCCGGCCGTGGCCGGGCAGGTCCACGGTGATGACGCGGCGGCCGGCTTCCAGCAGGGCGGACAGCCAGCCGGTGTCCTGCCAGTTGAGCCTGGTGGAGGACGAAAATCCGTGCAGCAGCAGGACGGGCCGCAGCCCGGCGTCGGCCTCCGGTTCGTGCACCTCCACGTAAAGCTGGGGGTCGGTGCCCTCCACGGTGTGGTGGTGCTGCTCGCCGGTGTGCCTGCCGCTCATGGTGTCAGTCCTCATCAAGTACGGCGCTCAGGCGGACCCGGCGCTTCGGTGCCTCTTCCTTCGGGACCGTGCCCACGATGCCGGCGGTGTTGTCCGGCACCTCAAACACAATCAGGGGCTCGCCGACATTGATCTTGTCGCCGGGCCCGCCGTGGGTACGCACCACTTTACCTGCCTGCGGACTGGGCAGTTCAACGGCCGATTTGGTGGTTTCCACCTCGACGAGCGGCTGGTTCCGTTCCACCTGGTCACCCGGTGAAACCAGCCATTCCAGTACTGTCGCCTCGATCAGGCCCTCGCCGAGGTCGGGAAGCGGGAAGGAAATTTCAGCCACGGCGGTACTCCAATACTCGCTGGATGCCAAAGAGGATCCGGTCAATGTTCGGGATGTATTCGTCTTCCAGGTCGCCGGAGGGGTACGGGACGTCGAAGCCGGTGATTCGCTCCACGGGAGCCTTGAGCGTGTCAAAGCAGCCCTGCGTGATCAGCTGGGCCACTTCGGCGCCCAGCCCCGAGGTCAGCGGCGCTTCGTGGACGACGACGGCGCGCCGCGTCTTCCGCACGGACGCCGTCAGCGCCGCTTCGTCGATGGGCTTCAGCCAGCGCAGGTCCAGGACTTCAATGTCGATCCCGTCCTCGGCGGCGAGCTCGGCCACCTGCAGGCAGCGGGCCACCATGGCACCCCAGGCCACGAGGGTCAGGTGCCGGCCTTCGCGCATGACCTTGGCGCCGGTGGGGGAGGAGCCGGACGGGTCCGCGGAGTCGAAGTTGACCTCGCCCATCTGCCAGTAGCGGGACTTCGGCTCCATGAAGATCACCGGGTCCGGGCGGGTGGCTGCGTACTTGAGCAGGTGGTAGGCCTCGTGCGGGTTCGACGGCGAAACCACCTTGAGGCCGGGAACGTGGGCGAAGAGTGCCTCGAGGCTTTCGCCATGGTGTTCGGGGGCGCGGATGCCGCCGAAGCTGGGCACCCGCAACGTGATGGGCATCGGCATGGTGCCCCGGCTGCGGTAGTTCATCCGAGCCATCTGGCAGACGATCTGGTTGATCGCCGGATAGGCGAAGCCGTCGAACTGGACCTCGGGGATCGGGTGGAAGCCGGCCATCGCAAGGCCCACGGACATGCCGAGGATGCCGGACTCGGCGAGCGGGGTGTCAAACACCCTGCCGGTTCCGTACTTCGCCTGGAGCCCGTCCGTAATGCGGAACACGCCGCCCAGCCGTCCGCAGTCCTCACCGAAGATCAGCGTTTTCGGATTCCCGGCCAGGACCTCGTCGAGGGCGCGGTTCAGCGCCTGCTGCATGGAAAGCTGTTCGACTCCGCGGCGTGGGGTTCCATCGGCCATGGCGGCCTCGCTTTCAAGGATGGCGTTAGACATGTTCGGACTCCTCGCGCCAGTTGGCTGCCTGGGCCTGGAGTGCAGGTGTGGTTTCCTGGAAGACCAGATCGAACATTTCGCTGCCGGGTCGGGAGCCGAGCGCCTGGATGCCGGCGCGGATTTCTTCCTCTTCGGCCTTGGCTGCTGCGAGGGCTTCGGCGAAGAAGGCCTCGTCGGCGACGCCGTCGGCGAGCAGCCGCTTCCGGAACCGTTCCAGCGGGTCCTCCCCGGCGCCGTCGCGCTCCTCGTTGAGGGAGCGGTAGCGGCCCGGATCATCAGAGGTGGAGTGCGGGCCGCGCCGGTAGGTTATGGCCTCGATCAGCACCGGGCCGTTGCCTGCCCGGCAGTATGCGAAGGCGTTCCGGGTCGCTTCGACGACGGCGACGACGTCGTTCCCGTCAATCCGCAGCGCCGGAATGCCGTACCCGGCCGCGCGGGCGGCGACGGAGCCGCCAGCCACCTGGCGTTCGGTGGGGACCGAGATAGCCCAGCCATTGTTTTGCACGAAGAAGACCACGGGAGCCTTCATGACTGCCGCGAAGTTCATGGCTTCATGGATGTCGCCCTGGGAGGAGGCGCCGTCGCCGAAGTAGGTCATGGCCACGCCGGGCGTGGCGTCGGCGGTGCCGGCCAGTGTCTGGCCGTGGGCCCAGCCCACGGCGTGGAGCACGGAACCGCCCACTACAGCCTGGATCGGCGCCAGCCGGGATTCCAGGGGGTTGTAGAGTCCGCCGTGCCACGTGGCCTTGTGCGTGGACATGTACGCCACCATGTCCACTCCCATGGCCCGGGCCACGCCCATTTCGCGGTAGGTGGGAAAGACGAAGTCGCGGGTGGTGTCCACGGCGTAGCCGCTTCCCACCTGTGCGGCCTCCTGGCCGAGTTCGGGCGCGTAGCCGGGAATGAGCCCCTGGCGCTGCCAGGCGATGGCCGAGGTGTCCAGGTGCCGGACGGCCACCATAAGCGAATACAGTTCGCGGAGCTGTTCGGCGGTCAGCGGCTCGGACGGAAGGCCGGACAGTTGCCCGGAGTGTGGTTCCGACGGCGGGACGGCGTGGGTGCCGGCGGTCGGGGAAAGCGGGGTATCCATAGCTGTGACCCTAGTCACCAGTGTACGGCTGGGCAATCAGCTCAGGAATCACTGGCCAGATTGCCGAAAGCTGCCATCAGTGAAGCCGAACCGCATAGCAATTTGCCTAGCGGAATCGGGATTGGTCCGCAGGCCGTGACCCAACTAGGTCGCAGTTAATGTCGTTTTGAGCGCTCATAACGACATCTACTGCGACCTAGTTGGGCTGCGACTAGGCGGGGGTGAAGTTACGGGGTTGGGCTGTCCTGGCGCGATGCGGCGACCTTGGCTCCGATCCGGCACGCTGCGGCAATCGCGGCGATCAGGATGATGGTGCTCACCAGTTGGCGGCTGCTATCGGCGTTGCTGAACCCGACGGCAAAGATCAGGGCCAGCAGGACCAGGCCGAAGATCGTCAGGCCCGGGAAGCCCTTCATCCGGAGCGGAAGTTCAGTGCCGTCGCGGTCAGCCCGGCGGCGCAGGATCAGCTGCGAGACGAGGGCGGAGCCCCAGACCATGAGGCAGGTGGAGCCCACGAGCTGGAAGAGTGCCGGCAGAATCTGCTCCGGGAAGAGGAGCTCCAGCACGGCGGCAATGAAGCCGAAGGCCACGGACATACCGACGGCGACCATCGGCACCCTTGCCTTGTTCAGCTTCGACAGGAAACGCGGGGCTTCGCCGCGTCCGGACAGGGAATAGATCATCCGGGAGGCACCGTAGAGGTTCGCGTTGAGGGCGGACAGCAGCGCAATGACGGCCACGAGGGTGATGGCTGTGCCGGCACCGGGGATCCGGGCGGCATCGAGGACACCGGCGAACGGCGACGCCAGGGATTCGGACGTGGCGGGCAGGACGGCCGCGATGACAAAGACGGAGCCGATGTAGAACACGAGGATCCTCCACACCACCGTGCGGATGGCCTGGCCCACGCTGTGGCGCGGGTTCTCCGTCTCAGCGGCGGCGACGCTCACGATCTCGGTGCCGCCGAAGGCAAAGATCACAACGAACAGCGCGGCGGCAATTCCGCCAAGGCCTTCGGGCGCGAAGTTTCCGGTGATGTTGGCCAGGCCCGGGCTCGCTACTTCCGGAAGCAGGCCCAGGAGCAGCGCGGTGCCGACGCCCAGGAACAGCAGGATCGCGGCCACCTTGAGGATCGCGAACCAGAACTCAAACTCGCCGAAGTTGCTCACGCCCGCCAGGTTGATGGCGGTGAAGAGGGCCATGAACGCCAGGGCCAGGACCCAGACGGGAATAACCGGCCACACGGTGAAAAGCAGGCCGGCCGCGCCGAGGGCCTCGGCCGCGATCACCACTACCAGCTGCAGCCACCACAGCCAGCCCACTGTGGCCCCTGCGGTCCGGCCCATGGCCTTCTCGGCGTAGACGGAAAAGGCGCCACTGTTCGGATTGGCCGCGGCCATTTCGCCCAAGGCCCACATCACCAGAATGATCAGTGTGCCGGCTACGAGGTAGGAGATCAGCACGGCGGGCCCGGCGGCCTGGATGCCTGCTCCCGAGCCGAGGAAGAGGCCGGCGCCAATGGCGCTTCCCAGCCCCATCATGGTGAGCTGGCGGGGTTTCATGCTGTGCCCAAGACTGGTGGTGGGGCGCACTGCGGTGGACTTCATTGTCATGCTTGCGAACCTTCTTGTGGTCGGTGGTGTGGTCCTTTTGGGACAACTTGAATTTACCGCCCCGGCACGTCCCTGCGCGCACCGTTCATGAGAGCATGGTGGCAGTTTGCAGGTACGTCGTCGCTTTATTCGATGATTTGTGACCTGGCCGGCCAGCTTGGAAGGAAATTCGATGAATGTGGACGCGGTGGACGCTAAAATTGTCCGGTTCTTCACGGATTCGCCCAGGGCCTCGGTGCTTGAAGCCTCGCGTGTTTTGAAGATCGCCCGTGCCACCGTCCAGTCGCGGCTGGACCGGATGACCGCGGGCGGGGTCATTGGGTCGTGGGTGCCCCAGCCGGATCCGGCCCACTTCGGCTACCCGGTGGTGGCGTTCTGTTCCCTCACCATCAACCAGGACCTGGGGCATGATGCGGTAGTGGAAGCGTTGGCCCGCATCCCCGAACTGATCGAGATCCATACCGTGTCCGGCAGTTCGGACCTGATGGCCCGGATCGCGGCCAGGTCCAACCTCGACCTGCAGCGCGTGCTGGATGCCATGATCGCCACCAGGACGGTGTTGAGGTCCTCGTCCGTGATTGTCCTGAACACGCACTTCGAAGGCCGGACGCTGCCGCTGCTCGAAGCAGCGGCCGCAATGTGACCTGAAACATTTTGCCTACGGGCCCGGCAGTCGTACCATTAGTTCTAGTCAGTTTGACTATAACTAACCGAGGCTCCCGGCGGGCGGGTGCCCGACGAAGCCCAGAGGCGCCGCCGGGCGTGAGGAAAGCGGGGTGAACTGCCGTGTACACGAGCTCTGCCAACGTTGCCGAGCGGCAGGCCGCACCGCCGTCGCTGGCCATTTCCACGGTGATCTTCGCCCTCCGCCCCAGCGAGAAGTCCGGCCGCCCCACCCTGTGGCTTCCGTTGGTGCGCCGGATCCGTGAGCCGTTCAAGGGACTGTGGGCACTCCCCGGAGGCCCGCTGACCCACGCCGAATCCCTGCAGGACGCGGCGTCGCGGAACCTGCGGGAAACCACCGGCCTGGCGCCCAGCTACCTGGAACAGCTTTACGCCTTCGGCGGGCTCCACCGCTCTCCGACGCAGCGCGTGGTGTCCATCGTGTACTGGGCCCTGGTGCAGCCTACGGAAGCCGCGCTCGCCGATGAGTCCGAAAACGTCAGGTGGTTCCGTGCGGACCGCCTGGGAGACCTGGCGTTCGACCACAACGCGATCGTGGACTACGCCCTCTGGCGCCTGCGGAACAAGCTGGCCTACGGCTCCGTTGCCTACCACCTGCTGGGGGAGTACTTCACCCTCGCCCAGGTCCGGGAGGTCTACGAAGCGGTCCTGGACCGCGAACTGGATCCCGCCAATTTCCGCCGGCAGCTCAAGTCCACGCCGGAGATCGAAGAAACCGGCGAATACCTGCAGGGCGGCAAACACCGCCCTCCCCGCCTCTACCGCTTTACCGGCCGCCCCGGCCTTGACCCAGATAACAGGAGCACACCATGAGCAGCGTCAACACAGCAATCCAGTTGATCACTCGCGAACAGGCCGAACAGAAAGCTCTGGGTCTGGCGACCGGAGCCGCCGCCACCTGCAGCCCGGCACTGGCCCGCGGACCATGGGACTACGATCTTGCCGAGGCACTGGCCGGTGTGCCTGCATACGGCCCGGGTGCCTCGAGCACGGATGTTGCCCCTGCCGCGACCCCGCGCCAGGGCCAGCTGCCCGAGGAATACAAAAAGGCCAGCGACGCCGAACTGGACGCACGCATCCGGGCGGCCAAGGCCACTTTGGGGGACAAAGCCGTCATCCTCGGCCACTTCTACCAGCGGGACGAGGTCATTGAGTACGCCGACTTCGTGGGCGACTCCTTCCAGCTGGCCAATGCCGCGCTGACCAAACCGGACGCCGAGGCCATCATCTTCTGCGGCGTGCACTTCATGGCGGAAACCGCGGACATCCTGTCCAAGCCTGACCAGGCCGTCATCCTGCCGAACCTCGCCGCAGGATGCTCGATGGCCGACATGGCAGACATCGATTCCGTGACCGAATGCTGGGAGCAGCTGGAAGAGCTCTACGGCACCGAGCCCGACGCCGACGGCCGGGTTCCGGTCATCCCCGTCACCTACATGAACTCCTCCGCCGCGCTCAAGGGCTTCTGCGGGGAGCACGGCGGCATCGTCTGCACGTCATCCAACGCCGCCACCGTCCTTGAGTGGGCCTTCCAGCGCGGCCAGCGGGTCCTGTTCTTCCCCGACCAGCACCTGGGCCGCAACACGGCGAAAGCCATGGGCGTGCCGATGGAGCAGATGCCCATGTGGAACCCGCGCAAGGACCTCGGCGGCAACGACGAACAGACCCTGCTCGATTCCCGAGTGATCCTCTGGCACGGCTTCTGCTCGGTGCACAAGCGCTTCAACGTGGCCCAGATCGAGAAGGCCCGCGCCGACTTCCCCGGCGTCAACGTGATCGTCCACCCTGAATGCCCCATGGAAGTTGTGGACGCCGCCGATTCCGCCGGATCCACAGACTTCATCAAGAAGGCCATCGCCGCCGCCACGGAACCCACCACGTTTGCCATCGGCACCGAGATCAATATGGTCAACCGGCTGGCAGCGGAGTACCCCCAGCACAACATTTTCTGCCTGGACCCGGTGATCTGCCCGTGCTCCACCATGTACCGGATCCACCCGGGCTACCTCGCCTGGGTGCTGGAGGCGCTGGTCAACGGCGAAACCCTGAACCGCATCACCGTGGATCACGACGTTGCCGCTCCGGCGCGGGTGGCCCTCGAGCGGATGCTGGCGGCCCGGCCGTGACCAGGCCCGGTGTGGCCCGGCCGACCCCGGCCGACGGCGGGGCGACCCGCAACGGCGGCGCCGCGCCGCGCCGACTCGTGGTGGTGGGCAGCGGCATCGCGGGGCTGTACGCGGCGCTGCTGGCGGCCGACGCCGACGGAGGCGCCGCGGCGGAGGTGGTCCTGCTGAGCAAGGGGCAGCTGGAACACAGCAACACGTTCTACGCGCAAGGCGGCGTGTCCGCCGTGCTGGAACCCGGCGAGGCGGCCCCCGGCGACTCCGTGGAGGCACATATCGCAGACACGCTGGCAGCCGGCGCCGGACTGAATAACAGGGAAGCCGTGCGGATCCTCTGCACGGAAGCAGCACAGGACATCGCGGGGCTGCGGCGGTACGGAGTCACTTTCGACGCCGATGCGCAGGGGGACACCGCGCTGGGGCTGGAGGCTGCCCACTCAGCGCCGCGCATCCTGCACGCCGGAGGAGACGCCACCGGCGCCCGTATTGCCCGCGGCCTGATCGCCGCCGTCCTGGAGCGCGCCGTGTCCGGCCGGCTCCGGCTGGAAACCGGCGCGTTCGTCACGGAGCTGACGACGGCGGGCGGCCGGGTGACCGGGGTTGAGTACCTTCAGAACGGCGAACTCAAGAGCCTGCAGGCCGCAGGCGTCCTGCTCGCCACCGGCGGCGCCGGCAGGATCTTTGCCCGCACCAGCAACCCCGCCGTGGCCACGGCGGACGGACTGGCGCTCGCCTGGCGTGCAGGCGCCGCGGTGGGTGACCTTGAATTCTTCCAGTTCCACCCCACCACCATGGCCATGCGCGAGACGGCCGGAGGGCCTCCGCCGCTGCTGGTGTCCGAAGCTGTCCGCGGCGAAGGCGCGGTACTGCTCGACGCCGAGGGCCACCGCTTCATGCCGGACTATCATCCCGACGCCGAGCTTGCACCGCGCGACGTCGTCTCCCGCAGCATCGCGCTGCACCTTGCCCGCACCGGGGCTCCCGCCGACAGCCCGGTGTTCCTGGATGCCCGGGGGATAGAGGCCGCCAGAGGTTCCGGCTTCCTGGCGCGGCGCTTTCCCACCATCAACGCCGCCACGCGGGCGGCAGGGTACGACTGGACCGCCGAACCGCTCCCGGTGTCCCCGGCAGCCCATTACTGGATGGGCGGGGTGTCCACCGACCTGGCCGGACGAACCTCCGTCCCGGGACTGTACGCAGCAGGTGAGGTGGCCTGCACCGGCGCCCAGGGCGCCAACAGGCTGGCCAGCAATTCGCTGCTCGAAGGATTGGTATTCGGCCGGCGTGCCGTTGAGTCCTTCCTTTCACCTGAACCGTCGGTTGGGGCGTCGTTCGACGCCGTTCCTCCGCGTGCTAGCTCGGCCGCGGGCGGCCTCCCTTTTACGCACGCTTCCGGAACACCCTCGAACGACGGCGGCCAGCGCGACTTTACCGGGAAGGAAACCTCGCCAGCTGCGGCCGAAGGTGTTGTGACGTCTTTGCCGGAGCCCGGGATGTTCTCCCGTGACGCCCTGGGTCGGTTGATGACGAGCGCCGCCGGGGTGTTGCGCACGGGGCCGGAACTCGACGCCGCGGCCTCGCAGCTGGCTGAGTGGGCGGACTCGATCGGCCCCATTGAAGCCCGGGACCCACGGGAGTACGAGGACCGCAACCTGCTGCTGGCCGCCCGGCTGCTTGTGGACGCCGCCCGGAACCGGACCATATCCGTGGGCGCGCATTACCGGGCTGATACGGACCACGCGCCAGCCCCCACCCATTCCATGCAAAGGATTTCCTCATGACCACCACCGCCCCGGAAACGCCGGCCCTGACGGCCGTTGAGCTCACCGGCAGCCTTCCCGAAGCCGCCGTGCTGGGTGTGCTGCGGGCTGCGCTCGCCGAGGATGCTCCGTACGGTGACATCACCTCCCAGGTCCTCATCCCGGCGGAAGCCCGCGCGACGGCGGTGCTCAACGCGCGGGTCCCGGGTGTCCTGAGCGGGGGAACCGTGTTCGCCGCCGCCATGAAACTCACGGACCCGGACGCCGTCGTCGAGCTGCTTGTGGCGGACGGCGAACGGTTCGGCGCCGGTACGCCGCTGGCCAGGGTCACCGGCAACGCCCGGGCAGTCCTGCTGGCGGAACGCGTGGGCCTGAACCTGGTCCAGCGGATGAGTGCCATCGCCACCAAAACCGCCGAATTCGTGGACCTCGTCCAGGGGACCAAGGCCAGGATCACGGACACACGGAAGACGACGCCGGGGCTGCGCGTGCTGGAGCGCTACGCCGTTCGCTGCGGAGGCGGTGCCAACCACCGCTTCAGCCTGTCGGACGCCGTGCTGGCCAAGGACAACCACCTCGCAGTCATCACCGGAGGGGACCCGGCGAAACTCACGGCGGTGCTCAGGGCGGCCAGGGCCCAGCTCGGCCACACCACCCACTTCGAGGTTGAGGTTGACCGCATGGACCAGGTGGAGCCGGTCCTCGCCGCCGGGGTGGACACCATCATGCTGGACAACTTCACGCTCGACGAGCTGGCTGCCGGCGTGGCACTGGTCGGCGGACGGGCCCGGGTGGAGGCCAGCGGCAACGTCAACCTCCAAACAGTGGCCGCCATTGCCGGCACCGGCGTGGACGTGATCTCCATCGGCGGCCTCACCCACAGCGTCATCGCCCTCGACCTGGGCCTGGACGTTGAGCTGACGGTGGGCTGAACCGCCATGATTTTCCTGGACGCAGCGGCAACCACGCCGGTCCGCCGCGAGGTGCTGGAAGCCATGTGGCCCTACCTCACCGGCGACTTCGGGAACCCGTCGAGCCATCACTCGCTCGGCGAGTCCGCCGCGGCGGCGCTCGCCGGCGCCCGGACGGGTGCCGCCAAAGTGTTGAACTGCCGGCCGGCAGAGATCACCTTCACGTCCGGCGGCACGGAGGCGGACAACCTCGCCGTCAAGGGCATTGCCCTGGCCAGGCAGGCAGCCGACCCGACCCTGAACCGTGTGGTGATCAGCGCCGTCGAACATCCCGCGGTGGAGGAATCGGCGCGGTACTTGGCACGGTTCCACGGTTTTGCCGTTGATGTCGTCCCCGTGGACGGCTTCGGGCAGGTCACGCCGGAGTTGCTCGCCGCCGTGCTCCGGCCGGAGACGGCGCTGGTCAGCATCATGTACGCGAACAACGAAGTGGGAACGGTCCAGCCGGTCCGGCAGCTCGCAGCCCTCAGCCGTGAACACGGCATTCCATTCCACACCGACGCGGTCCAGGCCGCGGGCTGGCTCCCGCTGGACACGAAACTGCTGGGCGTGGACGCCATGAGCATCTCCGGGCACAAACTGGGCGCACCGAAAGGCAACGGGGCGCTGTTCGTGCGGAGCCGCACCCGGCTTGAACCCCTTATCCATGGCGGCGGGCAGGAACGCGGCCGCCGCTCCGGGACCGAGAACGTTGCCGGTGCCGTGGCCCTGGCCACCGCACTGTCGCTGGTCCGCCCCGACCGGGACCTGCCTGCGCAGGTTGCCGCCCTGCGTGACCACTTCATCCGGGAGGTCCTGGCCGGCGTTCCCGGCGCACAACTGACGGGTCACCCCCTGAACCGGCTGCCGTCGGTGGCTTCGTTCTGTTTCCCCGGAACCAGCGGGGAGTCGGTGCTCCTTGAGCTGGAGCGGCAGGGGGTGGTCTGCTCCAGCGGGTCGGCCTGCGCGGCGGGATCCGACGCTGCCTCGCCGGTGCTGCTGGCCATGGGCATTCCGGCCGAAGTCGCCCAGACCGCCGTCCGGTTCAGCTTTGATGCCACCGTGACGGCGGCGGAACTGCAGGAAGCGGCAGCAGCCGTCCGCAACGCCGTCGGCAGCGTGCTCGCGCTCGGCATCCGCTAGGCGTTATCTGTCCGGCGTTGTCTGTAGGGCGTCAGCGGTGCCGTGCGCGGCGGAAGATCCAGTGCCGCAACAGTGCGAAGCGCACGGCCGTGGCCAGGAATCCGGACAGGGTTGTGGTCCACAGTTCGTCAGACATCGTGGCGTCAGGGTTGAGCCAGTGCAGCACGCCGAGGCTGCCGCCCGTGATCACCAGCGCAATCACGATGACGACCAGTCCGCTGAGATGGTCCCTGGCGATTTTTCCGCGCCCGGCGATCTTGAACGTGAGGCGCCGGTTCAGGGCCGTGTTCATCACGGAGGTAATGATCAGGGCCGAGGCATTGGCCAGCTGGGGTCCCAGCCAGGGCCGCAGCAGGGCATACAGGGCCAGCGAGGTCACCGTGCATACGATGCCCACGCCGGTGAACCGGAGGAGCTGCCGGACTGCCGGAAAACGAAGGATGCCCGAGTAGTGCTTCGTGGCGGGCTGGCGCCGGAGGGCGGCTTCGGGAGCGGGGGCATCGGGCATGTGGAGGCCGGAACCGGGCTGTTGCGTCAGCGGGGCCGCGGTCGCAGCAGGTGACTCCATCCATCAAGCCTGCCATACGGCAGCGCGGATTCCCGTCAGGCTGAGGCCCGCACGGGGTTCGTCAGTTCGCCGATTCCCTCCACCCGGCACGTGACGGTGTCTCCGGGGTGAAGCTGCGCGCTTTCGGCGGGGAACCCCGTGAGGACGAGGTCGCCGGGGTGCAGCGTCATGAAGGACGTCAGGTAGACCAGGATTTCGTCGACGCCCCAGCCGAGGTCCGCGGAGCTGGCATGCCGGAGATCCTTGCCGTTGTGGACAATGCCGATGGAAAGCGCGCCGGTGTCCAAAGTGCTGTTCAGGCCCGTCACGATCCATGGTCCCGCCGGCGTGAACGTGTCCTGGCTCTTGGCGCTGATCCACAGGTCGTCGGTTTTCTGCAGCTCGCGGGCCGTGACGTCGTTGCCGATGGTAAATCCGAGGACGGCTGTCCGTGCATTTTCCAGGGTCAGTCCGCGTGCCCGGCGCCCGACGACGATAGTCAGTTCCGCTTCCGGGTCCACATGGCCCACGCCCGGTGCGAGTTCGATCGCGTCGCCCGGTCCCACCACGCTGGTGGCCGCCTTGTGGAACGCCTGGGGCGGAAGGTCCCGGCCCGCCTGGCCGGTGTTGTGCGCCATGCCGAGCACGTTGGCCGGAATGCTGGGCGCAAGGAAGATGAATGAGTCTTCGCCAACAGCGGATCCGTGCTGCCAGCCTGTCCGCGGCGGAGCCCCGGCGTTGGCCAGGGACCCGGGGAACGGGCTATCGATGACCATCCAGACCTTTCCCGCATCGCTGCCAAAATCCGGGGCGTCATTGGCCACGAAGAACTGTTCCAGCTCAGAAGCAGGGGAGTGCGGACGGACTCGGGCAATTCGGCGCGTTTGCATGGCGGTCATCATGACATCCTACGTCCTGTCCGGCGCTGGGGTGGAGTGTGTCGTCCGCAGGCTGCCGGCACAAGTCCGGGCCGTCAGGCGAGGGCGGCAGATCCGAATGCCACACTGAACCTGTCGCACCAAAGCACCACGGTGTCCAGCCCGCTGAGGTCCGTTCCCGGCGGGATGGCGTAGCTGTGGTTGCCGTGGGTTGCCTTGACTGGCCCGAGATCCAGGAACCTGCCGGAACGGTACTTGAACCAGTCGCCGCCTGCCTCGCGGTCGCTGAGCCATACTTTGACGTCGGGGCCGTCGCTGCTGGCAAGGTTCTCGAGTCTGACCACATGCGAACCGTCAGGCAGCTGCACCAGGCTCGCGCTGCCTGAGGTGGGATGTTCCTGGGACTGGAATGGCCCCGTGGCCAGAACAGTGGGCAGTGCGGCTGCCGTAGCGACGGGAGCGGAGATTGCAGCGGGCGGCGTTGCAGCGGCCGGTGTTGAACCGGGCGATGTTGAACCGGCCGGTGCAGTGGCAGCGGGGCGCGGCGTCAAGGGTTCATCGATCGAGCTGCTGGTGAACAGCCGCCATGGCTGGAACAGTGCCATTCCGGCAACGAGCAGCACCAGGAAAGCCGCGGAGGCCAGGGCCAGGATGGTACGTCGTCGGGTCTTTCCCATAATCAAAGGCTAAGCGCGGTGCGAGCGCGCCGTCCCGCGGTTTTTCTTACGGTTCCCTATCGGCGCGGGAGGGTGTCAGTAAAGTTCTCCCACGGGGATCTCTACGGCCAGCCGGTTGGACGGACCGGCCAGCGGGCACGCCCACGCTTCGTTGTACGCGCAGGACGGGTTGTACGCGAAGTTGAAGTCCAGGATGAATTCGGCGTCGGGACCGGATCCCAGGACGCCGTGGAAGGCTCCCTTGATCGTGTCCAGGAGGTAGCGCCCGGCGCCGTAGCTGCCGCCGGGCTGGCCCGCCGTCGCATCCCGGAACGGCACGAAGATGCCGCCGCCGTAACCGTGCAGCTTCCAGACGGCCAGCTGGCCCATCTCCGGCAGGTCGAAGGTGCCCAGGCGCACAAACCTGACAACGCCGTCGGTCGCGGTCTCGACGTTCATTTCGCGGCCCTCGCCCTCTTTTGTCAGGGGCACGTGGAACCGGTAGATGGGGTCGTAGTCGGCGGTCCGGAGGCCGCTGAACGTGGCCTTGTCCGCTGCAGTGAGGGCGGAGGCAGGGTGGGTGCCGAACATCCGGTCCCGTTCCTGGCGCCAATACGAGTGAGCCTCGGCGGGGCTGTCCGCAGCGATTCTGCGGACATCCTGGTACATGGCGAACGTCCGGACCCGCCAGTCGGCAATGTCCAGGGCCGAGATGTCCGCCACGCTGTCCTGGTCCGCGTCAAAGTGCTGTTCCGCCATGTCCCCAGCGTATCCCTCTTTGCGGGCGGGAAAGCCCGCACGCCAGAGTAACGCCGCCCGCGGCGGCGGGCGCAGATGCCACAACACTCCGTCCGGAACGCGGGGGCTGCGGCGGCGGCGCGGCTACGCTTGCCTCATGACAGGCAAGGCAGTGGCCCGCGGGGCCCGGTTTGGGACGGCGCTGGTCGTTGTGGCTGCGCTGATGTCCGGCTGCAGCGGCGACGGCAAAGGCGAACCCGCCTGGACGGCGGGCAGCAGTCCAACGGAAAGCGCGACGCCGGCGGTCACCCCGTCGGCGTCGGCACCGGGAACAACTCCCGGAGCCTCCGCCACGGGTACGGAATCCGCGTCCGCCGGCGCGACAGCGTCGGCGTGGAAGGTCTTCTCCGATTCCGCCAAGAACGTCAGCTTTGAACTGCCTCAGGACTGGATCGCGCAGGCAGTCACGCCGGACCAGGGGACGCTTCCGGGCGCCCTCAAAATCGAGGTCAAAGATGCCAAGGGCAACTACCTGGCCACGCTGCAGACCGGCCTGCCATCGCCGGCCGCTGCCTCGTGCGCGGAGGGGGACCGGAAGCCGTATGTGGTGGTCAGCAGCGTCCCCCTGGACCTGCCGCACCGTGAGGGCGAGGGCCTCATTACCCCGCATGTGGTGTTCCGCGTCATTCAGGGATACAAGTTCTTCGGCTCCTACGGCATCACCAACGTGGTGGGAGGAGGCGACGGCAGGGCCTGCGCCCTCCAGAACATCGTCCGGGGACCCGAAGGCAAAGGGGACGTCTCGTTCGGTGACCTGACCGCACTGAAGACCTTCGCGACCGACGAGAAAGTGGCCCCCGCCAAGGCGTTCGACACCCTGGACCTGGCTGCCAAGTACGTCAACGAGGGGTCCGAATTCGCGAATGTCCAGCGGATGCTAATGTCTCTGAAGATCAAAAGTTAGTCCCGCCGCCCTCCTGTAAACCCAACCGGCCGGCACTGGGGACTGTTCTGCCGCTACCTCACACCCCGGAGATACATGGAACGCAGCGTAGCCGCCCGGCTCGTCTTCAAGACCGTAGCTGAAACCAAAGTCGCACTGGCGGTTTCCGTAGCCAGGAACCCGGGGTATTCGTCCCTCGTTGAAACGCTTTCGGTGACGTCGGGGGCGGACCAGGTTCCGGTCACGGAACTGTCCGACCATCATGGCGGGCGCTTCCACTACATGGAGTTCGCGGAACCCACGGAGGTGACGGTGGAGTACACGGCTGCCGTCTCCGGGCTGGCGGTTCCGGAAGAGCCGAACCGGATGGAGCTCATCCGCTACGTCCGGCCCAGCCGCTACGCGGAGTCCGACCGGCTGCTCCCCACGGCCTATGCCGAATTCGGCGGGGCCCAGGGCGAAGAGCTTCTGCATGCTGTGCGCAACTGGGTCTTCAGCGAGCTTCGCTATGTCAGTGGCTCCTCCCGCGGAACCGACGGAGCGGTGGAGACGCTCCTGCACCGCCGCGGCGTGTGCCGGGACTTTGCGCACCTGGCCATCGCCCTGCTGCGGTCCAAGGATGTCCCGGCACGGCTCGTGGCCGTCTATGCACCCGGGCTTAGTCCGATGGATTTCCACGCCGTGGCCGAGGCCTACATCAACGGTGCCTGGTATGTCATCGACCCCACCGGTCTCGCCCCGCGGGAGAGCATGCTGAGGATCACCGCCGGCAGGGACTCCTCGGACACGGCCTTCCTGTCCACAGTGGGCGGAAGCCTGTCCCTGAGGGAGCTTCGCGTTACGGCTGTGGTGGACGGCGACTTGCCCGTGGAGGATCCCACGAAGCTTGTCGCCATCACCTGAGGCACTGCTCTACCTCCTATCGCCCTGACACGGCGCCGCGCAGTTTTTCGGTGAGCCGCAGCAGTTCGCGCTGTTCGCTGGCAGTCAGGGCCGGAGTGATCAGGGCGGAGATGTCGCGTACGTGCTCCCGCCCGATCTGCTTTTGCAGGTCCCGGCCGGCGTCCGTCAGCTTCAGCAGGACGCCCCGGCCGTCCTGGGGTGCCGGCATCCGCTCCAGCAGTCCGCGCTTTTCCAGCCTGTCCACGAGCCTGCTGAGGCTGGATTGGCTGAGCAGCACGTTGTCGTTCAGCTCGTTCAAGCGCAGCCAGCCGGAGGGGCAGCGGGAGAGCGTGAACAGGACGTCGTATTCGTTGACCGCCAGTTCCTTGAAGGCAGGGCCGGACTGCAGCCTGCGCATCACCGCCACCTGGGCGCGGAACAGCGATTCCCAGGTTTCGGCGGCGAGCCGGACAGGCGACCCGCCTGGCTGGGCGGCCATCAGGCGTCCTGCGCGGTCGGCTTGCTCAGGGTGTCCTCCTGCACCTGGGCAGCCATCCGCGCTGCCACCCGCCCTGCATGCGTGGGCGGTTCCGGTACATGGGCGGGCGTGAGGGCGGCGTACTCCTTGCGCAGTACCGGTAGGACTTCCTCGCCGAACAGGTCCAGTTGTTCCAGCACGGTCTTCAGCGGCAGGCCTGCGTGGTCAATCAGGAAGAGCTGGCGCTGGTAGTCGCCGAAGTACTCACGGAACGTGAGGGTCTTTTCGATGACTTCCTGCGGACTGCCGACGGTCAGGGGTGTCTGCGAGGTGAAGTCCTCCAACGAGGGGCCATGGCCGTAGACGGGCGCATTGTCGAAGTAGGGGCGGAACTCCTTCACGGCGTCCTGGGAGTTCTTGCGCATGAAGAACTGTCCGCCCAGTCCCACGATGGCCTGGTCGGCCTTGCCGTGGCCGTAGTGCTCGTAGCGTTCGCGGTAGAGGCTGATCAGCTGCTGGTAGTGCTCCTTGGGCCAGAAGATGTTGTTGGCGAAGAATCCGTCGCCGTAGTACGCGGCCACTTCCGCAATCTGCGGAGTGCGGATGGAGCCGTGCCACACGAAGGGGGCCACGCCGTCGAGCGGGCGCGGAGTGGAGGTGAAGTTCTGCAGCGGCGTGCGGTGCTTGCCGGACCAGTTCACCGTGTCCTCATCCCAGAGTTTGCGCAACAGGCTGTAGTTCTCGATGGCCAGCTCGATGCCGTCCTGGATGTTCTTGCCGAACCAGGGGTAGACCGGGGCCGTGTTGCCGCGCCCCAGCACCAGGTCCACGCGGCCGTCGGCCAAGTGCTGCAGCATCGCAAAGTCTTCGGCGATCTTCACGGGGTCGTTGGTGGTGATCAGCGTGGTGGCAGTGGACAGGATGATGCGTTCTGTCTGCGCCGCGATGTAGGCCAGCGTGGTGGTGGGGGAGGAGGAGAAGAACGGCCGGTTGTGGTGCTCGCCGATGGCGTAGACGTCCATGCCGATCTCTTCGACTTTTTTGGCGATGGCCACGGAGGCCTTGATGCGCTCGTGTTCCGTGGGCGTGCGGCCCGTGGTGGGATCAGTGGTGATGTCACTGACACTGAATACGCCGATCTGCATGATGTGCCTTTCCGATTTCCGAACTGTTCCGGGTCTTGTTCCAGTGTAGCCGATTTACATGCATTTGCATCTATCGGTGAGTGTAACGTCCGGCACGCCAGGATATTCCCGCACGGTTAAAGCAGCAGTGCCCGTTCCGCCGGGGCGGCACGGGCACTGCTATTTTTCGGGCACTGCTATTTTTCGGGCGGTGTCGTGTTTGGGCCGCTGATGCTATTCGGGCTCTCCGGCCGCAGCCCGCCGGCCGGAGACCTTGGGAACCGTCCCCGTTGTCCAGTCGACGAACTCTGCGTCGACGTCAACTGCCGGCCCGAAATCAGGGCGTTCGTGCATCGCGCGCAGCAGGGCCTTCCTCTCCCGGTGCCCCTCCACCAGCCGGTACAGCACCGGTACCAGGACCAGCGTGAGTGCGGTTGAGGAGATCAGGCCACCGATCACCACGATGGCCAGCGGCTGGGAGATGAAGCCACCGCCGCCGGTCAGTCCCAGCGCCATGGGCGTCAGTGCGAAGACGGTGGCCAGGGCGGTCATCAGGATGGGACGGAGGCGCTGCCGTGCGCCGTGCGTGATGGCGTCGGCCACGTTCATCCCCGGCGAGTTACTTCCGGAAGGGCCGGTCCGCGGCTGCCGGTACTGGTTGATGAGGTCGATCAGGACGATTGCGTTGGTCACCACGATGCCCACCAGCATCAACATGCCGATCAGTGACGGCAAGCCGAGCGGCACCCTGGTTGCCAGGAGCAGCGCGATTGCCCCGGTGGCCGCGAACGGCACGGACACCAGGAGGATCAGCGGCTGGATCAGCGACTTGAAGGCGGCCACCATGATCACGTACACAATGGCGATGGCGGCAAGCAGGGCCAGGCCCAGCTGCTGGAATGACTCCGTCTGCTGGGTGGTGGCCCCGCCGATCTCTGCCGTGACGCCCGCGGGAAGCCCGACTCCCTTGAGCCGGTTCTGCACCTCTGCGCTGACCTCGCCGAGGTTGGCGCCCGACGGTGTGACTGAGACGCGGGCGGTGCGCTGGCCGTTGCTGGCGGTGATGGAAACCGGGATGTCCACTTGCTCCACGGAGGCAATGCTTCCCAGTGTCACGGCTCCGCCGGACGTGGGCAGCGGAATGTTCCGCACGGCGCTGACGCTCGTGAAGCGGGTGCCCTCGCCGATCTGCACCGGGAAGTCATTGGTGTCGATCCGCACGGTACCGGCCGGAATCGGGCTGATGGTGGAAGCCAGGACACCCGCCACCTGTTCCTCGTTCAGGCCGGCGGCGACGGCCTTGGCACGGTCCACCTTGACCTGCACCACGGGTTGGCTGGCAGCCAGGTTGGTGGCAACCTCCGTGCTGCCGGGAACGCCCTCCATCGCCTTGACCATGGCATCGCTCGCAGCGCGGAGGTCCGCGGAGTTGGCGGCCTTGAGCGTGATGTCCACGGTGGACGTGGTGCCGAAGCCGCCCTGCTGGGAGCCGACGGAGATCTTGCCCGCGTCGCTGATCTTGGCCAGTTCGGTGCGGACGGTCTCCTGGAGCCGGGCCTGGTTGGCTTTTTCCTCGGTGACAACGGTGAACGAGGAGTTCGAGGCACCGCTGGAGGTCAGCGCGGTGAAGCCGGTCTGGGCGTTGCCCGAGGTGACCTGGACGTCCTTGATGCCGTCGATGCTCCGCAGTACTTCTTCGACCTTCACGGCGGCCGCACTGGTGTCCGTCAGGCTGGTTCCGGCCGGCAGGACCTGGCGGACCGTCATGCTGTTCTCACCGGACCTGCCCAGCAGGTCGGTGGCAAGCAGCGGCGTCATGGCAGCCGTTCCGCCGAGGACCAGGACCGCCGCGATGAGCGTCACCACAGGATGCTTCTGTGTCTTGTTGAGGATCGGCAGGTAGCCGCGCTGCAGCCGGCTGCGCTGCTCTGCCTCATGCGCCTTGGCGGCGGCTTCCCGGGCGGCTCCGGCGGACAGTGCGGCGCCGGCGGCGGGTGTCTTGAGGAACCAGTAAGCCAGAACGGGAACGATGGTGAGGGACACCAGCAGTGACGAAAGCAGCGCGATGGTCACCGTCAGGGCGAAGGGCCGGAACAGCTCGCCGGCCAGTTCGCCGACGAAGGCTATGGGAAGGAAGACCGCCACAGTGGTCAGGGTGGATGCCGTGATGGCGCCGGCTACTTCACGGATGGAGGTGAGGATGGCCTCCAGTTTGGCCTCGCCGTAGCTGAGGTGGCGCTTGATGTTCTCGATCACCACAATCGAGTCGTCCACGACCCGTCCGATCGCTATGGTGAGCGCTCCGAGGGTCAGGATGTTCAGGGAGTATCCGGTCGCGGACAGTCCGATGAACGTGATGAGCAGGGACAGCGGGATGGAGACGGCCGTGACCAGCGTGGACCGCACGGACATCAGGAACACCAGGATCACTGCGACAGCAAACCCGAGGCCCAGCAGGCCTTCGGTGGTCAGGTCCTTGATGGACTTCTCGATGAACGGTGCCTGGTCGAACACCGGGGTGAACTTGGCGTTCGATCCAAGCTCCGCTTCGAGCTGGCCGATGGAATCCTTCACCGCGTGCGAGATGGCCACCGTGTCGCCTTCGGGCTTTTTCGTCACGGACACGGCAAGCGTTTCCTTGCCGTTGGTCCGCGTAATCGACGTCCGGACGTCGTCCTTGATGCTGACGTCGGCCACGCTGCCGATGGTGGCTGCGTCCTTGGCGCCGCCGAGCGGCAGGGCCTTGACGGCGTCCAGGGAGTCCACCGGGCTGCCGATCTGCAACGAAAGCGTCTTGCCCTGTTCCTCGATGGTGCCCGCCGGGATCAGGGCCCCGTTGTTCTTCAGCGCATTGCTGATGGACTGGACGCTGGCACCCTTGGCGGCCATGGCCTCAGGCCGGGGAAGGATCTGGATGTGCTGGGTGGCGCCGCCGGTGACGTCGGCGCCCCTGACGCCGTCGAGCTTCTGAAGGCGGGGAACGCTGAGGCGCTGGAGGTCGGCGTTCAGCTCACTGAGCGGCTTGTCGGACGAGACCGCCAGGAACACGATCGGGAAATCGCTGATGCTGCCGGCGATGGCCTGCGGCTGGACGTCATCCGGCAGCGCGCGCTTGGCGTTGGAGATGGCACGGTCGATCTGGTTCCGCGCACGGTCCAGGTTTGTCCCGTACGTGAACACCATGGTGATTTGCGAGACGCCCGTGCGGGAGGTGGACGACGTCGACTCCAGCCCCTCGACACCGTTCAGTGCGGTTTCGAGGGGCCCGCTCACCTGTTTGTCCACGACTTCCGGGGACGCCCCGGGCATGGACGAGATGACCGTGATCTGCGGGAACTCGATGGAAGGGATGAGTTCCTGCTTCAGCGAGGACATGGTGATCACGCCGAACACCGACGCGAAGACGGTGATCAGCGCGATCAGGGCCCTGTTTGCCAGCGAAAGTTTTGCCAGCCGGTACATCTCATCGTCTCCTGGTGGGTTATCGGACTTGTGGTTGGGGGTGAAACCTGCCGTAACCCGAACAGGGCGTCAGCTGGAAGGTGCGTCCACGGCCTCCAGCTGGAGGGTCTTGGCAGTTTCTGCCTCCAGCTTTGCGGCCAGTTCCGGGTTGTCGTTGAGCTTGACGCCGTAGCCTGGCATCATCTCCTTGAGCTTCGACTGCCAGCTCCGGAAGTTCTTCGGGAAGGACTTCTGGAGCAGTTCGATCATGATGGGAACAGCGGTTGACGCTCCCGGGGACGCCCCAAGCAGCGCGCCGATGGAACCGTCGCGGGCCGCGATCACTTCAGTGCCGAACTGCAGGACACCACCCTTCTTCGGATCCTTCTTGATGATCTGAACACGCTGGCCGGCGGTGATGAGTTCCCAGTCGCCGTCTTTTGCTTCGGGGTAGTACTCGCGAAGGGCCTCCACCTTGTCGCCGTGGCGCTTGGCGACTTCCTTGACCAGGTAGGCAGTCAGGTCCATGTTGTCCTTGGCCACGGCCAGCATCGGGATGATGTTGCTGGGGCGGATGGACAGCGGCAGGTCCAGGTACGATCCGTTTTTCAGGAAGTTGGTGGAGAATCCTGCGTACGGTCCGAACAGCAGGGAGCGCTTGCCGTTGACGTAGCGGGTGTCGAGGTGCGGGACGGACATGGGCGGGGCTCCGACGGATGCCTGGCCGTAGACCTTGGCGCTGTGCTGGGCGGAGAGGGCCTCATCGGTGCAGCGGAAGAACTGGCCGGAAACCGGGAAGCCGCCGTAGCCCTTGCTCTCCGGAATTCCGGAAGCCTGCAGCAGGTGGAGGGCGCCGCCGCCGGCGCCGACGAATACGAACTTCGCGCGGATGTTGCCGTGCTCGCCGGACTTCTTGTGCTTGAGCGTGAGGTCCCATCCTCCGCCCGGGGCGCGGCGGATGCCGTTGACGTCGTGGCCGTAGTTGATCTCGACGCCGTTGTTGCCCAGGTAGGTGGTCAGCTCGCGGGTCAGCGCGCCGAAGTCGACGTCGGTTCCCTCGGCTGCGCGGGTAGCGGCGATCCGCTGTTTGGCGTCGCGGCCCTTGACGATCAGGGGCGCCCACTTGGAAATCTGGGCGTGGTCTTCGGAGTACTCCATGGAACGGAAGAGGGTGTTCGGCTTCAGTGCCTCATACCGGGTCTTCAGGAAGTCCGCGTTGGCGTCCCCGATCACGAAGCTCATGTGCGGGACCGTATTGATGAAGCCCTTGGGGGACCCGATGAGGGAGTTGCTGACAAGGTGGGACCAGAACTGGCGGGACAGCTGGAACTGCTCGTTGATGTGCAGCGCCTTGGAGGGGTCAACCGAGCCGTCTTTGGCTGCGGGAGAGTAATTAAGCTCACACAGGGCGGCATGGCCGGTTCCTGCGTTGTTCCACGGGCCTGAGCTTTCCAGGCCGGCTTCGTCGAGCCGTTCGAACAGCGAGACGGTCCAGTTCGGTTCGAGCTGCTTGATGAACGCACCCAGCGTGGCGCTCATAATGCCGCCGCCAATCAGAACGACGTCGGCATGTTGGGTCTTGGAAATGAAAGTCACAATGAGTCTCCGATAGCAGCGGCTCTGGCTGTCACAGAATATCCCCGAGCACCCCACTAACTGAAATTGGTTCAGTCCGTCAAGGTTTCAGCTCGACCTTTGTGAAAACTTCGTTTAATACCGGGGACGCGGGGTACTTCAGCACCCGGTCGGACAGCGCCAGGGCCGATATGGGGAAGGCGATGGGGACGGCCGGGACAGACTGGGCAATCTGGGCGTTGATGGTGCGGTACTGCTCCGTCCGCTCCTCGCCCTCCGGCAGACCCCGGGCCCGGGCGATCTTGGAAAAGACCTGCGGATCCTGGTAGCCGAATTCGCCGGTCTTCTCGCCGAACAGGGGGCCGACGAAGTTGTCCGGGTCGGCGTACGAACCGTTCCAGCCAAGCAGGTGCAGGGCATGGTCGCCCGGTGACTGCACTTTTTGCAGGTACCCGTCCGACCACTCCACCGGAACGGGCTTCACGTTCAGGCCCACTGCGGTGAGTTGCCTGCTGAGCTCGGCGTAGACCTTTTCGGGTGTGGGGAGGTACGGCCTTGTCACATTAAGGGGGTAGTAGAACTTGAGTTCCTCGCCCTTGTACCCGGCTTCCTCCAACAACGCCTTGGCCTTGGCCGGGTCGTAGCCCAGGGAAGGGGCGTTGTTATTGAACCCGCTGAGTTTGGGCGGGACGAACTGGGTTGCCTGCGTGGTGTTGTCGATGAAGAACCTGCGGATCAGTGTTTCCTTGTCCACTGCCATTTCGATGGCCTGCCGCACCTTGAGGTTCTGCAGGATGGGCACTTCCTGGTTCATGCCGAGATACATCACGGAGAAGGGGTCGCGCTGGATGATCTGTTTTCCGCGCTTGACCAACTGATCGAAGTTCCCCACGGTGACGGCGTCGTAGGCGTCGATCTTCCCGTCGAGCAGGGCCTGCAGCCTCGACTGGGGCTGGTCGTAGGTGACGAAGTTGATGGTGCCGATCTGGCCCTTGTCGCCCCAGTATTGCTTGTTGCTGACCAGCTTGACGCTCGAGTCTTCCCACGCTGCGAAGCTGTAGGGACCCGTGCCGACGGGATGCAGTGCATAGTTCGACACTGGCTGGCCGTCGCGGGTCTGGCTGAGGGTGTCGGCCTTCTGCTCCGCCATGGCCTTCGGGGACGACATGGCGAAGGCCGGCAGCGTCAGCGCCTGGAGGAAACCGGTGAAAGGCTGCGTGAGGTCGATCCTGACATTCCCGGCGGAGAGTGCGGTGCAGCCCTTGTAGATGGATAGCGAAGCCTGGTCGGCATGGGCCTTGAAGACACCCTTGAATGACGTGCCGGGGGCTTGCTTCCGCAGGCTTTCCGGGAAATTGAACCAGCGGTTGAAGTTGGTGCAGACCGACGCGGCATCGAACGGTGACCCGTCCTGGAAGGTGACGCCTTCACGGAGCTTGAACGTATATGTGCTGCCCGCGTTGGATTCTGCCCACTCGGTCGCGAGCAATGGAGTGGGATGGCCGGTGGTCTGGTCCACTCCGACCAGGCCTTCGAGGACCTGGCGGGTGATCCGGTAGGACTCCGTGTCGGATGCCAGCGCCGGATCGAGTCCCAGCGGCTGGGCCGCGGTGCCGAACGTAAACGTCGCCGTCGGTGAGGTAGGGGCCGAGCTGGTCGGAACCGCAGAGGACGACGCCGGCGCGGGAGCGGGCACGCCCATGCACGAGGCAAGCAGCAGCGACAGGACACCTGCACCGATACTGACTGCAATGCGGCGCGATTTACTGCTGGGCACTCGATTATCACCTCTGGACGGCCGGAAGGCCTCTGGACGGCTGGGAGGTCCGCGGGCCGGGACCGCTCCCCAGTCTAATTGACCGATCCTGGACGCTGGCCGGGTCCGGGACGCGCCGCCCAGGGCAAAACGAAGGTCCGCACCATCGGTGCGGACCTTCGGTTTCTCCAGGGTCGGCCCAGGGAGTCAGGCTGGAGCCGGATCAGGAGTGTTTTGGGTTGCCTACTTTGGCATCAGGACGGAGTCCACCAGGTAGACCGTGGCGTTGGCGGTCTTGACGCCGCCGCAGATGACGCTGGCGTCATCGACCTTCAGCGCATCCTTGGTGCCGGTCACGGTGACGGAACCGCCCTGGACAGTCTTATGGGTGCCCACAATCTTGTCGGGGGTGATCTGGCCGGGAACCACGTGGTAGGTCAGGATCTTGCTCAGCAGGGCGTCGTCGGTCTTGAGGGTTTCGATGGTGGCGGGGTCGATCTTGGCGAACGCGTCATCCACCGGTGCGAAGACCGTGAATTCGCTGCCGTTGAGCGTATCCACCAGGTCAACCTTCGGGTTGAGCTTGCCGGAAACTGCTGCCGTCAGGGTCTTCAGCAGCGGGTTGTTGGACGCTGCAACCGCGACCGGGTCGAGGGCCATGCCGGCCACCGAGCCTGCGCCGTCCGGAACCTGCTCTGCGTAGCCTGCACAGCCGGGGCCCACCAGGTTGGCGGCCGGGTCCATGGCGGCCGAGGAGCTGGCCGACGGGGACGGTGCCATGCTCGAAGCGGAGGGCGTGGAAGCCGGTGCCGACGAGCTGTTTGCCGTCGTGGCGGAGCCTCCGCAGGCGGTCAGGCTGAGCAGAGCGGCAGCTGCAACGCCTGCAACGGTGAAGGTAGTGCGCTTGAATGACTGCATTTCGATTCTCCTTGTTAGTGCCGATCATTGCCTGCGGCGAACGACTCTTTCGATCACTGCACTGGCTCAATTCCGACTGTGGGCACCGACCCTTGGTTGGTGTCTCAATGGGTATTCGGCAGTTCGGCGGCACCGGATGGGTGGACCTGGAGAATTCTTTTCCTGCGGACTTTTCCGGCACCGGGCATTGGCGTTAAACGACGGAATCCCGGACCGTGAGGTCCGGGATTCCGGTGTTCCTACTGCTGTGCGCAAGGGGGGACTTGAACCCCCACGCCCGAAGGCACAGGAACCTAAATCCTGCGTGTCTGCCAATTTCACCACTCGCGCGCGGCGCCGTCGTGCGTAATCCTGACGCTGTTCCTGCGAAAGCGAAGGACGTACGACGGCGGATGCCAGGCTCCAGTGTACCTGCCGGCCGGGCCTTTCGCTCGGTGGCGGAAGACGCGGTTCCTACCCGCGAGGGAAGGAAACTTAGGCCAGGCCGAGGTCCCGGCGGAGCTTGGCTACGTGGCCGGTGGCCCGGACGTTGTACTGTGCCACCGCCACCTTGCCGTCCGGATCCACCACAATCGTGGATCGGATGAGGCCCTCGTAGGTGCGTCCGTAGTTCTTCTTTTCCCCCCACGCTGCGTAGGCCTCAGCCACGGAGTGGTCCTCGTCGGACAGGAGCGGGAAGGTCAGCCCTTCCGCCTCGGCGAACTTGGCGAGCTTCTTAACCGGATCGGGAGATACGCCAAGGACGTCATAGCCTTCCCGTTGCAGGGAGGCGAGTGTGTCGCGGAAGTCGCACGCTTCCTTGGTGCAGCCGGGCGTGGACGCTGCCGGGTAGAAGTACACAATGGTGTTCCGGCCGCGGTAGCTCTTCAGGCTGACGTCGTTCCCTGCGGAATCCTTCAGCGTAAAGTCCGGTGCCGGAGTGCCGGGAATGAGTCGTTCAACCAAGATGTTCTCCTCTGGAATGTTGTGGACATCCAAGCTTAGTGAGTGGGGGAGCGGGCGACGAATCCCACGCTGGCTATACTAAGTGGTATGCCTGATATGGATCGCTGGCCCACAGGGCGCCTCTTGTCCACGGCGGCACGCCTCGTCGAACATTCCTGGAATGAGAAGCTGGGAGCCATCGGGCTTACCCATGCCGGGGTCATCGCCATGGAGGTTCTCGCCGTCAACGGACCCATGACCCAGGCACAGCTGGCCCAGTTGGTCCGCGTCCAGGCCCAGACTATGGGGAAAACCCTTACCCGGCTTGAGTCGCATGGACACATCCGCCGGGAGCGCAGCACGTCTGACCGCCGAAGCCATGTGGTGTCCCTGACCGAGCGGGGTGTTGAGGCCGTGGCTGCGGCGGCGGACATGGAACGAACCGTATTGGCTGCTGCTTCGATCGACCCCGACGTGCTGCGGCAGGAGCTCCAGGCCGTAGTGACTGTCCTGGCCAGCCGATTTGCCTCGCCGGAGACCAAGGCCATTGTGGCCAATGCCGAATCCGGGCTCACCGTGGATGCCAACAGCGCCAACTGAAGGGCCCGGTCGCCCACGGGGCCGGTGATCGGTGCTGGCTGGCGGGTCTGTCCTATCCCAGCAGCCTGACGGCTATCGCCTCCAGGGCCTGAATGTCCCAGCTAGTAATCGCCAAGGGCGGTCGGTCAACCCCGGCCGCCCTTTGCTGTTGCCGGATCCGGGGCGGTCCGTGAACATATCCGGTCTCAGCACCGTCGCCGTAGGGGCGGCTTCCGGGCAAAACGAAACCCCGCCTTCATGGCTTGTGGCCAGTGAAGACGGGGTTTCTGTGGTGCACCCCCCGGGACTCGAACCCGGAACCCATTGATTAAGAGTCAATTGCTCTGCCAGTTGAGCTAGAGGTGCAGCTGTTGTTTTGGCTGTTCCCGCGGGCTTTTGTTTCCCGCGTTCATCTCCGCAACGACATGAAACTCTACACGAGATTTAGCGCCGTGTGAAATCGGCGCCCGCTTCAGCTCCCCGGCCGGGCTGGAGGGGCCAAAATCAGCGCGGAATCAGGGTTTTCGTTGTTCGTAAGCATCCACAAGGTGCCGTCCGGGGCGAGTGAAACGTCCCTGATACGCCCGTACTTGGTTGTGAAATGGCTCACAGGATCGCCCGCATTTTCGCCTTCGAGCGGGACCGCCCACAGCCGCTGGCCCCTGAGTGCGCCGAGATAAGCCGTGGAGCCCACAATCTCAAGCCCGCTCGGGGATGATTCCGCGGTGGATGGCCAGACCACCTTGGCATCGATGAAGCCTGGCCTGCCCGGCGCCCCTGTGACCTCCGGCCAGCCGTAGTTGCCGCCCGGCTGGATCAGGTTCAGCTCGTCATCCACGTTCGGGCCGAATTCGCTTGACCATAGCCTGCCGGAGTCATCCCAGTCCAGGCCCTGCACATTCCGGTGGCCAAGGCTGTAGACGGGGTTGTCTCCGAACGGGTTCCCGGGGGCGGGACGGCCCTCCGCGGTAATCCTGAGGATTTTGCCGCCCAGCGCGTTCGGATCCTGCGGTTGGTCGCGGCGTTGTGAATCACCGGTTCCCACGTACAGATATCCATCCGGTCCAAAACGGATTCGGCCGCCGTTGTGGGTTGCGGCCTTGGGGATGCCGGAGAAGATGATCTCCGGCTGTCCAAGCTTCAACGGGCCCCCGGGTTCGGCTTCCGCCAGCGTGAGACGGGCAATCCTGTTGTCCACACCGGAGGTGAAATAAGCGAACAGCGACTTGTCGGATTCGTACTCGGGTGACACTGCCAACCCCAGGAGGCCGCCTTCCCCGCCGGGAACAACTCCGGGGACGCTGCCAAGCACCGTAGTCTTCCCGTCCGTGACCGATATGAGTTCGCCGCGGTCACGTTCCGAGATGACGGCGGTGCCATCCGGCAGGAACACCGTGGACCAGGGCAGCTGCAGCCCTTCAACGGTCCGCAGCACCTGGGGTTCCTGGGCGGCCGGGTTGCTACCCGTGACTGAACCTGCGTTGCCTGTGGGAATGCCGCTGCCGCCGCCGGTACAGGCGGCCAGGGCGAGCGATGCGAATAGCGCGGTGGAGGCATAAAAAAGGCGGAGCACACGCCTGGACGTGCACACCGCCTTCTCCGGGTTCATGGTTTACCCCGCCTCGTGGACGGCCCGGCCTAGTGCCGGCTCCGACGCGGGGCCCGGAACCCTGCCGCTTCCGCGTGCGCTGCCGACTCGAACCAGACCTCAGCGGTGGTCTCCGCGTAATCCGGGCTGGTCTCGTCGTGGTAGATCATCGACTGAGCATTCCCTTTGACCGTGTAGCCCTCCGGTCCGCTGCCGTCCGGGCCGGGAGCTGCGGATCCGTCACCGTAAGGCTTGTCGGCTGCAAGGTGTCCGGCGGGCTCAGCCGTGTGGCTTGCGGCCGCTTCGGTGGCCGCTGATGACGCCGCCGCCTGCAGTGTTTCAGCATCTCCCCCGGAGAGCTCGCCTGTGTGGGTCCCGGCGGCCGGTGCGGCACCGCCGGCGGGTGACGGTTCTGACGGTTCCGCTCCGCCTTCAGCGGCCGCGACATCCTCCGTCACGGCGTCCTCCGCCGCGGCGGATTCGGCGCCGGGAAGGGTGGGGGCGTGGGGTTCCGTGTACTCAGGGTGGTGGACGGGTGCCCGGTTGCCTCCGTCGGCGGACGGAATTTCCCGTGCCGCAGGTTCTTTGGCTGCTGTCTCCTTGGGGTGCGTTTCGACGGCATGCGGAGTGCTGGCCGCCTCGGACCACTGCGCTTCCCACTCGGCCTTGTCGGCCACAGCGGCACGGTCCGGCGCTGCTGCAGCATCCTGTGTCGCCGTGCTGGCTGTCCCTGCCGCAGGCGCGTCCGCTGATGAGTCCTCGTCCCAGTCATCCACGTCCCCCCCGGCGTTCGCCGGAGCCGGGCTCAGTGAAGTGGCGCTCGCGGGAGGTGACGCCACCTGCGAGGACGCGGCCGGTTCAGCTGGTTCAGCTGCCGGGGTAGCTTGCGATGAAGGACGCGGAGTCGAAGGTTGGGCAACCGGCGCCTCGGCGGCAACGGGCGCCTGCGGCCGCTCCCTGGCATCGTCCGCCGTCGTGGGCGCCGCAGGTGTCGCCGGAGGGCCGAAGCCTGCGGCGCTCGCCATTCCTGCAGTGGCGGCCGCCTCTGCCGACACGGCCGCCCCTCCGCCAGCCGGTGCGGCTCCCGTGGGCCTGCCTGAGCCGGCCCGCTCTGCGTGTGGAGCGGACACACCGGAATCGGAGGACGTTGATGTTCCGGTGGTATTCCCTGAACTGTTGCGGTTCAGGAGCCACCAGACGACCCCCACGATGACTACGATGACGATGACCCAAATAATCCAGTCCATAGCAGAGCCCTTCTGTCCACAAGGCAAGGTTTGCCGTTGCTTGACGTTACGTCGGTGTGATTACGGCTGTAAAGGCTTACATCGGGGAACCGGGGCCGTCCTGTAGCCTCGCCTCATGGATTTGAAACGGCTCCGGATTCTCCGCGAACTTTCGGACCGGGGCACCGTGGGCGCCACTGCCGAAGCAATGGAGGTGACGCCCTCTGCCGTCTCCCAACAGCTCAAGACACTCCAGGACGAACTGGGTGTTGTCCTGGTTGAAAAGTCCGGCAGGGGAGTGCGGCTCACAGAAGCGGGCCGAGCCATGGCGGCGGCCGCGGCGGACGTTTCCACGGCCATGGCCCGCGCTGAAGCCACCATCGACACGTACCGGCAGGGCTGGCAGACGCACGTCAAGGCGGCCTTCTTTCCGAGCGCCGCTGAGATGTTCCTCCCCGGCCTCCTGCATCGCGTCAAGGAGGTGGAGGGCCTTCGGTTCGAGGCCTGCTTCGAGGACCCGGGCGTCGCAGGATTCACTGCCCTGGCCGCTGATTACGACATCGTGCTGGCCCATAGCGTGGATGGCCCCGATGTCTTCGCCCGGCAGGGGCTTGTGGTTGTTCCGCTGCTGAACGAGCCGCTGGATGTGGCCATGCCGGCCGGGCACGTCCTGGCGACAAAGCCATCCCTGACGGCCAGCGATGTGGTGGGATTTCCCTGGATGGGCGTGCCGGAAGGCTTTCCGTTCGACACAGTGCTTCGCCAGATTGAGGTGCAGGCGGGGGCTCCGGCATTGCGCGCGCAGCTGTTTCCCGACCTGCGGGTGTTGGAAGCGCTTGTCAGCGCCGGCCACGGGTTGAGCCTGTTGCCCCGGTACACGGCCCGGAGAAACCAGCAGCGTGGCTTTGTGCTGCGCCCACTGCTGGGGGTAACTGCCCGCCGCAGCATCGTCGCGCTCGCGCGCCCGGATGTGGCGGCCCGGACCACCATCCAGCAGGTCCTGTCCATGCTCGAGGCGGAAGCCACATCGATTAACACCGCCGGCCTGAGTGACGCGTGACACATCCAATGCGGCGGCGAGCCTCGTGATCTCATTATTTGAGACGAGAGTCCACTATTTGATCGAAATATTCCCGGTTTTCGGCTTAACCCTCCATCCGGGGTCGTTGGCGTCCCAATCGGAGTCATAGACTTTGACCCATGAGTGAGGACACCCAAACAGCAACCGAGAACAAGATCGACATCAAGCCCCGCAGCCGGGTCGTCACCGACGGGATCCATGCCGCCCCCGCGCGCGGTATGTTCCGCGCGGTCGGCATGGGCGATGACGACTTCGCGAAGCCCCAGATCGGCGTTGCGAGCTCCTGGAATGAAATCACTCCCTGCAACCTCTCCCTGAACCGGCTGGCCCAGGGCGCCAAGGAAGGCGTCCACGCCGGCGGCGGCTTCCCCATGCAGTTCGGGACGATCTCCGTTTCCGACGGAATTTCCATGGGCCACGAAGGCATGCACTTCTCGCTCGTTTCCCGCGAGGTCATCGCCGACTCCGTGGAAACCGTCATGCAGGCCGAGCGCATCGACGGCTCCGTCCTTCTCGCCGGCTGCGACAAGTCCCTCCCGGGCATGCTCATGGCAGCAGCCCGCCTGGACCTGGCCAGCGTCTTCCTCTACGCGGGCTCCATCATGCCGGGCTGGGTCAAGCTCGAGGACGGCTCCGAAAAGGAAGTAACCCTCATCGACGCCTTCGAAGCCGTGGGCGCCTGCGCCGCCGGCAAGATGAGCCTCGGGGACCTGGAGCGCATCGAAAAGGCCATCTGTCCCGGCGAAGGTGCCTGCGGCGGCATGTACACGGCCAACACCATGGCCTGCATCGGCGAGGCCCTGGGCATGTCCCTGCCGGGCTCCGCCGCCCCGCCCTCGGCAGACCGCCGTCGTGATGAATTCGCCCGCAAGTCCGGCGAAGCCGTGGTCAACCTGCTCCGGCTCGGCATCACTGCCCGGGACATCATGACCAAGAAGGCCTTCGAAAACGCCATTGCCGTGACCATGGCATTCGGCGGCTCCACCAACGCCGTCCTGCACCTGCTGGCCATTGCCCGCGAGGCCGAGGTTGAGCTGACCCTGGACGACTTCAACCGCATCGGCGACAAGATCCCGCACCTGGGTGACCTGAAGCCCTTCGGCCGCTACGTCATGACCGACGTGGACAAGATCGGCGGCGTGCCGGTCATCATGAAGGCACTGCTCGACGCCGGGCTGCTGCACGGAGACTGCCTCACCGTTACCGGCAAGACCCTTGCCGAGAACCTCGCGTCCATCAACCCGCCGGACCTGGACGGCAAGATCCTGCGCGCCCTGGACAACCCGATCCACAAAACCGGTGGCATCACCATCCTGCACGGTTCCATGGCGCCGGAAGGCGCCGTCGTCAAGAGCGCCGGCTTCGACGCCGATGTCTTCGAAGGCACGGCCCGAGTGTTCGAGCGCGAGCAGGGCGCCCTGGATGCGCTTGACAACGGAAAGATCAACAAGGGTGATGTTGTGGTCATCCGCTACGAGGGCCCCAAGGGTGGTCCGGGCATGCGCGAAATGCTCGCCATCACCGGTGCCATCAAGGGTGCCGGCCTGGGCAAGGATGTGCTGCTGCTGACCGACGGCCGTTTCTCCGGAGGTACCACCGGACTGTGTATTGGCCACGTTGCGCCGGAAGCGGTCGACGGCGGCCCCATCGCCTTCGTCAAGGACGGCGACCGGATCCGCGTGGACATCGCCGCCCGCAGCTTCGACCTGCTGGTGGACGACGCCGAGCTCGAGTCCCGCAAGATCGGCTGGGAGCCGCTGCCGGCGAAGTTCACGAAGGGCGTGCTCGCCAAGTACGCCAAGCTGGTGCACAGCGCCTCCACCGGCGCATACTGCGGGTAGCACCCCGTAGTCGCGCTAACCCAACTGACTGGCAGTTAACGCCCGCAAACGCGCTTTTCGGAGCGTTAACTGCGAGTCAGTTGGGGGCGGCGTTCATTTTGTGGACAATGGAGTCCATATGGTGAGATGTGCGCCGTCGTCGTTGACATGCATCTCACACAGAGGGAAAACTGAACGCATGATCGCATTCGTTACTAGCTGCGCCGCTGCAGAAGCAGTCGTCGTCCTTACCAAGCGCGTGGCTCAATAGCCCGACTGGTAACGAACCGTCACGCGCAAACCCCTCGAAGAGCCACCAGGCTGAGGGGTTTTTTTATTTGTTGCAGTAATTGAATCCGCCATGAGAACCACCCGCTAATGAAGATCCACAAAGGAAGAGTCCGATGAGCAAAGGATCGCCGATCAGCCCCTCGCTGATGGCTACAAAGTCCGCTGGAGCCCCCAAAGCTCCGGAACGCGCCGACCGCACGGCCGATGCCGGTGTCGACCACGCTGCTGCTGTCTCTCCTGTCCTTGGACCGAACAACGTCGTACCCCCGACGGTGATGACCGGTTCACAAGCTATTGTCCGCTCGCTCGAAGAACTCGGCGTGGACGATATTTTTGGTTTGCCCGGTGGCGCGATCCTGCCCACCTATGACCCCTTGATGGCTTCCAGGATGAATCACGTCCTGGTCCGTCACGAACAGGGAGCCGGCCACGCCGCGCAAGGCTACGCCATGGTTACCGGGCGGGTGGGTGTTTGCATTGCCACCTCGGGCCCCGGCGCCACCAACCTCGTTACCGCCATCATGGATGCCCATATGGACTCCGTGCCGCTCGTGGCCATCACCGGCCAGGTGTCCAGCGGAGTCATTGGTACGGACGCTTTCCAGGAAGCGGACATCGTCGGCATCACAATGCCGATCACCAAGCACTCGTTCCTGGTGACCGACCCCAGCGACATCCCGCACGTCATGGCGGAGGCGTTCCACCTTGCTTCCACCGGCCGTCCCGGCCCGGTGCTGGTGGACATTGCCAAGGATGCCCAGCAGGGCCAGATGACCTTCTCCTGGCCTCCCAAGATTGACCTTCCCGGTTACCGCCCGGTGGTCCGCGGCCACAACAAGCAGGTTCGCGAAGCAGCGAAGCTGATTGCTGCGGCCAGCAAGCCTGTGCTCTACGTCGGCGGCGGCGTGGTGAAGGCGCACGCTTCGGCAGAGTTGCGGGAACTCGCGGAAATCACCGGTGCACCCGTCGTAACCACCCTGATGGCCCGCGGCGTGTTCCCGGACTCGCATCCGCAGCACGTCGGCATGCCGGGCATGCACGGTACGGTCTCCGCCGTGACCGCGCTGCAGCAGTCCGACCTGCTCATCACGCTGGGCGCCCGTTTTGATGACCGGGTAACCGGCATCCTGAAGACGTTCGCGCCCAACGCGAAGGTCATCCACGCGGACATCGATCCGGCCGAGATTTCCAAGAACCGCACGGCGGACGTTCCGATCGTGGGATCCGTCAAGGAGATCATCCCGGAACTCACCGAAGCCGTGAAGACGCAGTTCGAGGCTTCCGGGAAGCCGGACCTGGACAACTGGTGGACGTTCCTGAACAACCTGAAGGAAACGTATCCGCTGGGCTGGACGGAGCCCGAGGACGGCCTCAGTGCGCCGCAGCGCGTCATTGAGCGCATCGGCGCCCTGACGGGTCCCGAAGGCATCTACGTGGCAGGCGTCGGCCAGCACCAGATGTGGGCGGCACAGTTCATCAAGTACGAACGCCCCCACGCGTGGCTGAACTCGGGCGGAGCCGGCACCATGGGCTACGCAGTCCCGGCGGCCATGGGCGCCAAGGTAGGCGAACCGGACCGTGTGGTCTGGGCCATCGACGGTGACGGCTGCTTCCAGATGACCAACCAGGAACTGGCCACGTGTGCCATCAACAAGATCCCCATCAAGGTTGCCGTCATCAACAACTCCTCGCTGGGAATGGTGCGCCAGTGGCAGACCCTCTTCTACGAGGGCCGCTACTCGAACACCGACCTGAACACCGGACACGAGACGGTCCGCATTCCGGACTTCGTGAAACTGGGCGAGGCCTACGGCTGCGCATCCTTCCGGTGCGAGCGCGACGAGGACATCGACGCCACCATCCTGAAGGCCCTTGAAATCAATGACCGCCCTGTGGTCATCGACTTTGTGGTGAGCCCCGACTCCATGGTGTGGCCGATGGTGCCCGCCGGAGTGAGTAACGACCAGATCCAGGTCGCCCGTAACATGACCCCGGAATGGGAAGAGGAGGACTGATCATGAGCCGCCACACGCTGTCCGTTCTGGTCGAAGACAAACCCGGTGTGCTGACCCGCGTAGCGAGCCTCTTCGCGCGCCGGGCCTTCAACATCAATTCCCTGGCCGTCGGCCCGACGGAAGTTCCGGGCATGTCCCGGATGACCGTCGTCGTCGACGCCGACGGTGACCTGATCGAACAGATCACCAAGCAGTTGAACAAGCTGGTCAATGTGATCAAGATTGTTGAACTCACCTCAGAATCTTCCGTGCAGCGAGACCACATCCTGGTCAAGGTACGTGCGGATGCCGCAACTCGTCTGCAGGTGACCCAGGCTGCAGACCTGTTCCGCGCTTCAGTGGTTGACGTCTCCACAGACTCCGTGGTTATTGAAGCAACCGGCCACCCCGAAAAGCTCACCGCACTGCTCTCAGTGCTCGAGCCCTTCGGCATCCGCGAAATTGTGCAGTCCGGCACCTTGGCCGTTGGACGGGGATCCCGCTCCATGAGTGACAGGGCGCTACGCTCCGCGTAAGGCATCAGCCTAAACACAGGCGGGGCACAGCCTCACCTGCGGCGCAAAGCCCGTGCATTACCGCAAAACCACAGACTATTTACACACCAGAGAATCCACTCAAAAGGAGTTACGCAAGTGACTGAAATGTTCTACGACGACGACGCAGACCTCTCCATCATCCAGGGCCGCAAGGTTGCAATCGTCGGCTATGGCTCCCAGGGCCACGCCCACGCCCTGAACCTGCGCGACTCCGGCGTCGAAGTGACCATCGCCCTCAAGGAAGGTTCGTCGTCGATCGCCAAGGCCGAGGATGCCGGCTTCCCGGTGAAGAACGTCGCAGACGCCGCCGAATGGGCCGACGTCATCATGATCCTGGCGCCGGACCAGTACCAGCGCTCGATCTTCAACGACTCCATCAAGGACAAGCTGACCCCGGGCAAGGCACTCGCCTTCGCGCACGGCTTCAACATCCGCTTCGGCTACATCGAGGCACCGGAGGGCGTTGACGTCATCCTGATCGCCCCGAAGGCTCCCGGCCACACCGTGCGCCGTGAATTCGAAGCCGGCCGCGGCATCCCGGACATCATCGCCGTGGAGCAGGACGCCTCCGGTTCCGCTTGGGACCTGGCCAAGTCCTACGCCAAGGCCATTGGCGGCACCCGCGCAGGCGTCATCAAGACCACCTTCACCGAAGAGACCGAAACCGACCTCTTCGGCGAGCAGGCTGTCCTGTGCGGCGGCGTGTCCCAGCTGGTCCAGTACGGCTTCGAGACCCTGACCGAGGCCGGCTACCAGCCGCAGATCGCCTACTTCGAGGTCCTGCACGAGCTCAAGCTCATCGTCGACCTCATGTGGGAAGGCGGCATCGCCAAGCAGCGCTGGAGCGTTTCCGACACTGCAGAGTACGGCGACTACGTCTCCGGCCCGCGCGTCATCACCCCCGAGGTGAAGGAAAACATGAAGGCTGTCCTCGCCGACATCCAGAACGGCGCCTTCGCCAAGCGCTTCATCGAGGACCAGGACAACGGTGGCGTTGAGTTCAAGGCACTGCGCGCCAAGGCCGAGCAGCACCCGATCGAGGCCGTTGGCCGCGAACTGCGCGGCTTGTTCTCCTGGCAGCAGCAGGACGAAGACTACGTAGAGGGCTCGGCAGCCCGCTAAGCCCGGCATCCAGCCGACAGACAGAAGACAACAGTGAGGCCGGGTTCACACTTAACAATGTGAGCCCGGCCTTTCCGTCAGCCTAGACTTGATTTATCCCCAGGACTGCAACGCAGAGGATCAGCCGTGTCAAAACCCGTAGTACTGCTCGCCGAAGAACTTTCCCCCGCCACAGTCGAGGCCCTCGGCCCGGACTTTGAAATCCGCCAGACCGACGGTGCCGACCGTTCCCAGCTGCTCGCAGCCATCGCGGATGTTGACGCTATCCTGGTCCGTTCTGCCACCCAGGTGGACGCCGAGGCCATCGCCGCAGCCAAGAACCTCAAGGTCATTGCCCGCGCCGGCGTGGGCCTGGACAACGTCGACATCAAGGCCGCCACCCAGGCCGGTGTCATGGTGGTCAACGCACCGACGTCGAACATCGTTTCCGCCGCCGAACTCACGGTGGGCCACATCCTGAGCCTCGCCCGCCACATCCCGCAGGCCAGCGCGGCGCTCAAGGACGGCGAATGGAAGCGCTCCAAGTACACGGGCATTGAACTCTACGAGAAGAAGATCGGCATCATCGGCCTGGGCCGGATCGGCGCCCTCGTGGCAGCCCGACTGAAGGGCTTCGACACCAAGATCCTGGCGTACGACCCCTACATCACCTCGGCCCGCGCGGCCCAGCTGGGCGTGCAGCTGGTCACCCTGGACGAACTGCTGGCCCAGTCGGACTTCATTACCATCCACATGCCCAAGACGCCGGAAACGGTGGGCATGCTCGGCGCCGAGGCGTTCAAGAAGATGAAGAAGACCGCTTACGTCATCAACGTTGCCCGCGGCGGCCTGGTGGACGAGGAAGCACTCCACGCGGCCCTGAAGGACGGCGAGATCGCCGGAGCCGGCGTCGACGTCTTCGTCAAGGAACCCAGCACGGACCTGCCGTTCTTCGAGATGGACAACGTCGTGGTGACCCCGCACCTGGGTGCATCCACCGACGAAGCGCAGGAAAAGGCCGGCGTTTCCGTGGCCAAGTCCGTCCGCCTGGCATTGGCCGGGGAACTGGTTCCCGATGCAGTGAACGTTGCCGGCGGCGTCATCGCTCCGGACGTCCGCCCGGGCATCCCGCTGATTGAGAAGCTGGGCCGCATCTTCACGGCACTGACTCACGCATCGCTGACCCAGTTCGACGTCGAAGTTGCCGGTGAGATTTCCTCCCTGGACGTCAAGGTGCTGGAACTGGCCGCGCTCAAGGGCATCTTCGCGGACGTCGTGACCGAACAGGTCTCCTACGTCAACGCTCCGGTCATTGCCGAGCAGCGCGGCATCAACGTCCGCCTGATCACCACTCCGGACACCGAGTCGTACCGCAACGTCCTGACCCTGCGCGGCGCACTGAGCGACGGCAGCCAGATCTCCGTGGCCGGAACCCTGACCGGCCCCAAGCAGATCCAGAAGCTCGTGGGCGTCAACGGCTACGAGGTGGAAATCCCGATCAGCGAGCACCTGGTGGTGGTGGCCTACGCCGACCGCCCGGGCGTGATCGGCACCATCGGGCACATCCTGGGCATGAACAACATCAACATCGCCGGCATGCAGGTAGCGCGCCAGGCGGAGGGTGGCCAGGTCCTGGCGCTCCTGACCATCGACAGCTCGGTGCCGCAGCAGGTCCTTGACGCAATCAAGGCCGGTATTGGTGCCGAAATGGTGCGCGAAGTCGATCTCGAAGACTGACCTCCCGCCTACTCGGTGAACATCCTGTGACAGAGGTTAACTTCTGCCACGTATGATTGGCCGGTCTGCGTACAATGGCTGGGTCCGATTTTCGGATCCGGCCGGCAGACCGGCCATTATTTTTTGCACACCCGGCAGGGGACGCCTTCACACCTAATTAGGTGTGACTGAGGTGTGCACACACGCAAATCCAGCTTTCAGGGAGCCCAATGAACGCCGTCCAGAGGTTCATCAGAAGCCGAGTGCTTTTGCTGACCGCGGCCATTTTGATCGTCGCCATGTGCCTGTCCGTCCTCGTCCAGGGCCAGTCACAAGCGGCGCTCAACCGAACAGTCGACGAGAATTCCCGCGGCCTCTATGACATTCTGGTCCAGGCCAAGGCCGGATCCGGCGGCGCGCTGATGCAGCCGGAAATCGCCAACGGCCAGGGCGGCATCAGCTTTGACCAGCTGGATGGCATCAGGAAGCTCTCAGGCACGTCTGTGGCGGCTCCGATCAGCCTGGTGTCACGGGTATCGCAGAACCTGGAGTCCCCGCGTCTTGACGCCATGGACTACCTGGGATTCAACGCGGGACTCGTGGGCACAGCCACCGCCGGGGAACCGGGAGCAACCGACCCCGGCAAGTGGCCGGCAGCCGAGTCCGTCCTCACCGACGAAGCGAAGAAATACCGGATGACCGCCAGCGCCGTCAGCTCGGACGGTAAGTCGGAACAGACCCTGTTCAAGTCCATGGCCGAAGGCTCGCTCGGCAAGGCGAGGCTCATTGAAGAGCAGACCGCCGGCGGCAAGAGCATCCGCATCGCGGGCCCCGAAGGCGAGACCGGCGTCAAGTTCCCGGCTCCCGCTGGCGGTTCCGAACACAACCTCTTCAATCTGTCTGTGTCGCTGCCGCTGGCGCCGCAGGTGACGGAGTCCGTCGTCGCCGTCGACCCCGTGTCCGAGCGTGCCCTGCTGGGCACTGCCGGTGACTTCCTGGCCCCGCTCGAAAAGGCGCCGCCCGCGGACGCCCGCAACGCCGGTGCGATCGGCCGGCACTTCGAAAGCCTGTTCACCACCGGAATCAGCATGAAAGAGCTGGAAGAGGGGCCGGACTTCCTCGGCGTCAAACTCAAGTACTGGGCGCCGCTGATGACCCAGTACCAGCAGGCAAAGCGGGACGGCCAGCTCACGGCCGATTCCCAGGCCATCCCGCTGATTGTCCGCTCCGGCACCTCCCTGGACCTCAAGTACTCGGTCAAGATCGAGGAAATCGACGATTCCGGAAACGTGGTCAAGGACGTGGGCACCGTGACCCGCTCCCTGGACAAGGACTACCTCCCGTTCGTCTCCAAATCGCCGTTCGCGCTCTCTTGGCCCGGATCGCAGGACTACTCCAAGCTCCTGGGCAACACCGGCAACTTCAGCCAGGGCCTCTACAACCCCGCGACCTGGAGCACAGACTTCGCGTCGGCCCCCAAATACACCGATGGCTCCACCGCCGGAAACGGTGCCGTGGACAAGACCGCCACACCGGGGGAGTGGGTGACCGTCAACCGGCTCCCGGAGAAGGGCGCCGGCGGCGCGCCGGTCGACCAGACCCAGCGTGAGCCGGTGGACGAGCGCTCCTACCGCGAAAGCCTGGAGACGGGCAGCAAGGTCGCAGCCCCGCTTGCCATGGTCTACGGCACCTTCGATGCCGACAAGGTGCAGGAAGCCGCCGGGGACATCAACCGGCTGCCCCTGGGCGGCTACGACCCCACACCACTTACCCTGACGGAGGACGCGCAGGGGAAAAAGGTCGAGAACACCGAACTCAAGCCGTCACTGAGCGCCACGGGCCTGGTCAGCCAGTCCGCCGGCGCCATCACCGACTACTACGGCCTCGCCGCAGCACGCGGATACGAAGAGAACGCATCCGTCATCGACGCCATCCGTGTCCGTGCCAAGGCGCCGGGGAGCTGGAAGCAGTCACAGCCCGAGGTCGAGCAGCTCGCCAACGAAATCCGCGACATGGGCCTCGAGGCCACCGTTGTTGCCGGCTCAGCGCGTGAAGACGCCAACATCTTTGTTCCGGGCTACTCCAAGGACGACGCCGGCAAGGAATCCGCGCTGGGCACCGTCACCCAGTCGTGGGTTCGCCAGGATGCGGCTGATGCCGTCTCAGGCTCCCTGACCGGAACGAACCTGACGCTGCTGTTCCTGACGCTCATCGGGGCGGCCCTGCTTACCGGCGCATCGACCGTAAGCTACATCCGTCAACGGCGCCTGGAGGCCGGCACGCTGCGGGCCATGGGCTGGACCCAGACGAGGATCCGCAGTTGGGTGCTTGCCGAATTCGCCGTCGGAGCCAGCCTCCTGGCAATTGCCGGCACCGTCCTGAGCCTCGTGAGCTGGAACATCGCGACGGTCATCGTCTCGGCATCGGTCCTGGTGCTCTACGCCGCCGCGGCCTACTTTGCGGCCAGGCAGCTAAGGCACCGCGACGAAGTGGACCAGGAACCGCAGCACGACGAGCGGCTGATCGCCGTGGACTCCCCGCTCACGTTCGCCAACCGCCAGCTGAGCACCAACAAGTTCAATACCATCTCCCTTGCGGTCGCGGTCGGTGTGTTTGGGGCCGCAGTGGGCGGGCTCATTGCCCTGCTGATCGACATTCCCCGGGCTGCCGGCGCGAGCGCCCTGAGCGGACTTGCCGCGGCCAGTGTGGCGCTGCCCAGCATCGTCCTGGCGCTGTCCGGAGTGGCCGTGGGCCTGGTGCTGACCCTGGTCACCGGGCGCTTTGAGCTCCAGGCCAAGCGCCAGTACCTCGGCACGCTCGAAGCGATGGGTTGGAACCCCGACATGCTCGGCCAGGTCCGGCTGTTCGAAAACGCCCTCGTGGGCACGGTGGCCTTGCCGCTCGGCGTGGTGGGCGCCCTCGGCATCGGCCTGCTGCTTGCACCCTATGCCGCACTCTGGGCCGCAGTGGCCGGACTCGTGGCTGTACTTTGCTGGATTCCAATTGCAACGAAAGTGGTCCAATGAACAACGACGTGAATCTCGACCGGATTCCCCAGGATGACGCCGAGGACGGCTCGATCCAGACCCGTGCCAACACCATCCTGAAGGCCGCAGACCACGGGACCCCGCTGGAACTGAGCAACATCACCATCCGTTACGGCGGCCAGAAGGGCGGAGCCGACGCCGTCAACGTCGTCGAGGGCTTCGACCTGACCCTCCACGCCGGCGAAATGCACTGCGTCGCCGGCCGAAGCGGTTCCGGCAAGACCAGCATCCTGACCGTCGGCGCGGGACTGACGCTGCCGACGTCGGGCCGTGTCTTCTGGGAAGGCCAGTCCCTCGAGAGCATGGGCGACGACGAAATCGCCGACCGCCGCCGGGCCCTGATCGGTTACGTCGACCAGGGCGGCGCCCTGATTGACGGCATGAGCGCCCTGGAGAACGTCCTGCTGCCCGCTGTTCCTGACGGTGAGGTGGACCAGCGCCGCGACATGGCCAAGGACCTCCTGGACCTGGTGGGACTGGGCCGGCGCATGCGGCACCGCCCCGCCCAGCTCTCCGGCGGTGAGCGTCAGCGCGTGGCGATTGCCCGCGCACTCATCCTGGGAACGCGGGTCCTGGTAGTGGACGAGCCCACCGCGAGCCTGGACCGCACGTCGGCCAACCGCATCATCAGCATCCTCAAGGACACCACGTCCGACGGTATTGCTGTCCTGGTGGCGTCACATGATCACGAACTTGTCCGGCTCAGCGATACCCTGACCGAACTGATCTAGATTTAGGGGTAGCGTTTCCCGTCTGCCGGCCCAGCCACCGCTTCCGAAAAAAGGTAACTTCCCAGAGTGTCGTCTTCAGCCCGAACCCCGTTCTACATCACCACTGCCATCACGTACCCCAACGGTGTACCGCACATCGGCCACGCGTACGAGTACATTGCCACCGACGCAATGGCCCGTTTCAAGCGCCTGGACGGGTTTGACGTCTTCTTCCTGACCGGCACGGATGAGCACGGCATGAAGATTGCGCAGGCTGCTGAGAAGGAAGGCATCACGCCCAAGGAGCTGGTGGACCGGAACGCCGAGATCTACAAGGCTGCCCACGCCGACCTGGGAATCTCGTACGACCGCTTCATCCGGACCACGGACGACGACCACTACGCCGCTTCGCAGGCCATCTGGAAGAAGATGGAGGCCAACGGGGACATCTACCTGTCCAAGTACGAAGGCTGGTACTCGGTCCGTGATGAAGCGTATTACGTCGAAGACGAGACCGTGGTCAAGGAAGACGGCCTCCGCTACTCCCGCGAGACGGACACCGAACTGACGTGGACGGCCGAGGAAAGCTACTTCTTCCGCCTTTCCTCCTACCAGGACAAGCTGCTGGCCCTGTACGAGGCGCATCCGGAGTTCGGCGCCCCGCAGTCCCGCTTCAACGAGGTCATCAGCTTCGTCAAGCGCGGGCTGGAGGACCTCTCCATCAGCCGCACGACGTTCGACTGGGGTGTTCCGGTTCCCGGCAACGACAAGCACGTGATGTACGTGTGGGTGGACGCGCTGACGAACTACCTCACCGGTGTGGGCTATCCCGACGTCGACTCCGAGTCGTTCAAGAAGTTCTGGCCGGCGGACGTCCACGTGATCGGCAAGGACATCTCCCGGTTCCACGCCATCTACTGGCCGGCGTTCCTGATGAGCGCCGGGCTGGAGCTGCCCAAGCGGATCATGATCCACGGCTTCCTGCACAACAACGGCGTCAAGATGTCCAAATCCCTGGGCAACGTCGTGGCGCCGGCGGACTTCGTGGCCCAGTACGGCCTGGACCAGGTGCGTTTCTTCTTCCTGCGCGAAGTTCCCTTCGGCGCCGACGGCAGCTACAACCACGAAGCGATTGTGGGCCGGATGAACTCGGACCTCGCCAACAACTTCGGAAACCTGGCGCAGCGTTCACTGTCCATGGTTGCCAAGAACTGCGAGGGCCGGGTTCCGGTCCCCGGGGACTTCACGGCGGAGGACACCGCCCTGCTGGCCCAGGCCAACGGCCTGCTGCACGCCGCCCGGGCGGCGTTCGAGAAGCAGGAATTCAGCCGTGCCCTGGAAGCGATCTGGGGTGTCCTGGGCGACACCAACGCCTACTTCGCCGAGCAGGCCCCATGGGTGCTGCGGAAGACCGACGTCGAGCGCATGAACACGGTGCTGTACGTGACGCTTGAGGTGCTCCGGATCGTGGCCATCCTCGTCCAGCCGGTGATGCCGACGGCGTCTTCCGCGCTGCTGGGGACACTCGGCCAGCCCGACGGCGATGCCCGCCTGTTCACGGCGATCCCCGCGCCGCTGGTTCCCGGCACGGAGCTGCCCGCTCCCGCGCCGATCTTCCCGAAGTACGAGGAACCCGCCGAAGCGTAGTTCGCGCCGGGCTGCCCCGGTACGTCATTCAGCAAAATATCCGGCGCTCCCTCACCTTTTCAACAGGGTGGGGGAGCGCTCTGTTGCGCACACAATGACGGTTCCAGCCACCCGTGAGCAGCAGCAAGCAGGTACTGCGTCCAAGTAGTTCAGCCTATGCATGCGAGTGAATATATTCAGCAAGCAGGTAATTGGCAGCCGTGCCCGACCGGGTAATCGCGTACCTGTTACTCGGGTTTAACCTTCGCCGCAAACCTAGCCTGAAAAGGCAAGCGAACTGATGACGAAGTCTGGGGAGTAACTGTCACCGTTCATTTCGCTGTTGAGGTCTCACACAGGTTTAGCAGTTCCTGGTCTCAAGACGGTTACTCCACGCAGTCTGGTCGGTTCGAATCGGAATTGCTATGGAGGGACCAAAAATGAAACGCACTATCGCCACACTGGGGGTGGTGGGGCTGGGGCTGATGGGTGCCACAGTTGCAGCGAACGCCGCCCCGCCGGACAAGATCACCATCTGCCACGCCACAGGTTCGGCGTCCAACCCCTACCTCTTCGAAACCATCAGCCTCAATGCCTTGGCCGCACACGTCGGTGATACCGGCGACATTGTGCCGGCGAACTTGGGGAATGACATTCCAAACGGGCAGAACCTCACGGCAGCGAACCTCATCCTGTTGGCTAACAACTGCGTGGCGCCACCCGTTCCGGTGGACCCGGACCCGGTGGATCCGGGGCCTGTGGACCCAGGTCCGGTTGATCCGGGGCCTGTGGACCCAGGTCCGGTTGATCCGGGGCCCGTGGACCCGGGTCCGGTGGACCCCGGTCCGGTTGATCCGGGTCCGGTGGATACCGTTGACGCGGTTGTCCCGCCGGCCGTTGTTGTTCCGGACGGAGTGCTGCCTGCCGCCGTGCCGCCGGCGGCTGCACCGGCAGCGGTTGTGCCGCCGGCCGCGGCAACGGTGGCGCCTGTTGCGTCAACGTCCCGGGGGGCTGCTGCCGGAGCTGTTCCGGCTGCGAGCAACGTGGGCTACAACGTCCAGACTGCTGTGGGGAGCTCCGGCACCGGGATCCCGGCCTGGCTGGGCGGGTTGACCGCTCTCTTTACGGCAGTGGGCGCCTGGGTGCTCGTGAAGGGCGGCCTGCGCTCCCGCGGCGCGAACGGCTAGGGTACTCAACCCAGGAGCGGGTGCCGTGAAGTTACGGCACCCGCCCTCCTGTTTCAGCATTTCAGTCTCAGCGTCATCAGGAGCCTTTCATGGTCAGTCACCGCCGTAACCGGCGAATGCGTGCCGCCCGGATCCGTGGCCTGCTGCTTAGCTACCGGGACATCCTGGTGCTCGCCGTTTGCGCGGCGGGGCTTCTGGCAGCCTGGCTGGTCTACGGCGTGACCGGCTCCGGCAGCCACGGGACGCCTGCAGCAGGGGAGCCGGCAGCGACAGTGCTGTCGGGGCAGATGCCTGACCCGCAGGTTCGTGCCGAAGTGCCCGCGACGTCGACCGCTGCACCGGAAGTGCCGGCGCCGGACCCGGCTGCGCTGCCCGCTGTGCCGCTGGCCGACGGCGGCGCGGCCGCGGCGCAGCCGGCCGCTTCCTACCCGGTTGCGTCCGCGCCGCAAAGGATTACGTACCAGGCGGCCGGAATGGACGTGGTGGTGCATCCGCTGGAGCCCGATTCCCTTGATGCCGAAAGCCACAGCATCGTCCCGCCGGAGACGATGGACGGCTATTGGCTGACTCCCTTCGGAACACCCGGGGCCGGGTCCACCAACACGACATACGTCATCGGCCACAGCTGGGAAGGCCTGGATGCGCCCTTCAACCACCTGAGTTCAGTCGCCGCGGCCGGAGACGAACTGACGGTCACCACAGCTGCCGGCACCATGACGTACACGGTGGAGTCCGTCACCACCTATACCAAGGCCACCTTGAAGGACAGCCCCATCTGGACGGTTGCCCCCAACCGTCTGGTCCTCATCAGCTGCTACACAGAGGATCCCTGGGGCAAGAACGTGGCTGTAGTGGCCTCACCGGTCCCGGGGCGCTGACGTCCCGGACCGCCAGCCTCGCAGCAGGGCCGGCTAACGGGCTCCCGGTCCGGTGTGTTCGAATATTGAGACAACTTGACCATCATGTGGATGCCTTGGCTACCCTGAAAGCATGAGCGCATCCACCATTAATCTTGCAGTCATTCCCGGCGACGGCATCGGCCCCGAGGTCATCGCCGAAGCCTTGAAGGTCCTGGAGAAGGTTGTGGCCGCTGAAGGCGTCACGCTGGACCAGACCCACTACAAGCTGGGAGCCCAGCACTGGCTGGAGACTGGCGAGACCCTCCCGGAGGAAGTGCTGAGCGATCTCCGGACCCGTGACGCCATCCTGTTCGGCGCCGTCGGGGCCGCCCCCGGCGACACCCGGATCCCGTCCGGCATCATCGAGCGGGAGATGCTCCTCAAGCTCCGCTTCAGCCTGGACCACTTCGTCAACCTGCGCCCGTCACGCCTGTTCGGCAGCGTGGGCAGCCCGCTGGCCAACCCCGGTGTCATTGATTTCATTGTGGTCCGCGAAGGTACCGAGGGGCCCTACGTGGGCAACGGCGGCACGCTCCGCGCCGGGACCAAACACGAAGTTGCCACCGAGGTTTCCCTGAACACCGCCCACGGCGTGGAGCGTGTGGTCCGCGATGCGTTCCGCCGGGCCAGCGAACGTCCGCGCAAGCACGTCACCCTCGTCCACAAGCACAACGTGCTGGTCTACGCAGGCCACCTGTGGAAGCGCACCGTTGAAGCGGTGGCGCAGGAATTCCCTGACGTCACCCACGACTACCTGCACATTGACGCAGCAACGATCTTCATGGTCACCGACCCGTCGCGCTTCGACGTGATAGTCACGGACAACCTTTTCGGCGACATCATCACGGACCTCGCCGCTGCCGTCACTGGTGGCATCGGGCTGGCCGCCTCGGGCAACATCAACATGGAGCGCACCGCCCCGTCCATGTTCGAACCGGTGCACGGATCGGCTCCTGACATCGCCGGCCAGCAGAAGGCAGACCCCACAGCGGCCATCCTGTCGGCTGCGCTGCTCCTGGACCACCTCGGTTACACCGACGCGGCGAAAAAGATCGAGGCGGCGGTCATCGCCGACGTCGAAGGCCGCAACGGCGAGGTGCGCAGCACAAGTGCTGTGGGCGACGCAATCGCTGCCGCCCTGTAGGGGCCTGCATCAGGCGTAAGCTTGTTTCGAATCACCAATATGCTGCCGTGGTCCGACGCTGAACCACGTTCACACACCAGGCAGCCGACCGTGGAGGAACCATGACTCAGACTGCCCATGGCGTCGAATTCACCCAGCAGCCCTCGGCAACCCCGAAGTCTGCTGACGAGCGTGCAGCCATCCTGGCAAACCCAGGTTTCGGCAACTATTTCACCGACCACACCGCGGTCGTCGACTACAGCGTCGACGAGACCGGCAAGGGCGGCTGGCATGACGCGCGCATCGAGGCATACGGTCCCATCTCGCTCGACCCTTCGGCGGCAGTGCTGCACTACGGCCAGGAGATCTTTGAGGGGCTCAAGGCCTACCGCCATGGTGACGGCTCGGTGTGGACGTTCCGTCCCGAGGCCAACGCCGCGCGACTGAACAAGTCCGCCCGCAGGCTCGCGCTGCCGGAACTTCCGGAAGAATACTTCCTTGGCGCCATCCGCGAACTTGTGCAGGCCGACCGGGAATGGGTCCCGGCGGGGGACGGCGAGGCTCTGTACCTCCGTCCGTTCATGATCGCCACCGAGGCGTTCCTGGGCGTCCGCGCAGCCAGGGAGGTCTCCTTCCGCGTGATCGCGTCACCGGCGGGCAACTACTTCGGCGGCGAGCTGAAGCCCGTTTCGATCTGGATCTCGCGTGAGTACGCCCGTGCGGGCCGCGGCGGAACCGGCGCGGCCAAGTGCGGCGGTAACTATGCGGCGTCCCTGATCGCGCAGCAGGAGGCTGAGGCCCACGGCTGCAAGCAGGTCCTCTTCCTGGACCAGTTCAACGACAACGCCGTTGAGGAACTTGGCGGCATGAACGTGTTCTTCGTCATGAAGGACGGTTCGCTGGTGACGCCCGCGCTGACCGGAACCATCCTTGAAGGTGTCACCCGGATGTCCGTCATCCAGGTGGCCAAGGACATGGGCCGCACCGTCACCGAGCGCAAGATCACCCTGGACGAATGGCGCGACGGCGTCGCATCGGGCGAGATCACCGAGGTCTTCGCCTGCGGGACCGCGGCCGTCATCACGCCCATCGGCGTCCTCAAGGACGCCACGGAATTCATCGGCTCCGAGGATGCGAAGGCAGGGGAGACCACCATGGCCATCCGCGAGCAGCTCCTCGGCATCCAGACGGGCACCGTCGAGGACACCCACGGCTGGCTGATGCGCCTCGCCTAAGTCCTTCTGACTGACGCACGACGCCGGGTGCCCCGCAACGCTTGCGGGGCACCCGGCGTCGTACTTTCCAGAGTTTTGCCCGCAGCGGGACTTTTCCTCCCTATTAATAGGCGAGCAACAGCAACGGCTCAGGCGAGCAGCAACAGCCGCCGGCCCGCGACGGGTCCTGCCGGCCCGGAAGTGCGAAGATGGACAGGTGAATCCCGCATCCTCACCGTCGATTCTTCCCGCCAGCGACCTGGCCCGTTTCCGGCTGGCACCCAATCCCGGGCCCATGAGCCTGGACGGGACCAATTCGTACTTGCTGGGCGGCCCGAGGTCCGGGAGCTCGGTAGTGGTGGACCCCGGGCCGTTGGATGAGCAGCATCTGCTGGAGCTGGCCGGGGAGGGGAGCGTGGAGCTCATCCTCCTCACACACCGTCATGCGGACCACACTGCAGCGGCCGCACGCTTCCACGAACTCACGGGGGCTCCGGTCCGCGCTGCGGACGCACGGCACTGCCACGGGGGTCATCCGCTCGTTGACGGTGAAACGATCCGCGCGGCCGGAGTTGAGCTACGCGTCATTGCCACCCCGGGCCACACCTCGGACTCGCTGTGCTTCCACCTGCCCGGCGATGGAAGGCACGGATCAGTGCTGACCGGCGACACCATCCTGGGACGGGGCACCACGGTGCTGGATTTTCCCGACGGCAAACTGGGCGACTACCTGGCAACCCTGGACAGGCTCGAAGAGCTTGGAGCGGCCACTGTCCTTCCCGGGCACGGGCCGGTGCTCCCTGCGCTGGATGCCGTTGTCCGCGCCTATCGGGAGCACCGCCACGAACGGCTTGCGCAGATCCGTGCGGCTTTGACGGAGCTCGGCGCCGGTGCAGGCGTGCGTGAAATCACCGACGCCGTATATTCGGACATCGATCCCGCCGTCCGTCCGGCAGCGGAGAACTCCGTGGCCGCGCAGTTGGAGTACATCCGGGGCTGAGCGCGCCGGACCGGTACGGTGGCGGCGATGCCGGGCGCATCCCGGCCCGGCAGTGCCCTTGGCAGGACGGCTGACCGGAGACGGTACGCTAGGAACCATGCGTATCGCCCGTTTTGTAGCTGATTCCGATCCCCTCTACGGCGTTGTTGAAGGCGAGCCCGGCAGTGAGGAAGTCACTGTCATCAAGGGTGACCCTTTCTTCAACGGCGTTGAACGCAGCACCGTCAAGTACAAGCTTGAGGATGTGCGGCTGCTGGCCCCCATCATCCCGCGCAGCAAAGTTGTGGGCGTCGGACGAAATTTCGTTGAGCACGCCAAGGAACTGGGCAACGAGGTGCCGCAGCAGCCCCTCCTGTTCCTTAAGCCGAACACCTCGGTGGTGGGCCCCAACGATCCCGTAGTGCTGCCGGAATTCTCGGACGAGGTTTCCTTCGAAGCCGAGCTGTGCGTGGTGATCGGACGGATCTGCAAGGACGTCCCCGAGGACCGCGTCGACGACGTCATCTTTGGCTACACCTGCGGCAACGACCTGACCGCCCGTGACGTCCAGAAGACGGACCTGCAGTGGGCGCGGGCCAAGGGGTTCGACACCTCGGCCCCGCTGGGCCCGTGGATCGAGACCGAACTGGACACCGAGGACCTCCGGATCCAGGGCTGGCTCAACGGTGAACTCCGCCAGGACGGCAGCACCAGCCAGATGATCCGCGGCGTCCGCGAACTCGTCTCGGTTGTGTCGCAGGCCTTCACGCTGCTTCCCGGCGACGTGATCATGACCGGCACGCCTGCGGGTGTGGGAGTGGTTACGGCCGGTGACCGCTTTGAGGTGGAGATCGAAGGCATCGGCCGCCTCTCCAACCCGATCGTCCGGCGCTAGACACAAAACCGGCGCTAGACAAGACCGCACAGAAACGCGGACAGCCGTCCCGGGAATTCCCGGGGCGGCTGTCCGTTTCCGGAGCGGAACTGGCAGCGGATTTGGTGGCGGGGCGGCGCCCCCGGGCAGGCGGTAAAGTTGGAGTCACTATGACTACTCCTTCTGTGGCCAACGCCGTTTCCAGTCCTGCCGTCACCCCCGAAACCCCGGTCCGGGTGCGGTTCTGCCCGTCGCCCACCGGCACCCCGCACGTGGGCCTGATCCGGACGGCGCTGTTCAACTGGGCCTACGCCCGGCACACCCAGGGAACGTTTGTCTTCCGCATCGAGGACACGGATGCGGCGCGCGACTCCGAAGAGAGCTACGAGCAGCTGCTCGAGGCGCTGAAGTGGCTGGGCATCTCGTGGGAAGAGGGCGTGGAAACGGGCGGCCCGCATGAGCCGTACCGCCAGTCACAGCGCCTTGACCTCTACAAGGACGTGGTGGCCAAGCTCCTGGACGCCGGCTACGCCTATGAGTGCTACTCCTCCCCGGAGGAAGTGGAGGCGCGTCACCGCGCAGCCGGCCGCGACCCCAAGCTCGGCTACGACAACTTCGACCGCAACCTCAGTGCCGAGCAGATTGCCGCGTTCAAAGCCGATGGCCGCGAACCTGTGCTCCGCGTCCGCATGCCTGACGAGGACGTCACGTTCACTGACATGGTCCGCGGCGAAATCACCTTCAAGGCCGGCAGCATCCCGGACTATGTGATTGTCCGCGCGGACGGCTCCCCGCTGTACACCCTGGTGAACCCCGTTGATGACGCCCTGATGGCGATCACCCACGTGCTGCGCGGCGAGGACCTGCTCTCCTCAACTCCCCGCCAGGTGGTGCTGATCCGCGCCCTGATGGAGATCGGTGTCGCCAGCTACATGCCAGTGTTCGGCCACCTTCCGTACGTCATGGGCGAGGGCAACAAAAAGCTCTCCAAGCGCGATCCGCAGTCCAACCTGTTCCTGCTCCGGGACCGCGGGTTTATCCCCGAGGGCCTGCTCAACTACCTCTCGCTGCTGGGCTGGAGCCTGTCCGCCGATGAGGATATCTTCACCGTGGAACAGCTCATCGAAAACTTCGACGTCCACGACGTCCTGGCCAACCCCGCGCGCTTCGACATCAAGAAGGCCGAAGCTATCAACGGCACGCACATCCGGATGCTGGCGACGGACGATTTCAGGGGCCGCCTGGTCCCGTACCTCCGCGCCGCCAACCTGGTGGGGGAGACCCTGACCGCACGCGAGGAGGAGATCCTCGCCGAGGCCGCGCCGCTGATCCAGGAGCGCATTGCCCTGCTGGGCGAAGCGCCCGAGATGATTTCCTTCCTGTTCAAGAACGATGACGCGATCGACGTCGCGGACGATGCCCGCAAGGGGATGCCGGAGAACCTCACCGAGGTCCTGGACGCCGCGATCGCCGCCCTGGACTCCGTCACGGACTGGAACGCGGAGAACATCCAGGCAGCGCTGAAGCAGGCGCTCGTGGAGGACCTGGGCATCAAGCCGAGGCTGGCGTTCGGTCCTGTCCGCACGGCCATCTCGGGGCGGCGGATTTCCCCGCCGCTCTTTGAATCCATGGTCATCCTGGGCAAGGCCTCATCGCTGGCCCGCCTGCACGCTTTCCGCGGCTGATGACTGCCATGCGCGGTGACGGCGGCGGTGTCCTCCATACGGGCTTTGGCGTCATCCGGGGTGTGCTGTTCGACATTGACGACACCCTGGTGGACCTTGAATTCGCCATGACCACCGCGCTGCGTGATGTCAGCGAACATCTCCTGCCCGGCCTGGACCAGGCCGGGTGGGAGAAGTTCGGGCGGATCTTCACGCACGAAACCACACACTTCTATGACCGCTACCTGGCCGGCGAACTGACCTTCAACGAGCAGCGGCTCCTCCGGGGCCGGGCTGCCCTGGGCCACTTCGGCGTGGAGCTCGAGGAGGGTGAGGAGTCCCATGCCTGGGTTACGTCTTACGCGGCCCTGCAGCACGGCTACGTCCGTGCGTTCGAGGACGTGACGCCGGTCCTGGACGCCCTTGACGCTGCCGGGATTCCCTACGGGGCGGTGAGCAACAACGTCCACGACTACCAGCGGGTGAAGCTGGACACGGCGGGACTGCAGCGCATCAGGGTGCTGGTGGGAACGGACACGGTGGGCGTGCCCAAACCGGATCCTGCCATCTACCTTGAAGGTGTCCGTCTCTTGGGCAGCAGCGCCGCCGAGACGCTCTACGTGGGTGACAACCGGCTGCTTGACGCAGAAGGTTCGACGGCGGCGGGTCTGCTGGGCGTCTGGCTGAACCGCAGCGGTGAAACCGAGTCTGCTTTTGCCGGACACCAGGTAGGTTCACTGGCGGACCTGCTCGGGTAAGGGGCCGGCGGCGGGCATCAGGCGGAATCCCGACGCGGCCGTTTGTTGCGCAAGGCCACAAAAGCACCCACGGAACCCAGTCCCAGCACCCCCACCATACCGATTGCTGTGCCGGCGTCGGGCCGTCCCGCCATATCTGAGGGCGACACCGCAGCGGCGCTCGAGTGCAGCGTCGCCGTTCCAGCTGCTACCTTGGCGTTCCCCTCCGCCAGTCTGCCGGCCCCTGCGGCGAGCTGTGTGGAACCGGCGGCAAGCTTGGTGTTGCCCTCTGAGAGTTCCGAGGCTCCGGCGGCCAGGGCCGCTGAACCGCTCAGGAGCCCGGGTTTGGCAGGGTCAGCCGGGTCGCCCTTGATGCCGGTGTTCAGGGCCACGACCCCGGCGGCAAGCCGGGAGGAGCCTTCGGTCATGCCGGCAGTGGCCTTGAGCAGGCCCGGGCGCTCGGCGTTTCCGGGCACACCGTCCATCCCCACCCTGATCTTGGCGGTGCCCTCGGCCAGGAGTTGCGTGCCGAGGACAACGCCGGGACTCGCCGGATCCTGGCTGTTGAGCTTGCCGCTCAGCGTGGTGAAGCCGGCGGTCAGCCTGCCGGCGCCGGCCTGCAATTGCCCGGTGCCTTCGTGGAGCCGTGCGGCGCCGGACTGGAGCTGGGCGGCTCCGGCGTCGAGCTTGTGGGCGCCTGCAGTGATTTTTGCAATCTTGTCTTTCACGACTGACAGCGGTACGAGCCCCTGGACGGGGTCTTCGGCGGCTGCCTGCAACAGCTCAAGGGCCTGGGCCAGGGCGGCGGTGCCCGTACCCGCCTCCGGATTGCCGTTGGCCCCGCGGTAGCCCACGAGCTGATCCGTCCCGGCGGCGAGCCGGCCAGCGCCGGCTTCCAGCCGTGAGGCACCGTCGCTGAGCTGCGTGGCGCCGTCGGCCAAATTGTTTTCCGCGTTTCCAGCGGGTGTGGGAGTCAAGGCCGCGGAAAGCTGGACCGCCCCGGCGGCAAGCTTCTGCGCACCGTCATCAACTTTGTACACGCCGGGGGCGAGCTTGTTGTTGACGTCTGCCTCGATCTTGACCGCTCCGGCCGCGAGCTTCTCGGCGCCCGCTTGGAGCTGGTCGGCGCCGGGAGCGAGCTTATCGGTGATGCCGGAACGGACCTTCTCTGCCCCGGCCGAGAGCTTTCCCGCCCCCGTGTCTGCCAGCGCGGCACCCGTGGAAAGTTTTCCGGCACCGTCCTGGAGCTGGTCGGCACCTGCGGAGGCCTGGCCGGCCCCGTCCTTGAGCCGCGCTGATCCGTCAGTAATGCGCCCGGTGACCACAGTGTAAAAACCCAGCAGTGCAATCAGGAGCAAGGCGAGTACCGCGATGGCGATCTGCTGGGTACGGGTGCGGATGCGGTTGTTGGGGGGAGCAGTGGCACGACTCTGTGGCACGGAGGTTCCTCTCGACGGTTCTGGCAGGAGCTGCTATCCCTGGACGCCTCCGACCGTGACGCAGCTAACACGTGAAGCTGGGCGTGAAACTGCCGGTCGGGAAGAGGCGGGGAGACTGGTTACTGAGTGGTAACTTACCGAGAGTAAACTTGTTTCGCCCGGAATTGCAAGGAATTTCTCGGCCTGCAGGGCTGATTCCCTCTCAGCCAAGCCGGGCGGCGGCCTCACCGGAGCGTTCAGAGCCCCGATTTGTGCCAGCCAAAACTCTCGGGTAAAGTAATTACTCGTGCTGAGGCGCTCGGAGCAAAGGTTTAGACCTGAATATCCGGCCCGAAAGCGTCATTGGGATATGGTGTAATTGGCAACACTACGGTTTCTGGTACCGTCATTCTAGGTTCGAGTCCTGGTATCCCAGCTCTGAAAAACTGCACTCCGGTGCGGCGGATCAGCGGTTTCAAAGCGGTTTAGTCGATTTGAAACACCGGCTCTGTGTATGAAACAATCACTGAGCCTGATGGCAGAAATGCCATCCGGAAGTACGCGGCCCCATCGTATAGCGGCCTAGTACGCTGCCCTCTCACGGCGGTAACGCGGGTTCGAATCCCGCTGGGGTCACCATTGAAACGGTCCCGGGCAACAGCCCGGGGCCGTTTTGCTTTTGCCCGGATACCTTCCGCGACAATTCCCCGCCGAAGGGTCTTTTCCCCTGGAATCGCAACGGGGAGATGACCGCCGGGCGGGGATTTCCTGGCCGGATGCACGCGCCGGACGGTAACCGAACTGGCATGATGAAGCTGTGACGTCCCCATCTGAGAGTTCGCCCCCGGGCCCGGCAGCGCCAAACTCAAGGGCTGCTGCTGCCGTGGAGCTGCTCGAGGCCGTCCGCGGTGATCTCAGCGCGGCCGTGCTGCCGCTCGCACTGCCGGGAGCGGAATCCGCCCGCCTTGATATCAGGAATGCGTTGTCGCAGCTGGATGACTACATCCTTCCGCGTTTCCGCAGCCTTGACGCTCCGCTTCTGGCGGTCGTGGGAGGATCCACCGGGGCCGGGAAATCCACCCTTGTGAATGCCCTCGTGGGCCACCCCGTCACACGGGCCGGTGCCATCCGCCCAACCACCAGGCAGCCGATCCTGCTGCACAATCCGGTTGACTCAGGCTGGTTCGAAGACCAGCGCGTGCTGCCGAGCCTAAGCCGTATCAGGGGTGTTGTGGTGGACGCTCAGGTGCCAGCCAACCGCGCCGGTGCCGCACCGGATGCCGCCGCGATATCGTCCTTGGTGCTGGTGGGGCATCCGGCGGTGCCGGCAGGGATTGCGCTGCTGGATGCTCCGGACGTCGACTCTGTCTCGGATGACAACCGGAAGCTCGCAGGGCAACTGCTCGCGGCGGCCGACCTCTGGGTATTTGTCACAACAGCGAATCGCTACGCTGACGCCGTCCCCTGGAAGCTGCTCCTCAACGCCGCAGCCAGGGACATCATGGTGGCCGTGGTACTGGACCGGGTGCCCCCTGCCGCGGAGGCGGAGGTGAGCGAGGACCTCCGGGCGATGCTGCAGCAGGAAGGCCTCGGCGCAGCGAAGCTGTTCATTGTCCGGGAGGTCGCCCTCGACCGCCGCGGAATGCTGCCCGCCGAAGCCGTGGAACCCCTGGGGCGGTGGTTGCGCGAACTGGCGGCAGATGCGGCGGGTCGGGCCGAGATTGCCCGGCGGACGCTGAACGGCACGGTGCGCACGCTCAGCGGGCGCGTCGCTGCCCTCGCCCGGGCCTCGCAGGAGCAGCAGCAGGCGGCGGAAGTGCTGGCCAAGGATGTCCGCACCGCCTATCAGGACGCGGTGGCCCGGATTCTGGAGGCCACACGGGACGGTGCCCTCCTGCGCGGTGAAGTCCTTGCCCGCTGGCAGGACTTCGTGGGCGCCGGCGAGTTCTTCCGCGTCCTGGAACAAAACATCGGTCGCATGCGGGACCGGGTGGGTGCGTTTTTCCGCGGAGAGCCTGCCCCGGCGGTTAGGGTCGAAACAGCCATCGAAACCGGGCTGCAGGCCGTCATCATGGACGAAGCGGCGAATGCGGCCGAGGATGCAGACCAGCGCTGGCGTTCGGACCCGGCGGGCCGGCAACTGCTGGGCACCGACGACCTTTCCGGCACCAGCGCCGGCTTCCCGGATAGGGTCGCGGCAGAGATCCGGGCGTGGCAGGGAGGGCTGATGGAGCTCATCCGCACCGAAGGCCAAGGCAAGCGCACGCAGGCCCGGTGGCTCTCCTTTGGGGTCAACGGGCTCGGTGCCGCCCTCATGATCGTTGTATTCTCCATGACTGCCGGACTCAGTGGACTGGAGGTCGGCGTGGCAGGCGGGACCGCCATCGTCGGTCAAAGGCTCCTGGAAGCCGTCTTCGGTGAAGATGCCGTACGGCGCCTGGCTCAGAGGGCGCGTGAGGACCTGAACGCGCGGTGCCGGAACCTGCTGCAGGATGAGCAGCAGCGCTTCCTCGAACGGCTGGACTTTGCCGCCGGCGAGTCACCGGACGTGCTGGCAGGCCATGCCCGCGCCCTGCAGCGGCTGGCGGAGTCCGCGTGAGCAGGCACAGCGGGACCAGGGAAGCCTCCCGGCTCCACACCCGGCTGGAAGCCCTGAACGACGCGCGGGAGCTTGCCGGCGGGGTCCTCCCCGAGGAGTCGCTGGATGACGTGCTGCAGGTCCTTGAGCGCGCCAGTTCGCGCCGTTCGCTGTCGTCGGAACACACGGTGGTGGGATTCTTTGGTGCCACGGGCAGCGGCAAGTCCTCGCTCTTCAACGCGGTGAGCGGCGCTGACATCGCGACGGCGGCAGCCCGCCGTCCCACGACCTCGGAACCGCTGGCCGGCGTCTGGGGAACAGAGGGCAGTGAACCGCTGCTGGACTGGCTCGGGGTGAACAAGCGGCACCATTTCCCGGCAGCGCCGGGATTGGCCGATGAATCCACGGGCCTGATCCTGCTGGACCTGCCCGACTTCGACTCCACGAAGGCCGCCAACCGGGAAATTGTCCAGCGGATGGTGGGGCTGGTGGACGTACTCGTGTGGGTGCTGGACCCGCAGAAATATGCGGACGCCGCAGTGCACAACGACTTCCTTGCGCCCCTGGCTTCGTACGGAGCGGTCACCCTGGTGGTCCTCAACCAGGTCGACCTGCTTCCGCCGCCGGACATCGCCCCCGTGCTGGAGTCGCTCAAAGCCATCCTGGCCCGTGACGGATTGGGCAAGGTCGAGGTCCTCGGTGCCTCTGCCCTGACGGGGACCGGCGTGGACAAAGTCCGGGCGGCCATCCGCCACGTGGCGCTGCAACGGCAGGCGTTATCCCAGCGGTTGGCGGCGGACGTTTCCAAGGCGTCGGCGCAGCTCGCGGCGGCCTCCGGAAGCGGGGAAGCGGCAGGTGTCAGGGCCGGCACCCGGTCGCGCCTGGCAGACGAGCTTGCGGCGGCCGCCAACGTCCCGCTCGTGGTCGAAGCCGTGTCGCGGTCGTACCGGCACGAAGCAACGCGGCGCACCGGCTGGCCACTGACCCGCTGGCTGGTCCGGTTCCGTCCCGACCCGCTGCGGCGGCTCAACCTCCGCCGTGAAGGGGCCAGCGCCGAGGTCAACAGGACATCGCTGCCGCCGGCGGGGGCACCGGAACGCGCCAGGACGGACGCGGCTGTGCGGGAATTTGCGGACGCGGCCAGTACCGGAGCTCCCGGGCCTTGGCGTGCGGCCATCCGCAGCGCGGCGCGGGAAGGACGGGACCGGTTGCCGGACGCGCTGGACCAGGCCATTGCCGGCACCGACCTGCTGGCCGGACGCAAGTCGTGGTGGTGGGGCCTTTTCAACGCCGTCCAGTGGCTGGCCCTTCTGGCAGCCCTGGGCGGACTCGCCTGGCTGGGCGTCCTTGCAGGCCTCGGCTATCTCCAGCTGCCGGTTCCGGAAGTGCCCAGGGTGGAGGGGTGGCCTGTGCCCACCCTGTTGATTGCCGGGGGAGCGGTGCTTGGCATCGTCCTGGCCATGGCCGGGAAGGTCATCGCCGGCGCGGCTGCCCGACTGAGGGCCGCTGCGGCGCGGAAAAAGCTCAACGCGGCCGTCGCCGCCGCGGCGGACAGGCTGGTGGTCGAACCGGTGGAAGTCGAGGTCAGCAGGCTGAAGTCCTTCAACGCGGCCCTGAAGTCCGCGGGCCGCGGCTAGCGTTCCTGCCGCTGTCAGCCTTCCTGCAGCGCTGCCGTGGCCTCGCGCACCTTGATCATGGTGCGCAGGTTGCGCGTGGTGGTGCTGGATTTGTAGCGGACCTTGGACGACACCTTGCTGAACGGGCTGTCCAGGGTGCCGCCGGCGGGTGCCAGCCAGGCCATCGCCTCCGGACCCAGTCTTTGCTGCCGGGTGCCGTCCAGGCGGGCGCCTGCCTCGAACAGTTCGTCCAGCATGGCCTTGTCCGAACTGAGCGTGATGTAGGTATGGGTCGCCTTGTCTTCGGCCGGGTACGGGCACGCCTCCACGATCGCGGCAACCCTGTCGGCGGTCAGTACCACTACCCACGCGTCATAACCAAAGGCTTCACGCAGGCAGGCTTCGACGTCTTTCTTAACTGCTGCCGCCCCGAGACTGCTGGCGAGGGCCACGTTGCCGCTTGCCAGGAGGGTCTTCACTCCGGTGAAGCCGCGGGACGCCAGCGCATTCTTGAGGTCCGCCATTTTGATGTTGATGCCGCCCACATTGATGCCGCGCAGGAATACCGCATAGCTCTTCATGGGCACAGCCTATAACCCGCGAACGGGCAGGGGACGCCGGGCAAACCGCGCCCCGCGGGTGTTATGCCGGGTCAGTCGTTGTTTTTGCGCAGTGCCTCGGTGAGGACACGGGCGGCATTGCAGACGACTTCGGCATGCAGCCGGCCCGGCTGGCGCGTCAGGCGCTCAATCGGCCCGGAAATCGAGACGGCGGCAATCACCCGTCCGGACGGACCACGGACGGGCGCCGAAACGGAGGCGACCCCCGGCTCGCGTTCGCCGAGGCTCTGGCCCCAGCCCCGCCGTCGTACTCCCGCCAGCACCGTGGGTGTAAAGCGCGCGGCCTGCAGTCCTTCGAGGAGGCGGTCGTGGTCCTCCCAGGCAAGCAGCACCTGGGCGGCGGAGCCGGCCTTCATAGAAAGCTGCGTACCCACCGGGATGGTGTCCCGGAGGCCGATGGGGCGTTCAGCCGACGCAACGCACACGCGCCAGTCACCCTGCCGGCGGAAGATCTGCGCGCTTTCGCCGGTGGCGTCGCGCAGCTGCATCAGCACCGGCCCCGCGGAAGCGATCAGCCTGTCCTCGCCCGCGGCGGACGCGAGCTCCACCAGGCGGCTGCCCAGCACAAAGCGCCCCTGGATGTCGCGGCTCACCAATCGGTGATGAACCAGTGCAAGTGCAAGCCTGTGCACGGTGGGACGCGCCAGCCCGGTGGCAGCCACCAGCTGCGCCAGGGTGGTGGGTCCGGCCTCAAGTGCGTCAAGCACGTGGGCCGCTTTATCGATGACGCCGACTCCACTAGAATTGTCCATGTACTGATATTGCCGTCTCAATATCTGAGATGCAAATCATTTGGCTGGCGTATTACGCGGGCGTGCTGGTTCAGTGGATACAAACAGCCAACAGCAGTGAAGGGAGATGGCCATGGCAAAGACATTGGCCGAGAAAGTCTGGGACGCGCACGTGGTGCGCAAAGGCGACGGCGAAGGTGCCAACGCTCAGCCGGACCTTCTCTACATCGACCTCCACCTCGTGCATGAAGTCACGTCGCCGCAGGCCTTCGAGGGGCTCCGCCTGGCCGGCCGCAAACTGCGCCGCCCGGACCTCACCATCGCCACCGAGGACCACAACACCCCCACGCTGGACATCGACAAGCCTATCGCCGACCTGACCAGCCGGACGCAGATCCAGACCCTCCGCAACAACTGCGCGGAATTTGGCGTCCGCCTGCATTCCCTGGGCGACGCCGAGCAGGGAATCGTCCACGTGGTGGGCCCCCAGCTCGGGCTTACCCAGCCGGGCATGACCGTCGTCTGCGGCGACTCGCACACGTCCACTCACGGAGCATTCGGCGCACTGGCCATGGGCATCGGCACGTCCGAGGTGGAACACGTGATGGCCACGCAGACGCTGTCCCTGAAGCCGTTCAAAACCATGGCGATCAACGTCGAGGGCACGCTCCGTCCCGGTGTTTCGGCGAAGGACATCATCCTGGCCGTCATCGCGAAGATCGGCACCGGCGGCGGGCAGGGCTACGTCCTGGAATACCGGGGCTCCGCCATCCGTGCGCTGTCCATGGAAGCCCGGATGACCATCTGCAACATGTCCATCGAAGCCGGTGCACGTGCAGGCCTGGTTGCCCCGGACCAGACCACCTATGACTACATGTACGGACGCCCGCACGCGCCGCAGGGCGCGGAGTGGGACGCCGCCGTCGAATACTGGAACACCCTGCGCACCGAAGACGACGCGACGTTCGACGTCGAGGTGGACTTGGACGCCGACACCCTGGAACCCTTTGTTACTTGGGGCACCAACCCCGGCCAGGGCGTTTCGCTGTCCTCCAAGGTTCCCTCACCCGAGGACTTCGGCGATGAAAACGCCAAGGCAGCGGCCGAACGGGCACTGCAGTACATGGGCCTGGAAGCCGGTACGCCGATGAAGGAGATCCGGGTGGACACGGTCTTCCTGGGATCCTGCACCAACTCCCGGATGGAGGACCTGCGCGCTGCCGCGGACGTCATTCGCGGCCGTACCAAGGACCCGAACATCCGCATGCTCGTTGTACCGGGCTCGGCACGCGTCCGGCTCGAGGCCGAAGCGGAAGGCCTGGACAAAGTCTTCAAGGAGTTCGGCGCTGAATGGCGTTTCGCCGGCTGCTCCATGTGCCTGGGCATGAACCCGGACCAGCTGGAAGTGGGGGAGCGCTGCGCCTCCACGTCCAACCGCAACTTCGAGGGCCGCCAGGGCAAGGGCGGCCGCACCCACCTCGTCTCGCCGGTAGTCGCGGCGGCGACGGCGGTCCGCGGAACGCTGAGCTCGCCGTCGGATCTGGACCCCGCCCCGGAGTCCGCCGCCGTCCGCACCAGCGCCGCCTAGACAACGCCGACTAGTTAACGCCGTTTAGACGCCGCCCAGACCTACCCAGCACCGAAGGATCCGCCATGGAAAAGTTCAGCACCCACACCGGGATCGGCGTACCGCTGCGCCAGAGCAACGTGGACACCGACCAGATCATCCCCGCCGTTTACCTCAAGCGCATCACCCGCACCGGCTTCGAGGACGCACTCTTCGCCGCCTGGCGCAAGGACCCGGCCTTCATCCTCAACCAGGCACCGTTCAACGCCGGCTCCGTGCTGGTAGCCGGGCCCGACTTCGGCACCGGGTCATCCCGTGAGCACGCTGTGTGGGCACTGAAGGACTACGGCTTCAAGACCGTCCTGTCCTCCCGGTTCGCCGATATCTTCCGCGGCAACTCCGGCAAGCAGGGCCTCCTGGCGGCTGAACTCGCCCAGGATGACATTGAGCTCATCTGGAAGGTGCTGGAGAACGCCCCCGGCACCGAGGTGACGGTGGACCTCGTCTCGAAGACCGTGATGTGCGGCAACATCGTGGCACCGTTCGAGATTGACGACTACACGCGCTGGCGCCTGCTGGAAGGCCTGGACGACATCGGGCTGACCCTCCAGCACGAGGAAGACATCACCACCTACGAGGCGACCAGGCCTGCCTTCAAGCCGAAGACCCTCCCGGCACGGCTGTCCTAGACCGGACGGTACTGCCGGACCGTTTGCCGGACGGGCGCGCTCACGCCGCGGGTCCGTTCCTGGTCCCTGCTGTGCCCGGGCCTGGTCCCTGCTGTGCCCGGGCCTGGGTCCCTGTGTGCCCGCTCCCGGACCGTGGCTGGCCCTTCGAAAGGCGTGCCGTATTTCAGATCGGTAACGCAAGCTCCTATGCTTAGCTGGAGCCTTTGTAAGGATTTGGGGGCGAGTAGTCGTGAGGAAACCGGTATATGAGTAGTGTTCTGACAATCCGCGGAGGCGTCCCGCTGACTGGCCGCGTCACCGTTCGCGGGGCCAAGAATCTTGTCCCCAAGGCCATGGTGGCTGCCCTTCTGGGCAACGAGCCGTCCGTGTTGCGCAATGTCCCTGAAATCAAGGACGTCGAGGTTGTCACCAGCCTGCTCCAGCTCCACGGGGTCACCGTGGACAAGGACCCCGTCACCGGGGACCTCACCTTGGATCCGAAGGGCGCCAAGACCGCGTCCAGCACCGCCATTGACGCCCACGCCGGCGACTCCCGGATCCCCATCCTGCTGTGCGGCCCGCTGATCCACGCGATCGGTGAGGCCTTCATTCCGGACCTGGGCGGCTGCAAGATCGGCGACCGCCCGATCGACTACCACCTGAATGTCCTGCGTCAGTTCGGGGCCGTCGTCGAAAAGCGCCCGGGCGGCATCCACATTTCCGCGCCCAAGGGACTTCAGGGGGCCAAGATCTCCCTGCCGTACCCGTCCGTGGGAGCCACCGAACAGGTCCTGCTCAGCGCCACCCGTGCCGAAGGCATCACGGAGCTCTCCGGTGCCGCCACGGAGCCGGAAATCATCGACCTCATTGCCGTGCTGCAGAAGATGGGCGCCATCATCAGCGTCCAGACGGACCGCACCATCCGGATCGAAGGCGTGAAGGACCTGGGCGGCTACAACCACCGCGCCCTCTCGGACCGCAACGAATCCGCATCCTGGGCCTCAGCTGCGCTTGTGACGCGCGGAGACATTTTTGTCGAGGGTGCATCCCAGCGCGACATGATGACCTTCCTGAACACCTACCGCAAGGTCGGCGGCGGCATGGACATCGGCGAGGACGGCATCCGTTTCTACCACCGCGGCGGCAAGCTGAACCCGCTCGTCCTGGAAACTGACGTGCACCCGGGATTCATGACCGACTGGCAGCAGCCGCTCGTTGTCGCCCTGACCCAGGCCGAGGGCGTGTCAATCGTCCACGAAACCGTCTACGAGAACCGTTTCGGCTTCACTGACGCGCTCCTCCGGATGGGTGCCAACATCCAGGTGCACCGGGAATGCCTCGGCAGCGTCCCGTGCCGCTTCGGCCAGCGCAACTTCCTGCACTCGGCCGTCATTTCGGGCCCCACGCAGCTCAAGGGCACCGACATCGACGTCCCGGACCTTCGGGGCGGCTTCAGCCATCTCATCGCAGCACTGGCCGCCACCGGCACGTCCCGGGTGACAGGAATCGACATCATCAACCGCGGCTACGAGCGCTTCACCGAGAAGCTCGCCGGCCTGGGCGCCGATTTCGACATCACCTCAGCCAAGTAACGGGGTCCCAGTGAAGGAAACGGCCAAGAGCCGCATCACCTTTGTCATTGTCGCCGGGATCGTCAGGCCCGTGATGAACCTGCTCATGAACAAGAAGTGGGAAGGGCTGGAAAAGCTGCCGGCGGGCGGCTTCATCGCTGCCCCCAACCACTGCACCGAGATCGACCCGCTGGTCATCGGCCACATGCTCTATAACCAGAAGCGGATGCCGCACTTCCTCGCCAAGGGCGGACTTTTCAAGGTGCCGGTCGTCGGGGCCGTGCTGCGCGCCACCAAGCAGATCCCGGTGGAACGCTCGACGGCGGGGGCCAACCGTTCGTTGAACGTCGCCAAGGAAGTGGTGTCCGAAGGCGGGGCAATCATCATCTACCCCGAAGGCACCCTGACCCGGGACCCGGACCTCTGGCCGATGAAGGGGCACACCGGCGCTGCCCGGATGGCACTGGAAAGCGGCATTCCGGTTGTTCCCATGGCCCACTGGGGAGCCCACCAGGTCTTCCCCCGCTATGCCAAGCGCTTCCACGTGTTCCCCCGCCGGACGTCCCGCGTCCTCGTGGGCGATCCGGTGGACCTCAGTGCTTTTGAGGGCCGTCCGCTGGACAAGGCCACGCTGACGGCGGCTACCGCCGTCATCATGGACGCCATCACCGGGCTGCTCGCTACGCTGCGTTCCGAGCAGCCTCCCGCCGAACGGTGGGACCCGGCCGCCCACAACCAGAGCAAACACGGACGCAACATCGAACGGGACGGCAAATGACCCAGGAACAGGTTGCAGCGGGCTCCGCGAAATCGGTCGCCGTCCTCGGAGCCGGCTCTTGGGGCACCACTTTTGCCAAGATCCTGGCCGACGCTGCCACGGCATCCGGCGTTCAGCGAAGCATCCGGCTCTGGGGCCGCCGCAGCGAAGTCGTGGAGCAGATCAACACCCGGCACCGCAACCCGCAGTACCTCAAGGAGATTGACCTCCCGCCCAGCATCATCGCATCGACCGTCGTCGCGGACGTACTTTCCGGCGCAGACCTTGTGGTGCTGGCCGTTCCCGCCCAGTCCCTGCGGCTGCAGCTCCGCGAGTGGCGGCACCTGATTTCGCCGGACGCCCTGGTGGTCTCCCTGATGAAGGGGCTGGAACTCAGTTCGGACGCCCGCATGAGCGAAGTCATCTGTGAGGAACTGGGCATCAAGGCAGACCGCGTTGCCGTGGTATCCGGACCGAACCTGGCCATGGAAATTGCCAGGGAGGAACCCACCGCGTCGGTCGTGGCCTGCTCGGACGCCGAGGTGGCGTCGTGGATCGCCCGCAGCTGCACCGCACCATACTTCCGCCCGTACACCACCACCGACGTCGTCGGCGTTGAAATCGGCGGCATCGTCAAGAATGTCATCGCCTTGGCCGTAGGCATCTGCGAAGGCAAGCAGATGGGTGACAACACCAAGGCCTCGGTCATTACCCGCGGCCTTGCGGAGACGTCCAGGCTGGCGCTCGCTCTCGGGGGTGAGGCACAGACCATGGCCGGCCTCGCCGGCCTGGGGGATTTGGTGGCAACCTGCTCCTCGCCGCTGTCGCGGAACCACACCGCCGGACGCCTCCTCGGCAAAGGCCTGACGCTGGAACAGGTGGCCGCGGAAATGACCCAAACGGCCGAAGGGATCAAATCGGGCCAGGCCGTGCATGAACTTGCCGGAAAACTCGGCGTCGACATGCCCATCACTGCGGCAGTCGTTGCCGTCCTGGCCGGAAAATTGTCCGTTGACGAACTGGGACCGCTGCTGCTGGCCCGGGACCTGAAATCCGAAGGCGATTACTGACTGTGTCGGAAGAACAATTGAACAAGAACACCGGCGGCGGCCGCACCAAACCACGCGTTGCCGTTTTGTTTGGGGGCCGTTCGAGTGAGCACGCCGTCAGCTGTGTGACCGCTGCCGGCGTTCTCGGGGCCATCGACTACGACAAGTACGATGTCATCCCCATCGGCATTGCCAAGACCGGTCAGTGGGTCCTTGCTCCGGGGGATACCCGGCAGTGGTCCCTCTCGGCGTCCGCGCTCCCCGAAGTGGCGCCGTCGGCCCGGACGGTCACACTCGCCGAAATCGGCGGCGAACACCAGCTGATCGTCGCCTCTCCGAACGAAGTCCCGCAGGAACTTGGGTCGGTGGACGTCGTCTTCCCGCTGCTCCATGGACCGTTCGGCGAGGACGGCACCATCCAGGGATTGCTGGAGCTCTCGGACACCCGCTACGTGGGTGCGGGAGTCCTGGCCTCCGCGGTTGGTATGGACAAGCACTACATGAAGGTCGTCTTCGAGGCCGCCGGCCTGCAGGTGGGTCCGTACATTGCCGTGACGGACCGCCAGTGGGTCACGGACCCCGAATCCGTCCGCAAGCGCGTTGACCTGCTCGGCTACCCCGTGTTCGTCAAGCCTGCCAGGGCGGGATCCTCCATGGGCATCTCCAAGGTGGACTCCCTGGAGGGCCTGGACGCGGCCATCGAGGCTGCCCGTGAGCACGACCTCAAGCTCGTGATCGAAGCCGGAATCGTGGGCCGCGAAATCGAGTGCGCCGTCCTCGAAGGGCGCGGCACCGAAGGCCCGCGGACCTCAATGCCGGGCGAGATCGCAGTGGCACCGGGTGAGCACGAGTTCTATGACTTCAATGCCAAATACGTGGAGGACGACGCCGCCTCGCTGAGCTGCCCGGCCGACATCCCCGACGAAGCAATCGCCCGGGTCCGCGAGCTGGCCGCCGCGGCATTCGATGCTGTGGGGGCGGAAGGGCTCAGCAGGGTCGACTTCTTCTACACGCCCGACGGTGAGCTGATCATCAACGAGATCAACACCATGCCCGGCTTCACGCCCAAGAGCATGTACCCGCAGATGTGGGCTGCCTCGGGACTGAGCTATGCGGAGCTTATCGACGAACTCATCTACCTGGCACTGAACCGGAAGACAGGCCTGCGCTAACCGCTCTTGCCGCCGGGCTACGGCCCGGCGAGCTACTATCCGGTGGGCAGGTTCTGCAGCTCTTCCTGGCCCACGCAGTTCCTGGTGGCCTTGATCTTCCCGGCAGCGGCGGACAGTTCCGCCAGTACGGTCGCGGAACTGATCTGGTCCGGATCCATGAGGATCTCTGTGGCCGGTTCACGGCCGAAGGTGGTCAGCGTCCACACTGGGTCGCCTTCCTTGATGACCCAGTCGATGCCGTTAACGCTGACGCAGCGGTCGGTGGTGGGGCCGGGCACGTTGACCCCGCAGCGCAGGATGACCTTGGACGGATCGCCCCAGGCGGCGGTTGCCTGGCTGTTGGTCTTCCGCAGCCCGGCGTCACCCATGGTGTCCGGAAGGGCAACCATCATGGGGGCACAGGCCGGGTTGGCCGCGTCCTTGGCCGGTGACACGTCCACCGTCGGGGCGCACGCGCTGAGGGCCAGCACCACGGCGGCCGCCGTTGCCGGGAGGCGAAGCGAACTGATGGTAACCGTGGTGCGGAGCGGGTGCATGATTTAAGCCTATCCCGCCCCGGCATGCCCGACGGACGCCGTCGGATGTCGGTCCCTGACTGTAGCGTAGAGCTGTGCCTGAAACTCACCTCACCGTCGCCGGACTCTCCGAGTCCGAACTCCTAGCCAAGATCTTCCCGCGCCTCAACAAGGGGCCCGGGCAGGGCACGGCGCTCCTGCTTGGACCCGGGGATGACGCCGCCATTGTGGCCGCCCCGGACGGGCGGACGGTTGTCAGCATTGATACCCAGGTGCAGGACCAGGATTTCCGGCTGGAATGGCGCAACGGATACCGGACCACAGGCTTCGACGTTGGCTGGAAAGCCGCGGCCCAGAACCTCAGCGACATCAACGCCATGGGCGCACGGCCCACGTCCATGGTGGTGAGTCTGACCCTGCCGCCGGAGACGGCGGTCGCCTGGGTGGAGGACTTCGCCGACGGCCTCTCCCACGCCATCCGGGACCTGGGCGCTGCCGGATGTTCCGTTGCCGGCGGGGACCTCGGCCGCGGGCGGGAACTTGCTGTCACCGTGGCCATCCTGGGGACGCTGGACGGCAAGGAAGCCGTCCTGCGCTCGGGCGCCCTCCCGGGTCATACTGTTGCGCTTGCCGGAACGGTGGGCCACGCGGCGGCCGGCCTTGCCCTGCTTGAGTCCGGGCCAAGCGTTGAGCTGCTGACGCCGGAGCAGCGGATCATCATGGACAGGCAATGCCGGCCTCTTCCGCCGCTCGCTGCCGGGCCGTCAGCGCTCGCCGCCGGAGCCTCGGCAATGATGGACATTTCGGACGGACTGATCCGCGACGGCAGCCGCCTTGCCGCCGCGAGCGGCGTCGTCCTGGACTTGGATCCTGCCGTGCTGAAGCTTCTCACCGGTCCTCTGGCTGCAGCCGCTGACGCGGTTGGCGGGGACCCCATGGCATGGGTGCTCGGCGGCGGGGAAGACCATGGACTTCTCGCCACATTCCCCGCGGGCGTACAGCTGCCTCCGGGTTTTGCTGCGATAGGCTCAGTAGAAGCCCTTGCACCAATGGAAAGCACTGGCGTCAAGATAGCGGGCCGGCCCGCGGACACTGTGGGATGGGATCACTTTGCAGACTAAGATTGCCGCCAACGCGCAAGCGATGAAGCGGTGGTTGGGCAAGGCCGAAACAGCGCTCGGGAACCACAGCGACCGGCTCAACGCCATAAACATCTTTCCCGTGGCCGACGGCGATACCGGCACCAACCTTTACCTGACGGTCCGTGCCGCCGCGCAGGCCCTCAACGGCCCCGCAGCACCACATGGCCCCGGGACTGCGAACCCGGCGGGGAGCCACGGCCAGCAGCAGGACGTCGGGGCACTGCTTGCGCGGGCTGGAGAGGCCGCCATGGAACAGGCTCGCGGTAACTCGGGCACCTTGTTCTCGGTGTTCCTGTGCGCCGCCGCCGAGCCTTTGGCCGGCCATACCCGCCTCAGCTCGCCGTTGCTGGCCGCCGCGCTGAACCGGGCCCAGATCCGGGCCTGGTCGGCTCTGAGCGATCCGGTACCGGGGACCATGCTCTCGGTGATGGAAGCGGCTGCACGGGCGGCGGCCGGCGTGGACGCCGACCAGAACGGGGACGACAGCAACCATGCCCTGGGGCTCGCCCTGGACGCCGCTGTTGAGGCGGCCCTGGAAGCGGTCGTCCGGACCGAGGACCAGTTGGCCGCCCTGCACGAAGCCCATGTCGTTGACGCTGGAGGGGTGGGGATGCTGCTGATCCTTGACTGCCTGCGCTCCGCTGTGCTGGGCGAAGAGCTGCAAAGCGAAATGCTGGACGGCCTGCACGGCTACGACGTCCAGGATCCCCACATCCATGCGGACCTGCCGGACGACGACGGCGTGGAAGTCATGTGTACCATCAGCCTCTCGCCCCTGGACGCGGCCACCCTCCGCCAGCGCCTGGACGAAATGGGTGATTCAGTGATCATGAGCCAGGTGGGCGGCACCATGGACGCCGGCGGAAAGTACCGCTGGCGCGTGCACGTCCACGTTTCCGCCGCCGAACCGGCCGTGGCACTGATCGGTTCCCTCGGGGAACCCACAGACATCTCGGTCAGCCAGCTCGCCTTGCCTCGGGACCCCAACGGACATGAACGCTGAGCTGGACCTCGGCCTGGAACGCCGCATCGGCAAACGGTCCGCGGCCGTCATCGAGAAGCATCTGGGCATCACCACGGTGGGCGGCCTGCTCAACTACTTTCCGCGCCGCTACCTCAATCGAGGTGAGCTGACCCCCATCAGCGAGGTGCCGCTGGATGAAGAGGTCACCCTCATCGCGCGCGTCGTCTCCAACAGCACCAGGGCCATGCGGGCCCGCCGCGGCACGCTCACCGACGTCGTCATTACGGACGATTCCGCAACCAAACACAACAGCCAGGGCAGCGCCGGCAGGCTTCCTGGTGCCGGCGTGCCCGGCACCCTGAAGGTGAGCTTCTTCAACGGTTACCGCGCCAAAGCGGAGCTGCTCCCGGGCCGGCGGGCCCTGTTCTCGGGCAAAGTCACCCGGTACGCCGGCAGCCTGAGCCTCACGAACCCTGACTTCCAGCTGCTCGACGAGGACCCTGACACCCCGGGCATGGACCCGGAGAAGCTCGCCGCCATGCCCATCCCGATCTATCCGGCAACGGCTAAACTCACCAGCTGGTCCATCCAGAAAGTGATCTCCACCCTCCTGGACACGGTCGACCTGGATGTCCTGGACGATCCGCTGCCGGCCGAGGTCTCGGCGCGGGAGAAGTTCCTGCCGGCGGCGGAGGCCTACCGGCTGATCCATACCCCGCAGGTGCCTGGCGACTGGCAGCGGGCCAGGGACCGTTTCAGGTACCAGGAGGCCCTGGTCCTCCAGTGCGCCCTCGCGCGGCGCCGCGCCCAGCTGGCCGCCGAGGAGGCCACGGCCCGCCGGCCGGTTACGGACGGAATCCTGACGGCGTTCGACCGCCAGCTGCCCTTTACGCTCACCGCCGGCCAGTCCGCCGTCGGAAAAACACTCGCCGAGGAGCTGTCGCAGGACAGCCCCATGAACCGGCTCCTCCAGGGGGAGGTGGGGTCCGGTAAGACCATCGTCGCCCTGCGCGCCATGCTCCAGGTGGTTGACGCCGGGGGACAGGCCGCCCTGCTGGCGCCTACCGAAGTCCTGGCGGCCCAGCACTTCGAATCGATCCGCAGGACGCTGGGGCCGCTGTCCCGCGATGGCCTGCTGGGCGGATCGGGCCCCGATTCCGTGCAGGTCTCACTGCTTACCGGATCGATGCCCACTGCCGCCCGCAAACAGGCCATGCTGGACGCAGCCACAGGCACTGCCGGGATCGTGATCGGGACGCACGCGCTGCTCAGCGACAATGTCTCGTTCTACGACCTCGGCCTGATTGTTGTCGATGAGCAGCACCGCTTCGGCGTCGAGCAGCGCGACGCCCTGCGGGCGAAAGCCAGCAAGCCTCCGCACCTGCTGGTCATGACCGCCACGCCCATTCCGAGGACCGTGGCCATGACCGTGTTCGGCGATCTTGAAACATCGGTGCTGGACGAACTCCCCGCCGGCCGCGCCCCCATTTCCACGCACGTCGTTGGCCTCGCCGAGAATCCCGGCTGGGCGGGACGCATCTGGTCCCGGTCCCGGGAAGAGATCGACGCCGGCCACCAGGTTTACGTCGTGTGTCCCAAGATCGGCGAGGACGACGACGGCGACTTCAGTCCCGGGGAAGCGGAACCGTCCGCCGCCGAGCTGGAAGGTGACGGCCCGGCCCGCGAGCTCGCGTCCGTCACCGCCGTCGTCGAACACCTCGCCGATGAACCGGCGCTGGCCGGCGTTTCGGTGGCGCCGCTGCACGGCAGGCAGGACCCTGTCCTTAAGTCCGCAACCATGGCCTCCTTCACCGCGAATGAAACCCAGCTGCTGGTGTCCACCACCGTGATCGAGGTGGGTGTTGACGTCCACAACGCCACGCTTATGGTGATCCTGGATGCGGACAGGTTCGGCATCTCCCAGCTGCACCAGCTTCGCGGACGGGTGGGCCGTGGCGGGCTGCCCGGTACGTGCCTCCTGGTCACCACGCTGGAACCCGGCCACCCCAGCCGCCGCCGGCTGGACGCCGTGGCGGCCACGACGGACGGTTTCGAGCTGTCGCAGGAGGACCTGAAGCTGCGGCGCGAAGGCGACATCCTGGGAGCCTCACAGTCCGGCGGACGGTCCGCGCTCAAACTGCTGCGCGTGCTGGAGCACGAATCCGTCATCTCGAAGGCGCGCCAGGACGCCCAGCGGATCGTCGCGCGGGACCCCGGCCTGACCGAGCATTCCGCCCTCGCGGAGGCAATCGAAGAGTACTTGAACCCTGAAAAGGAGGCGTTCCTTGAGCGTGGCTAGGAGTTGGCGCATGGCTGCAACCAGCGGGCAGGTGCGGGCATGACCCGTATCATTGCCGGCACGGGGGGCGGGATGCCGCTGGTCAGTGTGCCGGGTTCCACGACCCGTCCCACCACGGACCGCGTCAAGGAAGCTCTCTTCTCGCGCCTGGAGGCGTTCAACGTGGTGGCGGGTGCCCGGGTTCTTGACCTTTACGCGGGTTCCGGTTCCCTGGGCGTGGAAAGTGCCAGCCGCGGGGCGGAAACCGTAGACCTGGTGGAGTTCGACGGAAAAGCCAGCGAGGTCTGCCAGCGCAACGCCGATCTCGTCAACGGGGCCATAGGCCGCAAAGCAGTGTCCGTGCACCGGTCGCGGGTGGAGTCCTTCCTGGAAAGGACAGCGCAGGGCACCCTGTGGGACCTTGTGTTCCTGGACCCGCCGTATCCGCTGGACGAGCCCGCCATGGCTGCTGTCCTGCAAGAGCTGTCACCATACCTGGCAGAGGCCGCCGTCGTGGTGGTGGAGCGATCCTCCCGCAGCCCGGAACCGGGTTGGCCGGCGTCGCTGGAACGGTTCGCCGAGAAAAAATACGGCGAGACCAAACTGTGGTTTGCCGAACCCGTGGGCGGCGGCAGCTGACAGGACGGCAGCCGGGGTCCTGACCGTGCCTGCGGGCGCCGCGGCCTAGCCGGCTAGAGCGTCGAGGTCCACGCCGGCCAGCACCGTCGCGGGATGCGGGCCGCGCGCGGTCAGCTCCGCGGTCCATCCGGCGGGCCAGGGACCCTGGGTGCCGATGAGGATGATGTTGCCGGGGTGGCGGCCGGCGAACATTCCGGATTCGGCGAACGCTGATACTCCGGACATGGCCCGCCGCAGGGCCGCCACCTGGCTTCGGACCAGCGTCAGCCCCGGTTCGTCGCCCACGTTGACGATCAGCACGCCACGAGGTGTCAGCTTTGCTGCTGCTTCCTCGTAGAACCCGGTGCAGGCGATATGCTCCGGCGCCTCCGGCCCGGAGAAGATATCCAGGATCACGACGTCGAAACGCAGTTCCGCAGGCAGCTCCGCCAGCGCGTCGCGGGCGTCGCCGATCAGTGTGTGCAGCTCCGTTCCGTCCGGCATCGGCAGCTGTTGCAGCACAAAGTCCAGCAGCTCGCGTTCAAGCTCCACGGCGTACTGCACTGACCCTGGCCGGGTCGCCTGGATGTAGCGGGCCAGCGTCAGCGCCCCGGCCCCAAGATGCAGCGCACTGACGGGTTCGCCCACCGGGGCGGCCAGATCCACCACATGCCCGATCCGGCGGAGGTACTCATAGAAGATTTCGCCCGGCTCGGCGAGGTTCACATGCGACTGTTCCGCCCCGCCGATGCTGAGCACATAGGCTCCCTCGGTAAAGGCATCCGGTTCGATGGCTGCGTGCTGTCCGGTTGTCCGGAGGAAACGTGAAGATGCCGCGGGCCGGGCCGCCATCGTCAGAGCCTGTCGCGGAGCGTCGCGAGCCTGGCGGCGGCTTCTTCGAGGACTTCGTTCTTCTTGCAGAAGGCAAAGCGGAGCAGGCTGCGGGTCCGTTCGGCGCCTTCGGGATGGCAGAAGACGGGTACTGGGATGGCGGCGACCCCCACCAGTTCCGGCAGCCTCCTGGCCAGGTCGACGGAGTCGGAGATCCCCAGCGGGGCCGTGTCCACATTCACGAAATACGTTCCCTGCGGTGTGAAGACGTCCAGGCCGGCGGCCTTCAACCCGTCGCTGAGGATGTCGCGCTTGTGCCTGAGGGTCTCGGAAATGCCCGTGTAGAAATCGTCCGGAAGGCCGAGCCCCAAAGCGATGGCACCCTGGAACGGTGTGCCGGAGCTGTAGGTCAGGAACTGTTTCACTGTCCGGACGGCCGCCACCAGGTGTTCGGGTCCGCTCAGCCAGCCGATCTTCCATCCGGTGAAGGAGAACGTTTTGCCTGCGGAGGAAATGGTGACGGTCCTGTCGGCAGCCCCGGGCAGCGAGGCCACGGGGATGTGCCGGTCGCCGAACGTCAGGTGCTCGTAGACCTCATCGGTGATGATCACGGCGTCGTGCCGGGCGGCAAGTTCGACGACGCGCTGAAGCACGTCGCGGGGGAAGACCGCGCCGGTGGGGTTGTGCGGATTATTGATGAGCACCACCTTGGTGCGGCTGCTGAAGGCCGCTTCCAGTGCCGCCATGTCCGGCATGAAGTCCGGAGCGAGCAGTGGAGCCGTCACGTGCGTGGCGCCCGCCAGCCCGATCATGGCGCCGTAGGAGTCGTAGAACGGTTCGAAGGTGAGTACTTCGTCGCCGGGTTCCACGAGCGCCAGCAACGAAGCCGCAATGGCTTCGGTTGCTCCGGTGGTGACGATGATCTCTGTCTCCGGGTCCGGCGTCAGGCCGTAGAAGCGCTCCTGGTGCCCCGCAATGGCCTCGCGCAAGGGAAGGATTCCCTTGCCCGGTGCGTATTGGTTGGCGCCGGCAGCAATGGCAGCCTGCGCAGCCGCCTTGATCTCCGCCGGACCGTCCTCATCAGGGAAACCCTGTCCCAGGTTGATGGCACCGGTCCGGACCGCGAGGGTGGTCATCTCCTCGAAGATGGTGACCCCGAGGGTGCCGTCGGCTGCCAGCAGGTTGGCCCCTGATGCCGCCCGCTGCCACGGTGCCGGAACTGATGTGGTCACTGTCTGCCTGCCTGTCGGTTGGTTGCGGCGTTCGCTGCCCGCCCGACAAGAACGACGCCCACTGCAACGGTGCAGGGAATGTTCGACTCGGGCATCCAGTCATGTTATCCCGGCCCGCTAATGCGGTAGGTTCGGAGCATGAGACGTGCCGTATGCCCAGGCTCCTTCGACCCGATCCACAATGGCCATCTGGAAGTCATCGCGCGGGCCGCCGGCCTCTTTGACGAAGTCATCGTGGCGGTGTCAACGAACTACGCCAAGAAGTACCGCTTTTCGCTGGAAGAGCGGATCGACATGGCCCGCGAGACCCTGGCATCGCTGCAAGGCATCGTGGTGGAGCCGGTGGGGGAGGGCCTGCTGGCCGAATACTGCCGGCAGCGGGGTGTGTCCGCGATCGTGAAGGGCCTCCGTTCCTCCTCCGACTTCGACTATGAGCTCCCGATGGCAACGATGAACCGTCAGTTGAGTGGCGTTGAAACGGTGTTCCTTCCCACTGAAGGCCACTACCTCCACTTGTCGTCAACGCTCATTAAGGAAGTCTTTACGCTGGGCGGCAGTGTGTCCGATTATGTGCCCAGGTCGGTATTGAAACGGCTGCTTGCGGGCGGGGCGTCTTCGGATGAGCCCGGCAGAGGGTAGGCTTGATCGGTACGCAACGGCCCCTGCCGGTTTTGCGGCCCAATCCCTGCCTGTCACGTGGTGCTTTACTGTGTGGCGTCCGGCCGGTTTGAGTCCGCCCGGGAGATCAGGCTAAGATAGTACGTCGGTCATATGTTCAACAGGAGTTCTCATTAAACGAGATGCTAGTTCGCCCTTGGCGTTCGACGTCAAGGACCTCGGACGCAGTCCGGGGAGCATGCGGACGCTGATGGAACATGTACCTGCACCAAGTGATCTTGGTGTAGCGCTCATTGGCGTTCAGCAAGGCTCGGATATCGAGCTGGACCTGAGGCTTGAGGCCGTACACGAAGGAATTCTGGTATCAGGAACCGTTATCGTCGAAGTGACTGGCGAATGCGGCCGATGCCTGGATCCCCTTGCGTATGATCTCGAAGTCAATGTGCAAGAACTTTTCTTCTACGAGGGCGCCCAGTTCTCGGACGGAGAAGACGAAGAAGAGCAATATCGAATCGAGCACGATCTAATCGATCTTGAGCCGGTGTTGCGGGACGCAGTTGTAACCATGCTGCCGTTCCAGCCGGTGTGCCGGGAAGACTGCCAGGGCCTTTGCTCCGAATGCGGAGTACGCCTGGAAGACGAGCCGGGGCATCACCACGAGGTCGTAGATCCTCGCTGGGCTGCCCTAGCTGACTTGGCTAAGCCTGACCGGCAAAACTGATTTGTAAGTGTTTTTCTAGAGAGAAATGAGTTAGCCGTGGCTGTCCCGAAGCGGAAAATGTCTCGCTCGAATACCCGCGCCCGCCGCTCCCAGTGGAAGGCAACTGCCCCCCACCTGGTGAAGACTGTCGAGAACGGTCAGGTCACGTACAGCCTGCCGCACCAGGCAAAGGTCGTTACCGACTCGGCTGGCACCGCGCTGTTCCTTGAATACAAGGGCCGCAAGGTCGCAGACGTCTAATCGGCCCACTGGCTGAACATGACGTCTTCAACTGAAGAGCTTCTGAAGCGTCTCGGTGTCTCTATTGACGCCGGGACGCTTCGTCTTGCTCTGACACACCGTTCCTACGCCTACGAAAACGGCGGGATACCCACCAACGAGCGCCTCGAGTTCCTGGGCGATTCCATCCTGGGCTTCTCCGTGACGGATGCGTTGTACCGCGACAACCCGGCCTTGCCTGAAGGTGACCTCGCGAAGCGGCGGTCCGCCGTCGTGAGCACCCGGGCACTTGCCGGAATCGGCCGCAGCCTCGGCATCGGTGACTACATCTACCTCGGACAGGGCGAAAAGCTTACCGACGGCAAGAACAAGTCATCCATCCTGGCGGACACCATGGAGGCCCTCATTGGCGCCACCTACGTGTCCAACGACATCGAGACGGCCCGCCAACTGGTCATGAGGCTGATCGGGCCGCTGCTCCAGGACGCCGCTGCGCTTGGTGCCGGAACCGACTGGAAAACCAGCATCCAGGAGTTGGCGGCCAGCCGTCAGCTGGGCAGCATCTACTACGCCGTGGAGGGTTCAGGCCCGGACCATGCGCGGACGTTTGAAGCCGTGCTCCGGATCGGCGGGACCGACTACGGGCAGGGCGCCGGACGCTCCAAAAAGGAAGCCGAACAGGAAGCTGCCGCCGATGCGTGGCGGAAGCTGTCGGCTGCCGGGACGCCAGGCCTCCCGGCGGAATCCGAAGCCGGCCGCTAGGTTTTCCGTGCCCGAACTGCCGGAAGTCGAAGTGGTCCGCCGCGGACTGGTTAGTTGGGTCCGCGGCAGGACCATTACCTCTGTTGACGTCCTGGATCCGCGCTCTATTCGCCGGCACGCACTCGGCGCACAGGATTTTGCCGGCAACCTCGAAGGCGCACGGGTCCTGGACGTGGTGCGGCGCGGAAAGTTCCTCTGGCTTCCGCTGGAGGAAGCCCGTGCAGTGCAGCCGGGGGGCGCCGTGGCGGGCGGAGAATCCCCGCCCGCAGTGGCACTGATGGCGCATCTGGGCATGAGCGGCCAGCTGCTGATGCAGGATGCCGGCGTGCCGGACGAGAAACACCTGAAAGTCCGCCTGCGGCTGAGCCCGGCCGAGGGCATGCCGGAGCAGCTCAGGTTCGTGGACCAGCGCATTTTCGGCGGACTGTTCGTGACGTCCCTGATCCCGACATCCGACGGCGGACCAGGCGGCCTGGGGGAGTTACCGGCGCCTGTCATTGCCGAGGAAGCCGCCCACATCGCCCGGGACCCGCTGGATCCGCATTTCTCCTTCGAGTCGTTCTACCGCCGCCTTCGGATCCGAAAGACGGGCCTCAAACGTGCCCTGCTGGATCAGGGACTGGTGTCCGGTATCGGCAACATCTACGCGGACGAGGCACTGTGGCGGGCGCGGCTCCATTACGCGCGGCCCACCGATACGCTCCGCCGCGCCGAAGCGCTGAGGGTCCTCGAAGCCGCCCGTGAGGTGATGCTGGATGCCCTTGCCGCCGGCGGTACCAGCTTCGACTCCCTCTACGTCAACGTCAACGGCGCTTCCGGGTACTTCGACCGGTCCCTCAACGCCTACGGCAGGGAAAACCAGGAGTGCAAGCGCTGCGCCGCTGCCGGAATAGTGAGCCTGATGAAGCGCGAACAGTTCATGAACCGGTCGTCCTATACGTGCCCGGTGTGCCAGCCGCGCCCCCGTAACGGCCGGTGGTAGAAGTCCCAAAAAGCAGGTAGCGCCACTCTACCGAACTGTTCCTGACAGGTGACACACTGTGCCCAAGGCAGCCGCGGCTGCTGGAATCGCAGGCGCGTTGGTCTTCAACGCCTGAACGGGAGGCTGGGGCCCAATGATAGCCAAGAGGCTGGTCATCGTGGGGGTGAGTGTTGCAGCAGCGCTTGGCGGCACCGCTGTTTTTCTTGATCAGATGGCAGGGGCCCCGGACGTCAGCGCGGCCGCACCTTCAGGTTCCGTTCCCACGGCCCCGGCCGGTCCCGGCGGATCACCGTCGTCCGGAGGCTTGGCCCCGGGAGAACGGCCCGGTGGAGACGGGACAACTGCCGCACCGGAAGCGGCGGCCGGCGCCGGGAACGGGTCAGCTCCCGGATCCGGGGAATCAACGGGCAGCCCTGCACCGGCGTCGGGGTCGCGGGAAGTTCTTCCCCCGGTGGCGGCAGCCCCCACCGGTCTTCCGCTCCCATCCCAGCCGGCTGCACTGGTCAGCATGCCGCTGCCGGCCACGGCATCCGCCCAGGGGAAGACCGTTGAAGGCTTCCCTGCGGATGCCCTTCCGTTCCCGGAAGGAACCGTCGTCGTATCCACGGGCGTTTCGGCGGCGGACGCTGTCCTGCAGGTGACGGCGGATGCCATTTCTGAGTTGAGCCCGGACTCCGTTGTGGGTCACTTCCAGCAGCGGCTCTCAACCCTTAACTTCTGGTCCGAGCCGGCCCCGGCCGCGGAGGGGCAGCGGTCCGTCCGCTTCGTCAGGGGCAGCGATTCGATAACCCTGACCACGTCAACAACGGGCACGGGCAGCACGCGTTTCATGCTGCTCGGCAACCTTCACGCGACGGCAGGCTAGCGGCCATGTATATCTCGGTCTCGGATCGGAACGGCGGCAAGAAGGACGCACGGCCGGCGTCGAATGATCCCAAACTGCCGCAGCACGCTTTCCGCTTGTCCCCTGTCATCCTCTGGCTGGGCATCGTCAGCATGTTCACCGACATATCCTCCGAATCGGTATCCGCTGTCCTTCCCCTTTACATCACAGGATTTCTGGGCCTGACCGCCATTGCCTTCGGGATTCTTGACGGAATCAACCAGGGGGCCAGCGCCATTGTCAGAATCGCCGCGGGGTGGGCGGCGGACCGGAGCGGGCATCCGAAACGAATTGCGCTCGCAGGCTATGGCCTGTCCATGGCGGCCAGGATTGGTTTCCTATTCGCCGGCGGTTTCTGGGCGCTGACGGCGATCGTTACCGGTGACCGTATCGGCAAGGGTATCCGCACGGCCCCGCGGGACGCCCTCATCACCGTCTCCGCCCAGCCCGAGTATCTGGCACGGCACTTCGGCGTGCACCGGATGCTGGACAATATCGGCGCCGCAACTGGCCCGTTGCTGGCGTTCTTCATTCTCATGCTGATCCCCAACGGCTACGGAACCCTCTTTGTGGTTTCGCTTGCCTTCGCGGTGATCGGAGTGGCCACGCTCGCCCTGCTGGTGCCCAACCTGAAAACGGGCAAGCCCGCTGGGACCGCGCTTGAACCGCGCCGCAGCCCTTCCTTCGTTTTCCGCTGGAGCCTGTTCCGGGAACCCGGGCTCGGCCGGCTGCTCGTTGCCTCGGGGCTCCTCGGACTGCTGACGGTGGGAGACGGATTCATCTACCTTGTCCTGCAGGCTCGTGATTCTTTCGCAGTGCAGTGGTTCCCGCTGCTGTATGTGGGCACGAACGTGGTCTTCCTCATTCTTGCGATCCCGCTGGGCCGGTTGGCCGACCGGTGGGGGAAGGCAAAAGTCTTCGTGGCGGGTCATATTGCCCTGCTGCTGTGCTACGTCCTCGCTGCCGCACCGCTGGGCGGACTGGGGCCCACGCTGGGGTGCCTGGTTCTGCTCGGTGCCTTCTACGCCGCCACCGACGGAGTTCTCGCCGCCCTGGCCAGCCAGCTCACGCCGCCGGAGAAACTGGCCACCGGGATCGGCGCCGCCCAGACCGTCGTGGCACTAAGCCGTATGGCCGCCTCGGCCGGCTTTGGTGTCCTGTGGTTTTCGCTCGGTCCGGCCACGGCCATGATGGTGGTGGGTGGCTGTCTCGCCGTCGCCGTACCTGCCTCGCTGCTGATCCTCCGGGCGGGCGTTCGCCAGAGGCAGTCGGCTTGAACCCCGCCGGAGGCAGGAAGCGCTGGATCGTCCTGTTGGCGATCACTGTACTGGTCCTCGCCGGCGCCGGTTCCTATGCCGCGGTAGCTTTCCAGCGCTTTCAGGACAGCCGTTCGGCAGCGTCCGCCGTCAGCGTGGCTTCGGGCGGCCCCCTGCCGGCCGCGTCGTTTGTGATGTTCCGCAATACGGCTCCGGGCCAGGGATACGGCATGGCCGGCGCTGTTCCCCTCGCCGCACCTTCCGGCCCGCGGTTGCTGGCGGCTGAGGCATGCGACAGGATTTACGGGACGGCACGGAACGTCATCTGCATGAAGACAAACCGGGGGCTTGTCACCAACTTCGAAGCAGTGCTGCTGAACAGGGAATGGCAGCCGACCGGACGGTGGGCAGTGCCCGGTATTCCCAGCCGTACACGCATGAGTGCCGACGGCTCCCTGGTGTCCACTACCGTGTTCGTCTCCGGCCACTCGTACGGAGCTTCGGGCTTTTCGACCGAGACTTCCATCACCCGGACTGACGGGGGGCCCGGAACCGGGAACCTGGAAGATTTCGCCCTCCTTGTCAACGGATCACAGGTGACGGCAGCAGACCGCAACATCTGGGGCGTGACCTTCGTGCCCGGAGACGCTGACGCGTTCTATGCCACGGCGGCTTCGTCAGGGCGGATCTGGCTCGTCAAGGGAAGCATATCGGCCAGGACGCTCACGGCTGTCCACGACGGCGTTGAATGCCCGTCGGTGTCTCCCGACGGAAGGCGTGTGGCGTACAAGAAGAACACCGGCACGGCGCTGGCTGCTCATTGGAAGGTCGCCATCCTGGACCTGGCCAGCGACAAGGAAACAGTCCTGGCGGAGCCGCGGAGCGTTGATGACCAGATCGAGTGGCTCGATGACGGGACACTGCTCTACGGCCTGGCCCGGGACGGCGCCGAGGGCGACAGCGACATCTGGCAGATCAAGACGGATCCGTCCGCTGTTGCCTCCCTCTACATTGAGCACGCCTGGTCGCCTGCCGTGGTCCGCTAGCCCTGCAGCCAACGGCCGGCCGCAAAACCGGGTTCACCGATCCCAACATGTTCGCCTGGTCCCAATGCACGCCCCACCGCAAACACTGCCGCTGCCAGGGCGCGGCCATGTCGGCCGGGGCACCATGGTCCGTCCGCCGGTGGACGACCGTGGGCCCCAAAGGCAGGGGCCCCTTGGCAATTAGCCAGGGGCCCCTGCACATCCTGCCCTTTCGGCGCCCCCTTTCGGCGCCGGACCCAGGGCTACTTTGGAGCGAACACGACATCCACGAAATAGTTCCTCGCATTGGTCGTCTGGTTGGGCACGGCAGTTCCTGAACCAAACCGGTAGAGCCCGTTGTTGTTCGCCCGGGCTGTGAGGGCACCGCTGGTCCAGGCCGTGGTGAAGAAGTTTTGCGTATAGGAATAGCGGCCCAGCGGCGCGTTGTAGGACACGATGTAGTCGGTACCCACCGTCAGCGCTATGGGAGTGGGCAGCGTTGCGGCCTGCCAGCCGCTGAGCGTTTCGTTCGTGAATGTCACTTTGGCCAGGCGGACACCGGACGTCGTCCAGAGGGAACCGGTGTGCGTACCGAGGTTGGTGGCGCCCTTGTAGAACCGGATGGCGGTAACGGACCCGGCAACGGATGACTTGAATGCCACGCCAAGCTCAATCGCCCGGATATCCGTTGTTGCACCCACCTGCGGCAGCAGGGACGCAAAGAGGGATTGTGTGGGTGGGGGCGCCGGCGTGAGGGTCGTGAATTGCCACGAGGTCGGAGCAAGCGCCACGCCGGCAGTCGAGACGACGTTTGCGGCGCTCGCCGTGATGACAGTAGTGGCCGGCAGCTGTTGCGCCGGTGTGAACGTCACTGTGCGGCCGTCTGCGGACAGCGCTGACACCCCGGAGAATGATGTTCCGCCGGCCGTCAGCGCGAGCGAGGCGCCCGGCTGAACGGCAGAGGACAGGGTCAGGCTGGGCTGGGCATTGAGCGCCACTGCCGTGGCATTCGGTGCCGGCGATTGTGCCGTGACGGTCAGGGGCTCCGGCGGAGGCGGAGGGGCGACAGCCGAGGTCTGGAAGACCAGGTCCACAAGATAGCTCGAGCTGGAGGAAGAGCCGGGGAAGTCTCCACTGTACGAGAATCCGCCCGAGTCCTGTGCGGTCCGCAGTGGTCCGCTCGTGAAGCCTGTGGTGAATCCGCCCGGAGTGACGGAATAGGTGCCCGTCGGTGACTTGTAGGCAGCCACATATTCAGTGTCGGCCGCTATGGCAACCGGCTGGCTGAATGTCGCAGTCTGCCAGCCGGCAGTGGACTCGGCCGTGAACGTCACCGTCGCCAGCTGCTGGCCCGTGATGCTGAACAGGCTTCCCGTGTGCGTTCCGGTGTTGCCGGCCGACTTGTAGAAGCGGATTCCGGTGACCTGCCCGTTGGTGGAGCTGGCAAACCGTACGCCGAGGGCCAGCGGGACTCCGTCCTTGACTTCCAGAACGGACGGAGTCACGGTGTCCTGGTACAGGGTGCAAGGGCAGACGCCTTCGGTCCTCGGCGGCGGGGCAGTGGTGAACGTCCACGTCCCGCCTGCGCTGAGTGGCTGGCCCGTCGTCGACGTTGCCGCCAGTGTGGCCGTGTAGGCGGTGCCGGCCGTCAGCTGCGCCGACGGCGTGAAGGTCGCCTTTCCAGCCCCCGAGTCGTAGCTCATGGCGCCCGGGACATTCGTGCCGCCGGGCCCGGCCAGTGCGAACTGTACGCTGGACGCCACTGCCGGCTTGGAGAAGGTAGCGCTGACGGTGCTGGTCAGCGGGACGCTGGACGAGCCGGCAACCGGTGCCTGGGCGACGGCGACGAACGCCGGTTCAGGGTACTGGACGACGACGTCCACCAAATAGCTCGCGGTGGAGCGGACGTTGGGGAAGTCGGCGGTGTAGGAGTAGGCGCCCGCATCCATGTTCGCCCGCAGGTTGCCGACGCTCAGGCCCGGGCCGAAGCCGTTCGCCGTCGCGGAATAGGCTCCGGTGGTGGTCTTGTAGGCCATGATGTACTCGGTGTTCGCGGACATCCCCACCGGCTGGTTGAAGTAGGCGGTCTGCCAGCCTGCGGTGCTTTCGTTGGCGAAGGTCACTGTTGCCAGTTGCTGCCCTGCGGCCGTGAACAGTGTGCCGGTATGGGTGCCGGTGTTCCCGGCGGATTTGTAGAAGCGGATGCCCGTGACGGTGCCGTCGGCCGTGCTCGAGAAACGGATGCCGAGAGTCAGCGGTACGCCGTCCCGGATCTCCTGCATTCCGGGGAGGACGGAGTCATCGAAGAAACTGCACGGGCAGGTTCCGGGTGACGGCGGTGAAACCACCGTGGTGAACGACCACGATCCTCCGCCCGTCAGTGTTCCGCCGCTGGACGCGGTGGCGCTGAGGGTTGCGGTGAACGTGGTCGCCAGGGGGAGGGCGGCGGCCGGTGTGAAGGTGACTTTCCGGGTTGTTGAGTCGTAGGCAGTGGCCCCCGCGACGGCGGTGCCGTCGGCGGCCTTAAGCGTCAGCTGCACGCTCGACGCGGTGACCGGTTTCGAGAAGACTGCTCCGACTGTGGTGGCCTGCGGGACGCTGGAGGATCCGCCCAGGGGCCATTGCCCGGCTGCCGTTAGCGGGGTGTTGTCCACGGTGTCGAAGACGGCGTCAACGAAGTAGTTGCCGTTGCCAAAGCTGGACTGCGGGAAGACATCCGGGCCACCGTAAACGCCGGCTGGCTCGCTGCCGAATCCGCCAGCCACTGTGAGCGGCGGTTCGGTGAACCCGAAGCTGGCCCACTGGTAGTCCTTGATGGCGTAGTGGCCCCTCGGAGCGGTGTAGGAAACGACATATTTTTGCCCCGCGGAAACTATCACTGGCTGGCTGAACAGGACCTTCTGCCATCCTGAGGCTGATTCCGAGGTGAATGTGGCGGTCGCCAGCCGTTGTCCGGCCGAGTTCCAGAGGGAACCGACGTGGGTGCCGGTGTTTCCGGTGCTCTTGTAGAACCGGACCCCGGTGATGAAACCGTCCACGCTCGGCGTGATCTTCATACCGAGCTCGTAGGCCCCGCCGTCCTGCGAATCGGGGACGGCCGGGACCTGCTGGCCGAAGACTGTGTAAGGGCCGCTGAGCTGCAGGTTCCGCGTGGCCGCGGCGCCGATATTGGCGCTGTCGTCCACTGCCCGCACCATGATGCTGGCCGTGTTGAGCCCCTTCTGGATGTACGTGTAGGTCCAGGTCTGCCGTCCCTGGGCCGGATGCCACGTGCCGCCGCCGTCGGTTGAGACTTCGACGCCGGCCACTATGCCGCCGGTATCGCTGGCCGTGCCGGAAACCGTCACGCTGCTGCCATGGGCAATCGTGGCTCCTGCAGCGGGGGAGGAGATGGTGGTTGCTGGCCCGGCAGCATCAGTACTGGCAGTCGCAGCGGCCAAGGCAGGATCACGCGTTCCGGGCTGGGCGCCCATGTCCGCCAGCAGATTGAGCTGTGCCTGCTGCATCCGCGGGTCTGCGGCGGCGCCGTTGCCGTCGTGCTCCTGGTCGAGGCCCCAGGTCCATTGCACGGATCCGGCGGAAAAGACCAGTGCTCCGCTGGCCGCCCGGTACAGGGTGGTGTTGTGGGTGGTCGTTCCGGGTTTCACCGTGTTACCGAAATCCTGGAGGTATTGGTCTACGGCGCCGGTGGTGGTGGACAGCCTGATCAGCCCCGCGGGCCTGAACCCGTTGTCCAGGTCCTCATTGGACTCATAGCCCACCGTATGGGGCGCCAGTTGCGCGGAACTGCCGGCGGCGAGCGACGCGAGAGGTGTATTGCGCCACAGTCGCGCCTTGCCCTCCGCAGCGTTGACCGTAACGGGCAGGTCCGAGAAGTTGGACATGTACAGGGTCCCGGTCAGCCCGTTCTCTGGCAGTCCGCCCCCGTTCGCCTGTGAGGCGAACCTGGGATCGCGCCAGGTTCCGGTCCACTCGGTGGTGGGATCAATCTTGGCGTTGGACCACGTCTCTTTGTAGGAGGTGATGGTGCGGTACCCGGCCCCGTCCACCTGGGATGGTTCGTAACGCGTGCGCCAGTACATCTCGTTGCCGGACAGGAACTGCAGGTTCACGCCGGCGTCGCGGGCGGCCTCGACATTGGCGCGCTGGGCACCGGACCAGTATTCGTCGTGGCCCACGGAGAGGAAGACCTTGTGGTTCAGCAGCTGCGCACCGTTCCGGTGGGTGTCCACACCGCTGATGTAACTGACGTCGTAGCCGTTCTTCTCCAGGAAACGCACCATCGGGTACTCGTTGCCGAAGTAGAAATCCCGCCCCGAGGATTCGCCCCTGGTGGCAAAGGGCCGGTTGTAGCTGATCTTGTACGCCCTGCCGTTGACGGCACCTTGGTAGAAATCAGCCCCGCCATAAGTGTTGTAGGCCTGCCATGTTGTGTCGGAGGTCTGGAAGACCACGTCGGAATGGCTGCCGTCGGATCGGACGATGAAGGTGATGTGGCTTTGGTCGCCGTTGTCCGGCCGGGTCAGCAGGGCGACGTAGACGCCGGAAACCGCTGTGGCCGGCACCTGCCACGTGGCCGAGACAGCCCATGTTCCGCAGTCGTAGAGTTCGGTTGCCACATCCGAGCGGCATTGGGGCTGGGATTGCCTGAAGGCCAGCGGAGTGACGTTGGCGATCTTGCGGGCACCGAGGCCTTGGTACCAGCCGGTCCGGTAGATGGCGATGGTGTAGTTGGACGCGTTGGTGTCGACCTTGAAGTCAATCGGCTGGCCGGCATTGACGCTGATCTCTGTCGCGAATCCCTGGATGTCGGAATCGCCGGCGCCGACGATGTCCCATTCCGAAGGCGGGCTTCCGGGCTTGGAGTTTTCACACGCAACAGCGTTCACGAGCGGGGCACAGGGGTCCGCCGCGAAGGCGAACGGTAAGAGTGCCGAGGGGGCCGCAACCGGCAGGAGGGCTGCCACCATGGCAATGGCCAGCAGGAAGATGACCCGCTTGAAGGCTTTCAGCGTGCGATCGGCTGAGGATACGGACATGTGAACTCCTGGAGTGAGTGCGCAGTTGCGGAATCGGGCGGTGCGCAATGCACTGCCCTGCATGCCGCCCCCCGGCGCAGCCAAACCAAGATATTCAGTTATCCTTCAAGCCGGGTTGCACTGTTAAACGCCCCTCACTGCATCATGGCCAACCCAGCTCCGCTGGATCCTGCCAAGTCGAACCGATGTGAGACCACCGGCTCGAGCAGCGTCAAGCAACCCTTAGCCGCGAGTCTAAAGGCAGGTGGCCAACGGGGGCAAGGGTTTGGCAGCTGCAAAATGCCCAAATCCGGGTTTTGTCGTTGCCACGCAGTAGATTTAGGGCAGGAACAAGCCGCTTCAGCCACTCAGGAGATCCGAAACACCTTGCACCTCAAGAGCCTGACCGTCCGCGGATTCAAGTCGTTCGCGTCAGCCACGACGTTCGACTTTGAGCCGGGCGTCACTGCAGTGGTCGGCCCGAACGGCTCCGGGAAATCAAACGTCGTGGATGCGCTGGCCTGGGTCATGGGCGAACAGGGTGCCAAGACGCTGCGCGGCGGCAAGATGGAGGACGTCATCTTCGCGGGCACGTCCGGCCGTCCGCCGCTGGGCCGCGCGCACGTGTCCCTGACAATCGACAACACAGACGGCGCACTGCCGATTGAATACAGCGAAGTGACCATCTCCCGGACGCTTTTCCGCACCGGCGGATCCGAATACGCCATCAACGGTGCCGGCTGCCGCCTCCTGGACATCCAGGAGCTCCTGTCCGATTCCGGCCTGGGCAGGGAGATGCACGTCATCGTGGGGCAGGGCCAGCTGGACAAGGTCCTGCACGCCACGCCGGAAGACCGGCGCGGCTTCATCGAGGAGGCAGCAGGCATCCTCAAGCACCGCCGGCGCAAGGAAAAGACGGTCCGGAAGCTGGAGGCGATGCAGGCAAACCTGCAGCGGCTGAGCGACCTCACCAGCGAAATCCGCCGTCAGCTGACCCCGCTCGGCAAACAGGCCGAAGTGGCGCGCCGGGCCCAAACCGTCCAGTTCGACGTACGGGACGCCCGGGCGCGGCTCCTCGCGGACGACCTCGTGCAGTTGCAGTCCACCCTGGCCCAGGACGTGGCCGATGAGTCTGCCCTGAAGGCGCGCAGGGCAGTTGTCGGGCAGGGCCTGGAGACCGGACGCCAGCGGCAGGCGCACCTGGAACAACTTGCGGCCGAAGCCACACCAAAGCTCAACGCTGCCCGGGACACGTGGTACCAGCTCTCGGCGGGTCGGGAGAGGCTGCGCTCCCTCGGGTCTCTTGCCGAGGAGCGGCGCCGGTTGCTTGGTGCCGCGGACGATGTTCCGGACTCCGGGCGGGACCCGGAGCAGCTCGACCGGAACGCGGCGCGGGTCCGCGAAGAACAGCGGGCGCTGGAAGACGGCATCCTGGAAAAACGCACTGCACTGGAGGCCGCCACTGCAGCCAAGCAGGATGCCGAAAGTGCCGCCAGCGCCGAGGACAAAAGACTGGCCGCGGTCCTCCGCGCTGCAGCGGACCGCCGCGAAGGGCTGGCAAAACTGGCAGGCCAGGTGGGCGCCGCCCGCTCGCGTGTTGAGTCCGCGCAGGCGGAACTTGGCAGGCTCCGGGAATCCCAGGCTGCGGGCGACGAGCGCCGCCGCCGCGCCCAGAGCGAGTTCACTGCGCTGGAATCGCAAGTGGCGGGCGTCGAGGACGGCGAGGAAACACTTGACGCCGATTACGAGGACGCCAGCGCTGTCCTGGACTCAATCCTGGCGGACATCGATGAGCTGAAATCCGCCGAGCGTGAGGGCGAACGCGAACGGGACGCCCTCGTGGCACGGCGGGATGCGCTGCAGCTGGGACTCAGCCGTAAGGATGGTTCGGGCCGCGTCGCCGATTCGGGATTGCCCGGCATCGTGGGGCCCCTTGCGTCGATGCTCGCCGTTGAGGCCGGCTTTGAAGCGGCAATCGCCGCTGCCCTGGGAAATTCCTCTGACGCCGTCGTCGTCCGGGACGCCGGCACCGCCGTCGACGCCCTGCAGCTGCTAAAGGACGACGACGCCGGCCTTGCCTCGCTGCTGCTGGCAGCCCCTGACGGATGCGCCGCGGAAGTGTCCGCAGGGACACCCGCGCCTGGTCCACAGCCCCTTGCCGGCGGTGCCCGTTGGGCCGCGGACCTGGTCACGGCCTCGGAACCGCCGCTGGGAAGCCTCGTGCGCACGCTGCTGGCCGGAACAGCTGTTGTTGAGGACCTCGCATCTGCGTCGGAGCTCATCCAGGCGCAACCAGGGCTGACTGTGGTGACTCGTGCGGGTGACGCCTTCACTGCTTTTACTGTCCGGGGCGGTTCGGCGAATGCGCCGTCGCTGCTGGAAGTGCAGGCCGCCGTCGACGACGCTGAAGCAAGGCTCGCCAGTGTCAGCGCGGACCTTGAACGGAACCGGTTTGCTTTGGCCTCCGCACAGGCACGCCGGGCAGAAGCCCAGGAGCGCGCGGACACCGCCTTGGACCGGCTCCACGAATCGGATGCCAGGCTCGCTGCCGTGGCCGAACGGCTGGGCCACTTGAACTCAGTGCTGCGAAGCGCAGTGGGCGAGAGCGAACGGCTTGGCACGTCGCTGGCCAAGGCCGAGGCGAACATCGTTGCCGAGCAGGAGGCTCTGCAGGCCGCGGCCGCGCGCCTGGAAGCAGCCCGGGAGGCCCCTGAGGATGAGGAGCCCTCGCCGGAACTCCGCGACGAACTGGCGGTGGCGGCGTCGGCGGCGAGGTCGGCCGAGATGGAGGCCAGGCTTTCCCTGCGGAGTGCCGAGGAACAGCTGACGGCCACCCGCAACCGGGTCCTGTCCCTTGAACGGGCAGCGGTGGCCGAGCGCCGCGCACGTGAAGAGGCCGCTCAGCGCGCCCGCCGCCGGCGGCTCCAGGCCGGCAGGGCGGCGGCTGTTTCGGCCGCTGTGGAGCAGGTCATCGCCTTTATGGACGTCTCCGTGGATCTTGCCCTGCGCGCGCGGGATCTCGCAGAGGAAGAACGGGAGCACAGGGACCGCGAACTCGTGGAGGTCCGGTCGCAGAACGACGCCCTCAGCCGGGAGCTCGCGGATCTGACGGACTCGGTGCACCGCGATGAGCTGGCCCGCACCCAACAGCGGCTGCGGATCGAGGCCCTCGAACTGCGCTCGGTCGAGGAACTCGGCCTGTCGCCGGACCAGTTGGTGGCGGACTACGGACCTGACCAGCCGGTGCCCGTGCCCGCGGCGGAAACCGGTGACAAGTGGGCGGCACTCCGCGCACCCGTGGACGACGACGGAAAGCCGGTCCGGGAAGGCAAACCGTTCGTCCGCGAAGAGCAGGAAAAACGGCTCCGGAAAGCAGAGCGGGACCTGTCCTCCCTGGGGCGGGTCAATCCGCTGGCGCTCGAGGAATTCGCCGCCTTGGAGGAACGGCACCAATTCCTCAGCACCCAGCTCGAAGACCTTAAATCCAGCCGCAAGGACCTGCTGGACATCATCAAGGAAGTGGATGACCGGGTGCAGAAGGTGTTCGCCGAAGCGTTCGCCGACACCTCGGCGCAGTTTGTCCGCGTTTTCGCCCGGCTCTTCCCCGGCGGCGAAGGCAGGCTCGTCCTGACCGACCCCTCCGACATGCTGACCACCGGAATTGAGGTGGAGGCACGGCCGGCGGGCAAGAAGATCAAGCGACTCTCCCTGCTGTCCGGCGGCGAGCGTTCGCTGACGGCAGTTGCCCTGCTCGTTGCCATCTTCAAGGCGAGGCCATCGCCGTTCTACGTGATGGACGAGGTCGAGGCCGCCCTGGACGACACCAACCTGGGCCGGCTCATCACCATTTTCGAGGAACTCCGCGAGTCCAGCCAGCTGATTGTCATCACGCATCAGAAGCGGACCATGGAAGTTGCTGATGCGCTCTACGGGGTCACCATGCGGGGCGACGGTGTCTCAACGGTCATCAGCCAGCGCCTCGGAGCCGAAGTCTAGCCCGCATTCGGCCCGGCGCTGACGTCCGGCTGAGGCTCCGGCAGCGTCCGCTGTGATTGTGAGAAGCTAGGGGAGTGAATGACATCCTCCCCATTATTCTTGCCATCCTCGCTGCCCTGGTGGTCATTGGCGGGCTGATCCCGGTCTTCATGAAGACCCGCCGGAACATCACCAAGTACCCGGGGGCCCGCGACGCCAACGATCCCGTCGAACCCGTGCGCAGCGCGGGCGGAACGCTGGTGGAGGACCGCCCGGCGGTGACGCCTGAACGCAAGGCGCCTGACGCCGTCGACCTCGAAGACCTGGAAACGGCCGAGGTCCCCGACGACGCGGCAGGACTTGAAGTCATTGCGGTGGAGACGCCGCTTCCGGTGGCGGGACGCCTCACCCGGCTCCGCGAACGCCTGGTCAAGTCCAACAACATCCTCGGCAAGGGCCTGCTGGCGCTCCTGTCCAGCGACAGGATTGACGAAGACGTCTGGGACGAAGTCGAAGAAACCCTCCTGCTCGCCGATCTTGGCACCGAACCGACCATGCAGTTGGTCGATGCCCTCCGGGAGCGCGTCAAGGTGCTGGGAACACGGACCCCCGAGCAGGTCAAAGCCCTGCTTCGCGAAGAACTGATCAAGCTCGTGGACCCGACCATGGACCGCAGCCTCCGCACGGAGCGTCACGCCGACACTCCCTCCGTCATGATGGTGGTTGGCGTGAACGGCGTCGGCAAGACCACGACCGTGGGCAAGCTCGCCCGCGTCCTTGTGGCCGAGGACAAGGACGTCCTGCTGGGCGCAGCGGACACCTTCCGTGCGGCCGCCGCAGAACAGCTCGCCACATGGGGCCAGCGGGTGGGCGTGCCCACCGTCAAGTCCGACGTGGACGGCGCCGATCCCGCGTCTGTTGCCTATGAAGCGGTCAAGGCGGGCATCGACCAGGAGGTCGATGTTGTGATGATCGATACCGCCGGCAGGCTCCAGAACAAAGTCGGCCTCATGGACGAACTCAGCAAGGTCAAGCGTGTCATCGAGAAGCTGGCTGAGGTGGACGAGGTCCTGCTGGTGCTGGACGCCACTACCGGACAAAACGGCCTGAACCAGGCCCGGGTGTTCTCCGAGGTGGTCAACATCACCGGCATTGTCCTCACCAAGCTGGACGGCACGGCCAAGGGTGGCATCGTGGTGGCCATCCAGAAGTCGCTCGGCGTCCCGGTCAAGCTGATCGGTCTGGGTGAAGGCGCGGACGACCTTGCCCCGTTCGAAGTCGAGAGCTTTGTGGACGCGCTGCTGAACTAGTTCGTTGACGCGCCGCTCAGCGCGGTTCGCTGGAACGTCTCACGTGCGAACAGCCAGCCGGCGGCAGCGACGATCAGCACTCCGCCGGTGACGCCGAACGCCCAGCCGTAGCCGAGCCGGTCGGCGAGGAGCCCGGCGAGAACCGGGCCGATGATGGCGCCGGCGTCGGACATCATTTGGAAGACGGCCAGCACGCGGCCGCCGGAACGGCCATTGCCGATCACATCGGCAATGGCGGCCTGCTGGGCAGGTCCCAGCACGCCCGAACCAATTCCTGCGACGGCGGAGGCGGCCAGGAACCAGGGCATGTCGTGGGTCAGCCCGATGCCCGCTGTCGCCACTCCGGTGAGGACCAGCCCGGCTATCATCATGGGCTTCCGGCCGAGGCTGTCCGCGAGTTTCCCCGAGACCGTGAGCGCTGCGGCGTTGCCGCCGGCGAAGACGGCCAGGGCCCACCCCGCCGCCGCGGGTCCGGCACCCAGTGCCGCAACAGCGAAAAGCGGAACAGTGGCCATGCGGACACCGAAGGTTGCCCAGCCGTTGGCGAAGCTGGAGAAAAGGCCTGCCCGGTAGGCGCTGTCATGCAGAGCCTCACCCAGGCTCATCGCCTGCCCCAGTCCGCCGTCCTTGCGTGATTTACCGGGGACGTGGCTGAGCTGGGTCTGCACCACAAGCGCAGCCAGGACCAGCGCAGCCGCATACGCCAGGAACGGAATGCGAAGACCGAAGCCGGCAAGGAGCCCGCCCACAATGGGTCCGCAGACGTTGCCGATCAGGAAAGCGGAAGCGTACGCGCCGGAAACCCGGCCGCGGCTCTCCGGCGGCGCAAGCCGCACCACCAGGGCCATTGAAGCCACCGTGAACATCACCGAACCCGCGCCGCCGAGGCCGCGGAAAATGAGCAGCTGCCAATAGTCCTGGGCGAACGCGCACGCCGCGGTTGAGGCCGCCACGATCAGCAGTCCGGCCACATAGACGGGCCGTTCGCCCAGCCTCACGATCAGGGCACCGCCGGCTGGTGCGAACAGCAGCCGCATGAACGCAAAAATGCTTACAATCACGGCGGCGGCAGTGGCCCCGACGTCGAACGTGGTGGCGAACTGGGGCAACACCGGCGCCACGAGTCCGAAACCGAGCGCAATCAGGAACGCTGCGGCGAGCATCACCTTGATGTCACGCGGCAACCTGGTGGTAGCGGGCTGCGCCGCACCATCCGTAGGGCCGGTCTTTGCCCTGTTCCGGCGCGGCACGGCCTTGGCGGGGCGGAAACGGTCGGTCATGGGGCCGGTGTCCTTGCTGGGTGCTGTGGAGGGGCGGTTTGTGACTGCTGAAACATAACCGTAACAAGGAAGAGATGCACCATTTACTTCCGGGAGATTCTTGTAACAACCCGGACATCTAATTCCCTCGCCGGCGAAACACAGCCCGACGAAACTCTAATGAGAACGCAAACGGCGTTGGGACAGGCGGACAAGTCCGCACAATAAAGCAAGAGAGGACGTAGACCATGGAACTCACCGCAGGTCTCGTTTGGCTCCTGGTCGCTTCAGCACTCGTGTTGTTCATGACCCCGGGCCTGGCATTCTTCTACGGCGGCATGACTCGCGCCAAATCGGCTCTGAACATGATGATGATGAGCTTCGTCGCCATTGGAACCGTCGGCATCATGTGGGTCCTGTGGGGCGCCTCCATGGCTACGAGCAACGAAGACAATTTCTTCCAGATCTTCGCAAACCCATTCAGCCACTTCGGGCTGCACAACTTCCCCGACCCCGCGGATCTGCTCAAGGTAGGCTATGCCGCCACCTTCGCCATCATCACCGTGGCCCTGATCTCCGGGGCGGTCGCCGACCGCGCAAAGTTCTCGGCCTGGGTTATCTTCACCCCCATCTGGGCCACACTCGTTTACGCGCCGATGGCCTTCATGGTCTGGGGCGGCGGGCTCTTCTCCAAGGACGGCTGGTTCGGCCAGACGTTCGCTCCGGTGATCGACTTCGCCGGCGGCACCGTGGTCCACATCAACGCCGGCGTGGCCGGCCTGATCCTGGTACTGATCATTGGCAATCGCAAGGGCTTCGGCAAGGACCCGAACCACCGCCCGCACAACATCCCGTTCGTTATGCTGGGCGCCGCAATCCTTTGGTTCGGCTGGTTCGGCTTCAACGCCGGTGCCGCTGCCACTGTTGAGCAGGCCGGTCTGATCTGGATCAACACCCTCGCCGCCCCCGCGGCCGCAATGCTCGGATGGCTGGCCGTGGAGCGCTTCCGCGATGGTCACCCGACGTCACTCGGTGCCGCGTCGGGTGTCGTAGCAGGCCTGGTGGCCATCACCCCGGCCTGTGCCAATGTTTCCCCGATCGGTGCCATCGCCCTCGGCGTAGTCGCAGGTGTTGCTTCCGCACTGGCAGTCGGGCTGAAGTTCAAGCTCGGCTACGATGACTCCCTTGACGTCGTCGGCGTCCACCTGGTCTCCGGCGTCGTAGGCACTGTAGCCATCGGCTTCCTCGCAACCCCGACCCAGGGCCAGGCAGGTCTCTTCTACGGCGGAGGAACCAGCCAGCTCGTTGCCCAGGTTCTGGCGGCACTCATGTCAATCATCTTCACCGCGGTCATGACCGCCATCATCGCCTTCCCGATCCACAAGACCATGGGCTTCCGCGTCTCCCAGGAGCAGGAAGTTGTGGGTGTGGACCTCAGCCTGCACGCAGAAACCGCCTACGAATTCGGCGTCGGCGGCCACGGCGGGAGCTTCCAGCCGCTGCATGAACTGATCACCGGCAGGCAGGGCGACGAGCCGGCTCCGGTCTCGGAAGACGGCAAGAAGACTGACGCAGCATCAGGCAAGGAAAGTGTGGGGGCATGAAACTGATCACAGCAATCGTCCGGCCGGAAAAGCTCGACTCCATCCGGGAGGGGCTCGAATCCTATGGTGTGCAGGGCCTTACGGTCAGCGCCGCCAGCGGATACGGCAGGCAGCGCGGATACACGGAGGTGTACCGCGGGGCTGAGTACAACGTGGACCTGCTTCCCAAGATCCGCGTCGAGGTACTGGCCACGGACGAACAGGCGGACGACATCCTGGATGTCATCATCGCCAGCTCCAACACAGGGCGTGCCGGAGACGGCAAGGTCTGGACGGTGGATGTTTTTGAAGCTGTAAGGGTACGCACGGGAGAACGCGGCTCGGCCGCCATCTAGCACGCGGCAAGCCCAAGCCTTTCGGCAAAGAACGGGCCCGGCACCTGAAAAGGAGCCGGGCCCGCTTTTGTTGCGGAAGGCCTACACCGGCCAGTTTTCCGGTCCTGAGGTTCCGGCGGCATATTCCTCCAGCGGAACACTGCCGCGGCCCCATGCCTTGATCACCGGCTCAACGATCCGCCAGCAGTCCTCGGCGGTGTCCGCCCGCACCGAAAGCAGCGGATCGCCGGTGAGGACGCCCTCGAGCACCTCACCGTAGGGGAGCAGCTCGGACGCGCTGAGCTCGGCGTTGAGGGTGGTCCGGTCAAGGCTGAGGACGTTGCCGGGGCCGTTCACGTCGACGTCGAACTGCAGGGTGTCCGGCCCGAACCCGATCCTGAGCTGATTCGGCGAATCGACGCCGGTGAAACCCTTGGGCAGATGGGGCACCGGCTTGAAGGTGACCACGGCTTCCTTGCGTTTTGCCCCGAGCGCCTTGCCTGAACGGAGAATGAAGGGGACGCCCTGCCAGCGCCAGTTGTCGATGTCCACCCGCACCCCGGCCAGGGTCTCGGTGTTCCTGGACGCGTCCACGCCTTTTTCCTTGGCGTAGTCCGGCACCTCCCGCCCGTCAATGGATCCTGCCGTGTACCGGGCGCGGCGGGTGCTTGAGCGGTAGGGCGCCTTGATGCTGCTGGCGCGCAGGAGGGTGGCCACCGCATCCCGGAGATCGCGCTCGCCAATGGAGGCGGGTGGCTCAATGGCCATCAGGGCCATGATCTGGAGAAGGTGGCTCTGGATCATGTCCCGGAGCGCGCCGGCGGCGTCGTAGTAGCGGGCGCGGCCTTCCAAGGCCAGGTCCTCATCAAAGATGACCTCCACCTTTTCGATGTAGTCCCGGTTCCAGACCGGTTCAAGGAAGGTGTTCGCGAAGCGGAGGCCCAGGATGTTGAGCACCGTCGCTTTGCCCAGGAAGTGGTCCACCCGGTGGATGTGGTCCTCCGGGACCAGCGCCGCCAGGGTCTCATTGAGATGGCGGGCGGAATCCTCGCTGGACCCGAACGGCTTTTCCATCACGAGCCTCGTGCCCGCTGGAACGTCCCCGGGGGCCAGCACTTCGCACGCCTTCTGGCTGACGTGGGGCGGAAGCGCGAAGTAGACAGCCACCGGAGCCTCAAGGCCGGACAACAGGGCGGCGAGCTCCCCGCCCGCCGTCACGTCCAGCTGGTGGTAAGCGGTTGTTCCGGCGATTCGCTTGAGCTCCCGCTTGCCCGCAGCGTCTGCCTGCGAGTTCGAATCGGCGAAGGACGACTCCACACGCTCAAGCCACTGTTCCGGCGTCCACGGATCCGAGCCGGCCCCCACGAGCGCGAGCCCGGCCGCCCGCCCTTTGGCGGCCAACCGGGCTAGTCCCGGCAGCAGCAGCCTGCCGGTGAGGTCCCCGGACGCACCAAGGATGAGCAGGGTTTTTACAGTTGTTTGGCTGGCCATCCTGCCAGCATGCCATCTTGAAGGGCTGTCTTGGTACCCTAGATAGTCGAGTCCCGTTGTCGAGGCAGTTGGTCCAGGCCAACAACAGTCACGACTCTGGCGAGCCGCACCGGCCGCCAGCTGTAGATCCACTGAAAGAAGTGCACGGCGCGTGTTCAATTCACTCTCTGACCGGTTGACAGCAACCTTCAAGAATCTCCGTGGCAAGGGCCGCCTCACCGAGGCGGACGTTGATGCCACCGTCCGCGAGATCCGGCGGGCCCTGCTGGACGCTGACGTTGCCGTGTCCGTGGTGCGGGAATTCACGGGACGGGTGCGTGAACGTGCCCTCGGTGCCGAGGTTTCCGGTGCATTGAACCCCAGCCAGCAGATCGTCAAGATCGTCAACGAGGAACTGGTTGAGATCCTGGGCGGCGAAACCCGGCGCATCCGCCTGGCCAAGACCGGCCCCACCGTCATCATGCTGGCCGGCCTCCAGGGCGCCGGCAAGACCACCCTCGCCGGCAAGCTCTCCAAATGGCTGAAGTCCCAGGGCCACAGCCCCATCCTGGTTGCCTGCGACCTTCAGCGGCCGAACGCCGTCACCCAGCTCCAGGTGGTGGGTAAGCGTGCCGGGGTTCCGGTTTTCGCCCCCCACCCGGGCGCCACCTCCACCGAGCTGGATCACCCAGCCGGCGACCCCGTCGCGGTCGCCCGCGCCGGCGTCGAAGAAGCGCGCCAGAAGCTGCACGACGTCGTCATCGTGGACACTGCGGGACGGCTCGGCGTGGACGCCGAAATGATGGAGCAGGCACGCCAGATCCGCCGGGCCATTGTCCCGAACGAAGTGCTCTTCGTCATCGACTCCATGATCGGCCAGGACGCCGTCAACACGGCGCTCGCCTTTGATGAGGGTGTCAACTTCACCGGCATCGTGCTTTCCAAGCTCGACGGCGACGCCCGCGGCGGTGCCGCCCTTTCCGTCGCGTCGGTCACCGGCAAGCCCGTCATGTTCGCCTCGACCGGCGAAGGCGTGGACGACTTTGAGCTGTTCCACCCGGACCGCATGGCGTCCCGCATCCTCGACATGGGTGACGTCCTCACCCTGATCGAACAGGCCGAAAAGTCGTGGGACAAGGACGAAGCCGCCCGGATGGCGAAGAAATTCGCCGACCAGGAGGACTTCACGCTCGACGACTTCCTGGCCCAGATGCAGCAGATCCGCAACATGGGCTCCATGAAGAAAATGCTCATGATGATGCCGGGCGCGCAGAACATCCGACAGCAGCTTGAGCAGTTCGACGAACGCGAAATCGACCGGGTGGAAGCGATCGTCCGCTCGATGACCCCGCACGAGCGCGTTGCCCCCAAGATCATCAACGGTTCACGCCGGGCACGCATCGCCAAGGGCTCGGGTATGCACGTCTCGGACGTCAACGGCCTGCTGGAGCGGTTTGCCCAGGCGCAGAAGATGATGAAGAAGATGGCAGCTGGCGGCGGGATGCCCGGAATGCCCGGAATGCCGGGCATGGGCAGCGGCGGAGGTGCCCGCAAGGGTGTCAAGAGCGCGCCCAAGAAGAAGGCCAAGTCCGGGAACCCGGCCAAGGCGGCCCAGGAACTCCGCGACGCCGAGGCCCGGCGCGCGAATGCCGGGAAGGCACTTCCCAGCGGCGCCGCGTTCGGCCAGCAGGGAGCGGACTTTGATCCGTCACAGCTCAACCTGCCCAAGGGCTTCGACAAGTTCCTCGGCGGGAGCAAGTAGTTCCTGGCGGCGAAGTCACCCGTACGGGCAACTCCGGTGTCTGCTGGCCGGAATGTCCGGCGATTGCCATAGGGTTGGTCCATGTTTAAGCAGCGCGTAGTGTTCGTCCACGGCTCGGGGGCCTTCGGGTCCGCCGCGTGGCCCAAGCAGCACGGCATGGCCTTGGCCTACGACGCTCTGTTCCTTCGCCGCCATGGCTTTGACACTGCCGCGGAACCCCTCGAATCGGACTTCCAAGCCGACGCCGACATTGTCCTGGGTGCTTTGGCTGACGAGGGCCGGGGCGCTGCCGGCGGGCATGTTGTGGCGCATTCCCAAGGTGCCATTGCGGCCATGATGGCGGCCGTCGAACAACCGGCCCTGGTGCATTCACTCACCCTCGTGGAGCCCGCCTGCCTGTCCCTGACTGCCGAACTGCCGGCCACCGCCGCACACCGTGCCCTCATGCAGCCGCTGTTTGATGTGCGGCACCAGCTCGCAGACGATGACTTCCAGCGGGAGTTCGTCCGGCGGGCGTTCTCCGTGCACAGCGACAACCCGGCGACGCCGGAGGCGCGGAGCGCCGCCCGCCGGCTCCGGCTGCAGGCACCTCCGTGGGAGGCTCCGCTTCAGATCGTGCCGGGAGTCCCCACCCTGGTGCTCACCGGAGGCTGGGAACCGCTTTATGAGGAAATCGCCGGCTACCTGCGCGAAACCGGTGCCCTGCACCGCGTTGCCGCGGGCGGACACCGGCCTCAGGACTCGGTGGAGGGCGACCGGGTCATCCGGTCGTTCATCGCAGAGGTCAGCCGGCGTCAGCACTCACAGGCGTCTTAGCGGTTCCTTCACCGGCAGTGCTGCGCGCGCCCGGCCCCTTCGGGTCGGGAAGGCTAAGCTCCGGCAGGTAGACCTTGCCGCCCGCGGCAAGGAATTCGTTGCTCTTCTCGCGCATGCCGGCAGCCATCTCGGCGAGGGCCGTCTGGGCCTCGGCTGAACCGTATTCGTCCCTGATGTCCTGGCTGATGCGCATCGAGCAGAACTTGGGACCGCACATCGAACAGAAATGAGCAGTCTTCGCCGGCTCGGCAGGCAACGTCTCGTCATGAAACGCTTCCGCGGTGACCGGGTCCAGCGACAGGGCAAACTGGTCCCGCCAGCGGAATTCGAACCGGGCCTTGGACAGCGCGTCGTCACGTTCATGCGCGCCGGGGTGGCCCTTGGCGAGGTCGGCCGCATGGGCGGCGATCTTGTAGGTGATCACGCCGGTCTTGACATCGTCCTTGTTCGGAAGCCCGAGGTGCTCCTTGGGTGTGACATAGCAGAGCATTGCCGTGCCGTAGCGGGCGATTTCCGTGGCGCCGATGGCGGAGGTGATGTGGTCGTAGCCCGGGGCTATGTCCGTAACCAGGGGCCCGAGGGTATAGAACGGGGCGCCCTTGCACAGTTCCTGCTGGCGTTCCACGTTCTCGCGGACCAGGTGGAACGGCACGTGGCCGGGGCCCTCCACCATCACCTGCACGTCGAACTCCCAAGCGCGCTGCGTCAGCTCGGCCAGGGTGTCCAGTTCGGCGAACTGGGCGGCGTCGTTCGCGTCCGCCGTCGCACCCGGCCGCAGTCCGTCGCCCAGCGAGAACGCGACGTCGTACTTGGCGAAAATTTCGCACAGCTCGTCGAAGTGGGTGTACAGGAAGTTTTCCTGGTGATGCGCCAGGCACCACCCCGCCATGATGGCGCCGCCCCGGGACACGATTCCGGTGACCCGCTTGACCGTGAGCGGAACATAGCGGAGCAGCACGCCGGCGTGGATGGTCATGTAGTCCACGCCCTGTTCGCACTGCTCGATCACGGTGTCCCGGAAGATCTCCCAGGTGAGGGCGTTGGCCTCGCCGTTGACCTTCTCCAGGGCCTGGTAGATCGGTACCGTGCCGATCGGGACCGGGGAGTTGCGGATGAGCCATTCCCGGGTGGTGTGGATGTCGTCGCCGGTGGAGAGGTCCATCACCGTGTCGGCGCCCCACTGAGTGGCCCACTGCAGTTTGTCCACTTCCTCGGCAATGGAGCTGGTAACCGCCGAGTTGCCGATGTTGGCATTGATCTTCACAAGGAAGGCCTTGCCGATGATCATCGGTTCGGATTCCGGGTGGTTGATGTTGTTGGGGATGATGGCGCGTCCGGCAGCCACTTCGCTGCGGACCAGCTCCACATCGCAGTTCTCGCGGAGGGCAACGAACTGCATCTCGGGCGTCACCACACCCTGCCGTGCGTAATGCATCTGTGTGACAGTCTTGCCCTCGACGGCGCGGCGGGGCACCGGCTGCGCGCCCTTCCACTCTGCGGACGCGGCGCCGCGGCGCACTGCCGACTTGCCGTCGTCGAGCAGGTTCCGTTCCCGGCCGCTGTAGGGCTCGGTGTCGGACCGCGATTCGATCCACCGGGTCCTGAACGGTTCCAGGCCCACCACGGGATCGCTTCCGGGCCCCGCTGTCCGGTACACCCGGAACGGGGGGTTGGCGGCGCCGCCCGGAGAGTCCTCCAAGGCAATTTCGGTCACCGGCACCTTGATCCCGGTGGCCTCGTCGGCGATGAACGCCAACGAATGGGACTTCAGGGACTGCGTTTCAATCGTGCCCGGCTTGCCGGAATCGGCGTCGTTTTGGGCAGGGATCAGCTGTGTTTCTTGTGTATTCACGGAATACTCACTTCCTTCGCCGGCATTACCCGGACAGGTTCAACGGTCGCAGGCCGCGTCAGCCCGATCTCAGCCCCTGCAAGGGCACCCGTGTGGTCGTAAACGAAGCTACCACAGGGCCGGGCGGTGCCCTTGTCACATGGCGCTCAAGTCCGGCGGCGGCAGCCCGCCGGACTAGGCTTGAACCATGGCTGGCATTATCGAATTCAGCGGGACCGTGCTCACCGCCCCGGACCAGGAACGGCATGGCCTTTGGGCTGTCGACGGCAGGCTGACGTTCAAGCGGCCGGCCGTTCCCGCTGATGTTGTGCTGGACGGCTGGGTCCTGCCGGGCCTGGTGGATGCGCACTGCCACATCGGGCTCGGACCCGCCGGTGACGTTACCGAGTCCCTGGCCGAAGAGCAGGCCATGACGGACCGGAACGCCGGCGCCCTGCTGGTCCGCGACGCCGGCGCCGTGCACGACACCCGCTGGCTCCAGCACCGCCCCGAACTGCCCAGGATCATCAGGGCCGGCCGGCATGTTGCCAGGAAGAGCCGCTACCTGCGGGGATTCGCCGTCGAGGTTGAACCGGACAGCCTGGTCGAGGCAGTGCGGAAGCAGGCACTCGCGGGCGACGGCTGGGTCAAGCTGGTGGGGGACTGGATCGACCGGGGCGCCGGCGACCTAGCGCCGTCGTTCCCCGCCGCCGTGGTGCGGGACGCTGTCCGCGCCGCCCACGATGAAGGCGCCAGGGTGACCGCGCACTGTTTCGCCGAGGACACGCTGGATGACATGCTCGACGCCGGCATCGACTGCATCGAACACGGAACAGGCCTTCTCCCGCGGCATCTGCCCCGGTTCGTGGAACAGCGCGTCCCGATTGTTCCCACGCTCATCAATATTGCGACCTTTCCCGAAATCGCTGACCGGGCCGACGCGAAGTTCCCGCGCTACGCGGCGCACATGCGGGCGCTGTGGCAGGGGCGGAACGAGCGGATCCTGGAAGCCTACGAAGCGGGCGTGCCGATCTACGCCGGGACCGATGCGGGCAGTGTCATCGGCCACGGACGGATCGTGGACGAGATCCACGCGCTGCATGCTGCCGGCCTGCCGCCGGAAGCGGCGCTGGACGCGGCGTCATGGGCAGCGCGGGAATGGCTGGGGGCTGACGGCATCGCGGAAGGCGCCAGTGCCGACGTCGTGCTGTGCGCACAGGACCCGCGGATCAGTCCGGCGACGCTGCGGGATCTCAAACACATCGTTCTTCGGGGCACTCAGCTCCGCTAGGAATAAATTGAAGCTTCAAGTAATTTAACTCTATGTAATCGTCGCCGGACGCCGGTGGCGGAGTTTCGTGAGTTTGGAGTTGCCATGACCGCAGAATCCAGCAGCAAGGACCTGCTGCCCGCAGATCTCGCCATGGGCACGGTGATGCTCAAGGTGGGGAACATGAAGCTGATGACGGACTATTACCAGCGGGCGCTCGGGCTGGAGCCGGTGGCCGAGCAGGACGGCGGCATGTACCTTGGCCGGCGCGGAAGGCCCTTGGTCCACCTCGCGCCGGCCCCCGGACTGAACTTTCCCGCCCGGGGTGAGGCCGGACTGTTCCATACGGCGCTGTTGTTCGAGGACCGGGCGTCGCTCGCGGCCACGGTGGCCTCCGCAGCCCGGTACGAACCGGGTCTGTTCACGGGCAGCGCGGACCACCTCGTCAGCGAGGCCTTCTACTTCAGCGACCCGGAGGGCAACGGCATCGAGCTCTACTGGGACCGCCCGCGTGAGGCCTGGGCCTGGGAGGGCAGCAACGTGGTCATGGACAGCCTTGCCCTGCCGCCGCAGAGGTTCCTGCAGGAACACCTGACCGAGGAGGCGGTGAGCGGTCAGCGGGAGACGCGGGCCGGCGTCGGGCACGTCCACCTCCAAGTCGGCGATGTGCGATCAGCGCACGACTTCTATGTGGGCACGCTTGGTTTCGAGAAAACTGCAGGATGGCACGGGCAGGCCCTGTTCGTCTCGGCCGGCGGCTATCACCACCACATGGCCATGAACGTCTGGAACAGCAGGGGCGCAGGGCCGCGGCAGGACACGCTGGGCCTGGGTGAAGTCCTGATCGAAGTTCCCGAGGGGGACGACGTCGGCGCGCTCGCTGACCGTTTGCGGGTGGCCGGCGTCCAGTCCCACCACACGGGGGCGGAGCTGCGGTTCGAGGATCCGTGGCGCAACCGGATCCGCGTCGCGGTCCGCTAAGGGTGCGCTGACCAGCAAGTCCATCTGGGTTAGGCTGAATCCGGAAGGCCCCGGGCAGCCGCAAAGCTGCTCGTCAGGACCATCACACCGCCGACGGAATGAGGATGATTTCCATGGGTTTCACCGAAATCTTTGTTTCCACCCACGATGAGGCGCTCAAGCGCGCGGGGGTACTCGACGGCGGGGGGCCTGCGGCTCCGGAGGCGCTACGGATTCCGGACATCAGCGATTTTGAAATTGAACAGCTCGGCGACCTGGCTGGCACAGCGGTGCACGCGGCGGGCGCGGACTACGAACTGGCCATGGTGGATGTGGCCAGCGATTCACTGCTGGGCGTGCCGGAGGCCATGGTCCGCGCGCTGGCGGAACTCCTCAGCTATGAGACCGAGGGCGAGGGCAACATCCTGGAGGATGTGGCGGCCAGATGGGCGGCGGAGGAGGACATGCCCTTCGGGTCCGAGGAGGCCCTCGGCTATGTCCAGAGGCTTGCCCAGCTTGCCGGCAGCGTGGACCCCAATGCCCGAACCGGGCTGTACGTCTGGTCGTCCTGACCGGGCCGCTGCGTGTCAAGTCGAAATCCCGGCGTTGATCTGGCACAATGAACAGGTACTCGATCTGCGTGGCCCCTCTCTCCGCGTCCGGATCCTGTCCTTATAGAACCCCCTAGTACGGCCCGCCCCACGGGTGCAGAACGCCGGGCTCGACCCCGTTTCAGAAACAGGAGTGACCACAAAAGTGGCCGTAAAGATTCGCCTTAAGCGCTTCGGTAAGATGCGCGCACCGTACTACCGCATCGTCGTCATGGACGCACGCTCCAAGCGTGATGGCCGTGCCATCGAAGAAATCGGCAAGTACCACCCGACCGAAGAGCCCTCGTACATCGAGGTCGACACGGACCGTGCCCAGTACTGGCTCGGCGTCGGCGCACAGCCGTCCGAGCAGGTCGCCGCGATCCTCAAGATCACCGGTGACTGGCAGAAGTTCAAGGGTCTCCCCGGCCAGGAGGGCACCTTGAAGACCAAGGCTCCCAAGGCTGCCTTCGTTACGCCGGAAAAGGGTTCCGTGATCATCCCTGAAGCCATCACCAAGAAGGCCAAGAAGGACGACGCCGCCGAGGCCCCCGCCGACGCAGCAGCAGAGACCACCGAGGCTGAGTAAATTGCTGGCAGAAGCGCTCGAACACCTAGTCCGCGGGATCGTTGACAGTCCTGAGGACGTCAAGGTCAGTGCGAAGAACAACCGCCGCGGGGACACCCTCGAGGTGCGCGTTCATCAGGACGACCTCGGACGGGTGATCGGTCGTCAGGGCCGCACGGCACGCGCATTGCGCACCGTCGTGGCGGCGCTGGCCGGCGGCGAACAGGTCAGGGTCGACGTCGTCGACACAGACCGCCGCCGGTAAACGCCCCGCAATATTTGTCTCAAGTCCGGCCCCTTCACCAGATCATGGTGGAGGGGCCGGACTGTTTTCAGCAAGACCCGGCGCGGCAGTAGGCGCGCACAGTAGAACCCGAACAGAACGACTCCCGGAACAGAGGAACAGATGCAGCTTCAGGTGGCACGAATCGGCAAACCGCACGGCATCCGCGGTGAAGTGACCGTCCAGGTCCTGACCGACGCGCCGGAGGACCGCTTCATTCCAGGCACGGAATTCGTGGTTGAGCCCGCATCCGTGGGAACGCTGACCGTGGACAGCGCCCGCTGGAACAAGGACATCCTGCTGCTGGGTTTTGAAGGCATCGAGACCCGCAACCAGGCCGAAGCCCTGCGCGGCGCGAAACTGTTCATCGAGACCGAAGAGCTTGATGAGGATGACGACGAGGGCTGGTATGAGCACGAGCTCGTCGGCCTCGACGTCCGGGTGGGCGACGCCGTTGTGGGCAAGGTTTCCGGGCTGCACACCCTTCCGGTCCAGGACCTCATCGTCGTGGAAGCAACCGACGGCAAAGAGATCCTGATTCCTTTCGTCGAAGAGATCGTGCCCGAGGTCAACGTCGGCGAAAAGTACATCCTGGTCACCCCGCCGCCCGGGCTCTTCGACATCAACGCTGATGAGTCCGGCGAAATGACGGAGGCCGGCGACGCCGGATCGGGCAAGACCGAGGCCGGAGACAACGCGTAAATGAGGATCGATGTCGTCAGCATCTTCCCCGAGTACCTTGCGCCCCTGGAACTTTCCCTGATCGGGAAGGCGCGCCAGGACGGCCTGCTGGACCTTAACGTCCACGACCTCCGGGAGTTCACCACGGACAAGCACCGGACGGTGGACGACACCCCGTACGGCGGCGGCGCCGGCATGGTGATGAAGGCTGAACCGTGGGCACAGGCGCTGGCCTCGGTGGCCGCGGCCGGGGACCCCGACCCCTCCCGCAAGCCGGTGCTGATCGTCCCGTCACCCGCGGGCGAACGGTTCACCCAGGCGCTGGCACACGAGCTCGCGGAGGAAGAACAGCTGGTTTTCGCCTGCGGCCGGTACGAGGGCATCGACGAGCGGGTCATCGAGTGGGCGGATGAGCACTTCACTGTCCGGCCCATGAGCCTGGGGGACTACGTCCTTAACGGCGGCGAAGTGGCGGTCCTGGCCATGACCGAGGCCATCGTGCGGCTTCTTCCCGGTGTTGTCGGCAACCCGGAGTCCCTGGTCGAGGAATCCCACTCTGACGGTCTCCTGGAATACCCTGTGTACACCAAGCCCTCCAGCTGGCGGGACCGCGAGGTTCCGCCCGTGTTGTTGAGCGGCAACCACGGCAAAATTGCCCAGTGGAGGCGCCACGAGCAGTACCGGCGCACCGCCGAAAGGCGGCCGGACCTGCTCGAGGTGTTCGACGCCGGAAAGCTGCCGCGCGCGGACCGCACCGCGCTCGGGGACCTCGGGTACGACGTCGTCGACGGCCGCCTGCGGCTCCGCCCGGAGGCAGGCGGAGAGGGCACTGCCGCCCAAGGCTGACGTCCGGCGGAGCAACCGCCGCCACAAGGCGGTTCCTGATTCGCCGGAATCCTCCGAATGTGGCAAAATTAGTCCTTGTGCCTGCTGGGTGCGCACCTGCCACAGGGGGAGCGTCACCAACAGCCCCGGCACCCCGGTCCCGTCAATCAGTGATGGAGCCGGATCAGAAAACTTTCGGCAGTCATTTCCGGGTCTTTCCCGGGCTTGGCAGCCGTGACCCAAAGTGGATGACCTGTGGCGTTCACCAGGAGTGGATCAATGCATATCCTCGATACCGTAGATGCAGCCTCGCTGCGCACCGATGTTCCCCAGTTCCGCGCGGGTGACACCCTCAAGGTTCACGTGAACATCATCGAAGGCAAGAACTCCCGTGTCCAGGTCTTCCAGGGCTTCGTCCTGGGCCGCCAGGGCGACGGCATCCGCGAAACCTTCACGGTCCGCAAGGTCTCCTTCGGTGTCGGCGTGGAGCGTACCTTCCCGGTACACTCCCCGATCATCGACAAGATCGAGGTCGTCACCAAGGGCGACGTCCGCCGCGCCAAGCTTTACTACATGCGTGCACTGCGCGGTAAGGCTGCGAAGATCAAGGAAAAGCGCGACTTCAGCACCGCCAAGTAAGTCTTCCGGACTTCCACGGCGGGTCCAGAACCCGGATCCGGCCCGCGCCGGAGCCTTCCGCAACAGCGCCACAGGATACGGATCATGGACCAGTCAGAACGCCAGCCCAGGAAACTGGGCTGGCGTTTTGCGTTGCTGGCCCTTGGGCTGGCGCTGCTCATCAGCGGACTTGTCCGCGCCCTCTGGCTGGATGTGTACTTCATACCGTCTGCCTCCATGGAACCGCTCTTCGGCGCGGGGGACAGGATCCTGGTTTCCCGTACGGATTTCCACTCCGAACCGGTCCGGCACGGTGACGTCGTGGTCTTCGACGGCCGCGGGTCGTTCGCTCCGCTCAACAGCGGCAACGGACCGGTGCAGGATGCCGCCGCGGCGGCCGGACACTGGCTTGGCATTACAGGCAGTGATACAACCTACATAAAGCGGGTTATCGGGTTGCCCGGCGATCATGTCATCTGCTGCGATGACCAGCAGCGGCTCACAGTGAACGGTCAGGCGCTTGAGGAACCATACCTCTATGGCGGAGACGTGGCGAGCAAGCAGAAGTTCAGTGTGATCGTTCCGGCGGGACGGCTATGGTTGCTTGGAGACCACCGCTCCATGTCCGCTGATTCCCGAAGCCTGCTGGGCGCACCGGGGGGCGGCATGGTGCCCCTGGACCGGGTGATCGGCCGGCCGGTCCAGATCATCTGGCCACTCGACAGAATTGCGGCCGTGCCCCGGCCCGCAGAAACCAGCACGACGACGAAGGACGGACAGTAGATGCCCGAGACCGATCCCCGGACTCCTGATCCGCTCAGGCGCGATGCCTCCGCAGGCGCCCACACTTCAGGCGCCGACACAGGACGCGACTCCGCCGGACGCGACTACTCGGCAACTGCCACGGACGGGGATGCCGTGTCGCCGTCCGAAGCTCTGCCTGCAGTTCCCCCGGCCAGTCCGTCAGCGGCATCGGAGCAGGCCGCTTTCCGGTCAGATGGCCGGGCTGCTGGTTCGAAGGGCGCCCATTCCAAGGCCGGTCCGTCAAAGCCGGCGAAGGAGAGCAAGGCCCACAGCCCGCTGTACCTTTGGATCAAGGAAGTGGCCACTGTGGTGGCCATCGCGGTGGTGCTGTCCTTCCTGATCAAGACGTTCCTGTTCAGGGCGTTCTATATCCCGTCCGAATCCATGGTCAGCACGCTCGACGTCAACGACCGCATCTTCGTCAACCTGCTCGTGCCGGAGCCTTTTGCCCTCGAGCATGGTGATGTGGTGGTCTTCAAGGACACCAAGGGATGGCTGGTGCCGACTCCGGACAAGGCGGACGGTCCGTTCACGTGGGTCCAGGACGGCCTGACATTCGTCGGCCTGCTGCCGGACAATTCGGAGCAGCACCTGGTCAAGCGCGTCATCGGCCTCCCCGGCGACCACGTCGTCTGCTGCGACGCCGGCGGCAAACTCACCATCAACGGCAAGGAAGTGGATGAGACATACGTCAACCCCGCCGAGGTGCCCGATATCCGCAACTTCGACGTCGTTGTCCCGGACGGCAAGATCTGGGTGATGGGAGACAACCGGAACCACTCGGCGGATTCCCGCGCCCACCAGGACAGCAACGGCGGCTTCATCGACATGCCCGACATCGAGGGCAAGGCAGCCGTCATTGCCTGGCCACTCAATAGGCTGACCGGGCTGGGAAACTACCCCGACGTGTTCCGGAACGTTCCCGCACCGACTGGAAAATAGATGTCCATTGCACCAACCCTCGATTATGAGCACCGTTTCCTAAGCTCCGGTGCCAGGCTCCTGGCCGGCATCGACGAAGTCGGCCGGGGAGCCATCGCGGGACCCGTGACCGTCGGAATCGCCGTCGTCGACCTCAGCCGCCCGGTTCTTCTCGACGACGTCCGGGACAGCAAGCTGCTGAAGGAATCTGACCGGGAGCGGCTGGAACCCCTCGTGCGCAGCTGGAGCGTCGCGTCGGCGGTGGGGCACGCCTCGGCCGGCGAGATCGACGCCATGGGCATCATCGCGGCGCTGCGGACCGCAGGAACAAGGGCCTGGCTGCAAATCCTGGCTGCTGGCGTCACTCCCGATGTGGTGCTGCTGGACGGCAGCCACAACTGGCTCTCACCTGAGACACAAGCGTCCCTCTTTGACGACGCCCCGGCCGGTCCCGGGTGTGACGCTCCGGTCCACACCCTCGTCAAGGCGGACATGCAGTGCTTGAGCGTGGCCGCTGCCAGCATCCTCGCCAAAGTGGAGCGGGACCGGCTTATGCGGACGCTGCACACGGAGTTCCCGGCCTTCGCCTGGAATGAAAACAAAGGCTACGGAACGGCGTCACACAAAGAGGCCCTCAGGGCCGCGGGACCCACGCCCTATCACCGGGTCAGCTGGCAGATTCTCTGAACCGGGCCGCCGTGGAGTGGTGTCGGCGGGCGGGCAGCGGGCGGCAGGGCTGGCGCCATGGCCCACGGGGTGCGCTGAATAGTGCAAGATGGAACCATGAGTGCCGAGGATCTTGAGAACTATGAAACCGACATGGAGCTGCAGCTCTACCGCGAATACCGTGACGTCGTCGGGCTATTCAGCTACGTAGTCGAGACCGAACGGCGTTTCTATCTTGCCAACCACGTGGACCTGCAGGCGCGCAGCGCCGACGGCGAAGTCTATTTTGACCTCACCCTGCAGGATGCCTGGGTTTGGGACGTCTATAGGTCGGCCCGGTTCGTCAAGAGCGTCCGGGTGATTACGTTCAAGGACGTCAACGTCGAAGAGCTGCCCCGGAACGAGGAACTGGCACTGCCCAAGGACGTGGACCTGGGCAACTGATCCGTACAAGTGATCAACCGTATCGGCGGTTGCACTACCTGTTTTTTGCCCAGGGTCTGGCATCCCTGCCGTCCTTGGCGCGAGACTACTGTATGGGATTGATTCGCAGTTCTGTTCCGACGGCTTTACCGCATTGCGGAGGGTCTTGCGTCCGGCAGACACATCCTGACGGTGCTGGCAGTCGAGCGCCTCAGGGCTCGTACTGGCACCGCCTACCCGGCTGACATCAGAGAAGATCTCACCATGAAAATACTCTGCTGGTTCCTAGGGCACATCTGGAGCAGCCATGCCGGCTTCTACGATGAGCGGCCGCACCAGTCTGCACATTGCATGAGATGCGGAACCCGCGCCTAGCGGTTCCTGCTTGGCGGTTGCGTCCGCCGGACCTCCGCCCACCACTCCTCCACAGCACCTCTTTGCCGGAGTTTCCCACATAGCGCCCCAGGCAGGTATGCGTGGCTCCGCCGCTCCCGCAGGCTGGTGGCGGAGGTAAGAATGAGAGCCAAAGACTTGCTTGGCCGGCGCGGGGAAGAACTGGCTGCCGGGTATCTGGAATCACAGGGCATGCTGATCGTGGACCGCAACTGGCGCTGTCCCGAGGGTGAAATCGATATTGTGGCGCTTGACGGCGATTCGCTGGTCATCGCCGAAGTCAAAACGCGAAAGTCCCTGGCCTACGGGCATCCCTTTGAAGCCGTCGGTGTTGCCAAACTGGCGCGCCTTCACCGGCTGGCATCGGCCTGGTGCCGGGACCACGAACTCCGGATGCCCTTCCGCCGTGTCGACGTGGTTGGCGTCCTTGACGACGGACACGGCCAGCCGCGCGTGGAGCATCTCAAAGGGGTGGGCTAGGTGGGCCTCGGCAGGACGTACTCTGTGGCCCTCGTAGGCCTCAACGGCTACATCGTTGAAGTCGAAGCGGACATCGGCCAGACCCTCCCGGCCTTCATCATCCTGGGACTTCCGGATGCATCGCTGAACGAAGCCAAGGAACGGATCCGCTCGGCGGCCCAGAACTCCGGCATCCCGCTGAGCCGGCGCAAGATCACGGCCAACCTCATCCCGGCATCGTTGCCAAAACGTGGTTCCGGTTTCGACCTGGCCATCACCATGGCGGTTCTGCGCGCAGCAAACGACATCAAATCGACTGAGCGGACTGTCTTCATCGCCGAGCTGGGCCTTGACGGCAGGCTCAGGCCCGTCCGTGGCATCCTCCCGGCCGTGATGGCCGCCGTGCGGGCGGGCTATCCGGACGTTGTGGTGGCGCAGGCGAATGAGGGGGAGGCAGGGCTCGTGCCGGGTGCCAGGGTGCGCGGCTACAGGACCCTTGCCCGCCTCGCGTGTGACTTCGGGGCGGATCCGCAGGAACTTGCCTTGGACTTTGAACCCGATGAGGACAACACTTCCGGCGACGGTCCGTCCGTGGCGGAACCGGCCCCGGACATGTGTGATGTCGCCGGCCAGGCCGACGCCCGGAAAGCGCTGGAAGTCGCCGCTGCCGGGGCCCACCACCTGCTCCTGTCAGGCCCTCCGGGGGCCGGCAAGACCATGCTCGCCGAACGGCTCCCCGGCCTGCTGCCGGACCTGGCTGACGGCGAGGCCATGGAGGTCACCGCGATCCACTCCCTGTGCGCACTGTCGTCCGCTGCAGTGCAGCTCCTGCGCCGGCCGCCGTTCGAGAATCCCCACCATACGGCCACCGCAGCTGCCATCATCGGCGGCGGCTCCGGGCTGCCACGGCCGGGTGCAGCGTCCCGGGCGCACCGTGGTGTGCTCTTCCTGGACGAGGCTCCGGAGTATGAACGGCGGGTTCTCGACGCACTCAGGCAACCGTTGGAGAGCGGCGAGCTGGTCATTCACCGGTCCGCCGGCACTGCCGCCTACCCGGCACGGTTCCAACTCGTACTGGCCGCCAACCCTTGCCCGTGCGGAAAGGCTTCGGGGAAAGGGCTCGACTGCACCTGTACGCCCATGATGAGGCGCCGGTACCTTGCGCGGATGTCCGGGCCGCTGCTGGACCGGGTGGACATCCAATTGCAGGTGGAGAGGGTTTCGCTTGCTGATTTCGGCCAGACGGGTGCGGAAGAAGACACCGCGACCGTGGCCGCCAGGGTTCGTGCTGCCAGGATCCGCCAGCTGGAGAGGCTGCGTCCCCTCGGCCTGGAAACCAACTCGCAGGTGCCGGGCCGCGTACTTCGCGGTGCCCTGCGCCTGGCCCCACCCACCACCCGGATCCTCGACCGCTCGCTGGAACGCGGTATGCTCACCGCCCGCGGTTATGACCGGGTCCTCCGGCTGGCCTGGACGCTGGCGGACCTGGCTTGCCGTGACGCCCCGGACGACAACGACATCGGGCAGGCGCTGGGACTCCGGCAAGCCGCCTCGGCCACGGCCTGAAAGGAACACGATGACTGAACAGGAACACCTGGCCAGGGCTGCCCTGTCGCGGCTGATGGAGCCGCAGGACGCTGCCGGCCTCGCCCTGGTGATGGTCGCCGGCGCAACCGACGCGCTGCGTATCGCCACGGGCCAGCTGCGGGCCGGGCCGCAGCTTGAACGGGATATCACCTCGTTGCTCGCGGACAATGGCACAGGCAGCTGGCCTGGAATGCAAGCCTCACTCCAGCGCTGGGCGCCGCGGATCCCGGACCTGGCCCCGGAGCGGGACCTCGCCACCATGCACCGCCTGGGCGGGCGGATGATCATTCCGTGCGACGCACTATGGCCTCGGCAACTGGCTGACCTGGGCCTTCATGAACCTATCTGCCTCTGGTGGCGCGGCATGGAGCAGCCGCTGCCTGCGGCGGCGACGTCCATTGCCCTCGTCGGATCCCGCGACAGCACAAGCTACGGTGCTGCAGTCACCGGCGATCTCGCCTATTCGCTGGCACAGCGGGGTTTCACAATCGTCTCGGGCGGGGCGTACGGGATCGATGCGCACGCCCACCGGTCTGCCCTGGCTGGCGCCGTCGATGCCATGCCCACCATCGCCGTTATGGCCGGGGGAGTGGACCGCTTCTATCCATCCGGCAATGAAGACCTGCTCAGGACGGTAGCCAACCAAGGGGCGGTCCTGGCTGAGGTGCCGCCTGGCTCCGCCCCCACGCGATACCGGTTCCTGCAGCGGAACCGCCTCATCGCCGCGCTGGCGTCGGTCACGGTCGTCGTGGAGGCCCGCTGGCGCTCGGGCGCACTGAACACGGCCCACCACGCTGAATCGCTGGGCAGGGCCGTCGGTGCCGTCCCCGGTTCCGTGCACAGCGCCAATTCCGCAGGCTGCCACCGGCTGATTCGCGAAGGGGGAGCCGTCTGTGTCACGGACGCCGGTGAAATCGCCGAGCTTGCCGCTCCCAGCGGCGAATCGTTGGCGGACCTGGCCCCGGAGCAGCGCGCTGACCATGACGGGCTCACCCTGGAGGACCTCATTCTGCTTGATGCGTTGCCGTTGCGGTCCACCAGCTCAGTCGAGAAGCTGACGTCCGTTGCAGGACTGAGCGCCGATTCCGTCAGGGCGGGCCTGGGCAGGCTCGGACTTCTGGGGCTTGCCGAATCCGAACGCGGCGGGTGGAAACGGTCCCGGAAGGCCTGCTGAGTGCCTGTGGCCTGCCCCTGCCGCCCTACCGGCGGGCTTCCGGAATTGTGCCGTCTTGAGTGCGTGGTTCCTTGATTGGCGGCCGAATGATGGGAAAGTTGGAGCGTGGACACCCCTGATCTCCCGGCAGCCCTCGCTGGCGCCGCCGACGCCTTCGGCCGCTACCTCGACGGTGAGCGGGCCAGGTCGGCCCATACTGTCCGCGCTTACCTGTCGGACGTCCACAGCCTGCTGTCGGCTGCAGCCGCGGACGGCATCACCGATCTCGACGGGATCGAGCTCTCCACACTACGGCGGTGGCTCGGAGCACAGAGCGAAGCTGGCATGTCCCGTTCCACGCTGGCGCGGCGCGCTGCCACTGCCCGGTCCTTCACCGCCTGGGCCGTGCGGGAGGAACTCCTGGAGGCCGATCCCGCCCTGCGCCTGAAGGCACCGAAGCGCGAAAAGTCACTGCCCGGCGTCCTGCACCAGCAACAGGTCGTGCGCGTCCTGGACGGTCTCGGGACGGCGGCGGACGAAGGCGTACCGCTCGCGATTCGGAACCTCGCCATGGTGGAGCTGCTCTATGCAACCGGGGTCCGGGTGGGGGAGCTGGCAGGCATGGACGTCGACGATCTCGACCAGGACCGCCGCACGCTCCGGGTCATCGGCAAGGGAAACAAGGAACGGACAGTGCCTTACGGGGTGCCGGCGGCCGTCGCGGTCGACGACTGGCTCCGCCGTGGAAGACCGGTGCTGGCCTCGGATGCGAGCGGTCCGGCACTGTTCCTCGGAGCGAGGGGCCGCAGGGTGGACCAGCGGCAGGTACGTACCGTGGTGAAGGACCTGCTGGACGCACTGGGCGACACGGCCGCCACCGGTCCGCACGCGCTCCGGCACTCCGCCGCCACTCATCTGCTGGATGGCGGAGCTGACCTCAGGGCGGTGCAGGAAATCCTTGGCCACAGCAGCCTGGCAACGACACAGATCTACACCCACGTCTCGGTGGACCGGCTGCGGCGAAGCTACCAGCAGGCGCATCCCCGCGCGTGAGCCGTTGCCTGCGGCCCGTGGAGGTACGGCGCTGGGCGCCGCCCGTCCGCGGTCCGGGAAATTTTGAACACCCCGGCGCGCCGAATTGCACTGGCGTAATTATGCGGGGTACGGCACAATAAGAGTCATGCCCGGCAACTCTCAAGTCTGACTTGAACCTCGCCCTCCGGCGGGTAACGCAGTTCCGGGCACTAATTTCATAGTCTTGCAGAGATCACCGGCAGCATGCGGGAACCCTGCGCGGCAGACATACATACAGGCAGAGGTCGTTGGGGAAGACGTACCTACAGCTATGGAGGATGGAATGTCTGTTGCAATGACCCGCGGTGTCTTGTTCGTTCACTCGGCCCCGACCGCCCTGTGCCCTCACGTTGAGTGGGCCATTGGGTCGGTCGTGGACAAGCGCACGGACCTCGAGTGGACTGCTCAGCCTGCTGCGCCCGGAATGTTCCGTTCGGAACTGTCCTGGACCGGCAGCCCGGGTACCGGCGCCCTCTTGGCGTCTGCCCTGCGTGGCTGGGCGCACCTGCGCTATGAAGTCACCGAGGAGCCCAGCCAGGGCGTTGACGGCGGGAGATGGTCGCACACGCCGGAGTTGGGAATTTTCCACGCCGTCACCGATGTGCACGGAAACATCATGGTCTCTGAAGATCGCATCCGTTATGCCTATGAGTCCGGTGCGGGCGACCCGTCCGCGGTTTATCACGAACTCTCCCTTGCCCTTGGTGAAGCCTGGGACGAGGAGCTGGAGCCGTTCAGGCACGCCGCAGAGGGTGCCCCCGTGCGCTGGCTGCACCAGGTGGGCTGACCGGGCCGCTGCAATAACCTCCATAACGCAAGAGGCCCCTGCCGGACGGCAGGGGCCTCTTGCTGTTGCGACCGTGGAGGGTTAGATGCTCCGGACGGCGATGACGGCGTTGTGGCCGCCGAAGCCGAACGAGTTGCTCAGCGCCACGATGCTGCCCGAAGGCAGGTCACGTGCGGTCTTGGTGACGACGTCGAGCGGGATCTCAGGGTCCTGGTTTTCCAGGTTGATGGTTACCGGAGCCTTGCGCTCGTAAACAGCCAGCACGGTCAGCACGGCCTCTACGGCACCGGAGGCGCCCAGCAGGTGGCCCATCTGGGACTTGGTAGCGGACACCGCCACGTTGTCCACATGGGTGCCCAGTGCGGCACGCAGAGCCGTGTACTCGGGCTTGTCGCCGACGGGGGTCGAAGTCGCGTGTGCGTTGACGTGGACCACGTCCTCGGCCTGGATGCGGCCGTCGAACATCGCTGCCTTCAGCGCGCGGGTGGCGCCCAGGCCTTCGGGGTCGGGGGCGGTGATGTGGTAGGCGTCAGCCGTCACCGACGTGCCGGCGAGCTCGGCGTAGATCCGTGCTCCGCGGGCAAGTGCATGTTCTTCGGCCTCGATGACCAGGGCGCCGGCGCCTTCACCCATGACAAAACCATCGCGGTCCGTGTCGTAGGGGCGCGATGCAGCGGCGGGATCATCATTGCGGCGTGACAGGGCCTGCATCGAGGCAAACGCGGCAATGGGCATGGGGTGGATCGCTGCTTCGGCGCCGCCGCAAACAACGACGTCAGCCTTGCCGGAGCGGATCAGGTCCAGCCCCAGGTGCAGGGCCTCGGTGCCGGAGGCGCAGGCGGACACGGGAGTGTGGGCGCCGGCACGGGCGCCAAGGTCCAGGCTCACGGCAGCGGCCACACCGTTGGGCATCAGCATCGGCACCGTCATGGGCAGGACCCGTCGCGGGCCCTTTTCGCGCAGGGTGTCCCACGCGTCCAGCAGCGTCCAGACGCCGCCGATGCCCGTGGCGAAGGCCACCGCAAGGCGGTCGTGGTCGACTTCCGTAATGCCGGAGTCTGCCCATGCTTCGCGTGCGGCAACGACGCCGAACTGCGTGGACGGGTCCATTCGCTTTGCTTCTACCCTGCTCAGGACTTCCAGTGCGGGGGTTGAGGCGCGGGCTGCGAAGTGAACGGGCAGTTCATACTTGGCTACCCAGTCGTCCTCGAGCGTGTGCGCGCCGGAGACGCCCTTCAGCGCGTTCTTCCACATTGTGGGGACATCGCCGCCAATGGGTGTGGTGGCACCCAGACCGGTAATGACTACTTTGCGTGCCATGGGATCACTCTCTATCGGTGCGCATGCCGTGTCCGGGAAATACCTGGCCGGGGCCTGCGTGGGGAAACTTGAGGTCATTCAGCGGTGTTCGGTCCGGGGCGCTGATTCCAGCGCCCCGGACCGGCTACCAGGTTCGGCCGTTGCCGGCAGAAGCCAGGACTAGGCCTGTGCGTTTGCGATGAAGCTGACTGCGTCACCGACGGTCTTGAGGTTCTTGACCTCTTCGTCCGGGATGCGCACGCCGAACTTTTCCTCAGCGTTGACCACGATGGTCATCATGGAGATGGAGTCGATGTCCAGGTCCTCGGTGAAGGACTTGTCCAGCTCGACGGCTTCGGTGGCGAGGCCGGTTTCTTCGTTGACGATTTCAGCCAGGCCGGCCAGGATCTCTTCGTTGCTAGCCATTGGTGGCTCCTTTTCTTGTTGTTGCCGGCAGGTGCTGCCGGAAATGATTCAAGCCGAGATTACGGCTTGGTTCGCGAATCCGTGCTGTGCAGAACGTATTCAGTTGTGGGTAAAGGGGTGCGGCCTACGGGAGCACGATGACCTGTGCGCCGAAGACCAGGCCTGCGCCAAACCCGATCTGCAGGGCGAGTCCGCCGCTGAGTTCGGGGTTTTCCTGCAGCAGGCGGTGCGTGGCCAGCGGAATGGAAGCCGCCGAAGTGTTACCGGCCTCGGCGATGTCCCGGGCTACCTTGACGGTTTCGGGAAGCTTGAGCTTCTTGACCATCTCGTCGATGATGCGCATGTTCGCCTGGTGCGGGATGAAGGCCACGAGGTCCTCGGCCGCGATGCCGGCTGCGTCGAGGGCCTGCTGGGCCACCTTGGCCATTTCCCAGACCGCCCAGCGGAAGACGGTCTGGCCGTCCTGGCGCAGGGTGGGCCAGATGGCGGCGTCGGTTGCGGCGGCCTCCCCGGCGCTCAGCGAGCCTGCCTTGTTCGCGGTGAGGGCAAGTTCGCGGACATCCAGCAGGGAATGTGTCATGCCGATGGCATCCCACTTGCTGCCGTCCGAACCCCAAACCGACGGACCGATGCCCGCAGTCTCAGAGGGGCCGATCACGACGGCGCCGGCGCCGTCGCCGAGCAGGAACGAAATGGTGCGTTCGGTGTTGTCGATGACGTCCGAAAGCTTCTCGGCACCGACCACCAGCACGTACTCGGCCGCGCCGGAGCGGACCAGGGCGTCACCCTGGGCAATGCCGTAGCAGTAGCCGGCGCACGCGGCGGAGATGTCGAATGCGGGAGCAGGCGTGGCGCCGAGGCGGTCCGCCAGGCTGGCAGCCGCGGACGGCGTAGCGAAGGGATGCGTAACGGTGGAGACGATGACCGCGCCCAGCTGGCTGGCTTCGATTCCCGCCTTTGCCAGGGCTTCACGGGCCGCGCCCTCGGCCATGTCAATGACGCTGACATCCGCGGGTGCGCGGTGCCGGGTCACAATGCCGGTGCGCTGCCGGATCCATTCGTCCGAGGAATCGATCCACTGGCAGACATCCTCGTTCGTGACGATGACGTCGGGCCGGTAGGCGCCGAGTCCCAGGATGCGGGTGTGTTCCCGCAGCGGTGCCTGCTTGAGTGCGGGAGCGCTCATGCCTGTCCCTCCAGTTCTGCGAATAGTGCAAGGGCGGCAGTGAGGTCCTCGGGAGTCTTGACGGCTACCGTCTTGACCCCGGGCATGCCCCTCTTGGCGAGTCCGGCCAGGGTGCCGGCCGGTGCAAGTTCAATAACGCCCGTGACGCCGCGCTGTACCAGCGTTTCCATGCACAGGTCCCAGCGGACCGGCCGGGAGACCTGGGCGATGAGGCTGTTGACTGCCGCGCCGCCGTCGGTCACTTCCTTGCCGTCAAAGTTGGACAAAAGGGGCACCTGCGGGTTCTGCGGCTGAAGCGTCGGCTTCAGCGCTTCCAACGCCGCAACGGCGGGGGACATGTGTGAGGTGTGGAAGGCCCCGGCCACCTTCAGCGGGATCACGCGGGCCTTGGCCGGGGGATTGTCCGCGAGGGCCTTGAGCTGCTCGAACGTGCCGGCGGCAACGGTCTGGCCTGCACCGTTCACGTTGGCCGGTGTGGCGCCGGCGGCCTCAATGGCCGCCAGGACCTCGGCAGGGTCCCCGCCGACTACGGCGCTCATGCCCGTGGGCGTGACGGCGGCGGCGGCGGCCATGCTGTTGGCACGCTCCCGTACGAAGGTCATGGCCTCGGTCTCGGTCAGGACACCGGCAAGCGCCGACGCCGTGATCTCGCCGACCGAATGGCCGGCGAGGACAACGGGAAGGGTGCTGAGCTCGACGTCGAACAGCGCCTTGGCGGCGATCAGTCCGGCCGCAACGATCAGCGGCTGCGCCACCGCCGTGTCCTTGATGGTTTCCTCATCCGACGTGGTGCCGTGTGCGGTGAGGTCGATGCCTGCTATTTCACTGAGGGAGGCCAAATGGCCTGCGACGGAAGGAAGTTCCAGCCAAGGGGCCAGAAAACCAGGGGTCTGGGAGCCCTGTCCAGGGCAGACGATTGCAAGCACGTATCCAGCTTTCCAAATTACCGCGTGATTCTCGGTGTATTCATGCACCAAGCTCACTGGGTCAGTTTGTAGGAAGTCTACAACGGTTCAGTTGCCGTTCCGGGACGGTTGGCGTTCAGTGGGCGCCTTGGGCGGCACGGAAAGTCGTCCCACCACGAGTGCCGCCTGGAGCACAAACGCCTCCCGGGGGAGCAACGGATCCCAGCCGGTGACGTCACAAACCCGCTTGAGCCGGTAGCGGACCGTGTTGGCGTGCACGAAGAGTTCCCGCGCCGTTGCCTCCAGCGAGTGGCCCAGTTCGAGGTAGGTTCCCAGGGTCTCCACCAGCCCGTTGGACGCGGCGAGCAGGGGGCGGTAGATGTTCTTGATGAGGGACCGGCGGGCTGCATCGTCCCCGGAAATAACCCGCTCGGGCAGCAAGTCGTCAGCCGCCACCGGGCGCGGCGCCGAGGGCCAGGCCCGCGCCGCCGTCAGCCCGGCGAAGGCTGACTGCGCCGAACTGCTCGCTTCCAGCAGGGAGCCGGCTTCAGGGCCGTAGACAACGGGGCCGGGGGCGAACAGTTCGCTGAGCTTCAGGTAGGCACTCTCCCGGTCCTGGACGCCGCCGAGGATCAGGATGAGGCGGTCCCCCTGGATTCCCACGAGGGCGTCCTCTGCGAACCGTCCGGCCGTCCGGCGCAGCTCGCTGACGTAGCTGGCGCTCGGTTCCGACGGCGAATTGCCCACCATTACGGTAAACCGCTCCTGCGCTTTCCAGCCGAGGGCGGCGATACGGGACCGCAGGGCGTCCGTGTTTTCGCCGCGCAGGATCGCATCAACGATCAGTGCTTCCAGCCGGGTGTCCCAGGAGCCCCTCGATTCGGCGGCACGGGCGTAGACATCGGCGGCAGCAAAAGCCACTTCGCGTGAATAGCGGAGGACGGCTTCACGGAGGGCAGGCTGGTCCGCCTCCGGAGCGATCACGGGAACCTGGTCCTCCACCACCTCAACGACGATCCTGATGAGCTGGAGGGCCTTCTGCAGGCTGATGGAGCGGGTCAGCTCGGTGGGGGCGGTCCCGAAGACGTCGGTGAGGATCCACGACGGCGAGCTGGGGCGCTCGTACCACGTCACAAAAGCGGCGATCCCGTTCTGGGCCACCATGCCGAGGGCGGACCGCTCATCGGAGCTCAGCCGGCTGTACCAGGGAAGCGATTTTTCCAGCTGGCGCATGGTGGTGGTGGACAATTGCCCCACACTGGCCCGGAGTTTCTTCAATGTCTGGGCTTTTTCCGGCGTCAGGGCGCGCGATGCCGGCTTGCGCTTTGCGGGAGTGGGGTTTGGCTCTGCCATGCATCGAGCATACGGTGCGCGCAGGCCAACCTCCATTTGTGCAAAGGCTACAACTCGATTTGTGCTGCGTCACAGGACCGCCGGCTTCGCGGAACGCAGGGCACATAACGACGACGGCGGCCCCCACCGTCAGGTGGAAGCCGCCGTCGCAATTTACTGCTTACGGGTTAGGACTCTCCACCGGCGTTCCCGGTGGATCCCGCGTTCACATTGTGGAGCCGGTACTTCTCAATTGCCTGGACCGGAGCCTGGGCGTCCACTTCGCTGCGGCGTGCGAGCATCTCCAGCGAACGGACCACGATGGAGTGGATGTCGTTCTTGAAGAAGCGTCGTGCCGCGGCCCGGGTGTCGGAGAAGCCGAAGCCGTCCGCCCCGAGGGAGGCGAACTCGTTCGGGAGGAACTGGCGGATCTGGTCCGGGACGGCCTTCATGTAGTCCGAGACTGCCACGATGGGACCAGTTGCCCCTTCCAGCTGTGCCGTGACGAACGGCACCCGTGCCGGCTGGCCCGGGTTGAGGAACGCGTCCTCTTCCGCTGCCATGGCGTCGCGGCGCAGTTCGTTCCAGGACGTGACGGACCAGACGTCGGCGGAGACGCCCCAGTCCTCGGCCAGGAGCCGCTGGGCTTCCAGCGCCCACGGCACCGAAACACCCGAGGCCAGGATCTGCGTGCGGGGGCCGTCAATCTTGGCCGGTGCCAGCAGGTAGATGCCCTTGAGCACGCCTTCAACGTCCAGCTCCTCCGGCTCAGCCGGCTGGGAGATGGGTTCGTTGTAGACCGTGATGTAGTACATCAGGTTCCGGTCCGTGGAGTCCGGTCCGTACATGCGCTCGATGCCGTTGCGCATGATGTGGCCCATTTCGTAGCCGTAGGCGGGGTCGTAGGTGACCACTGCCGGGTTGGTGGCGGCGAGGATGGGGGAGTGCCCGTCGGCGTGCTGGAGTCCTTCGCCGGTGAGGGTGGTGCGGCCGGCGGTGGCCCCGATGATGAAGCCTCGGGTCATCTGGTCCGCGGCGGCCCAGAAGGCGTCGCCGGTGCGCTGGAAGCCGAACATGGAGTAG